>NC_016935.1:257500-557500 GCF_000250655.1 Paenibacillus mucilaginosus 3016
CCGATAGTGAAGCAGTACCGTGAGGGAAAGGTGAAAAGAACCGCGGGAGCGGAGTGAAAAAGAACCTGAAACCGTGTGCTTACAAGAAGTCAGAGCCCGTTAATGGGTGATGGCGTGCCTTTTGTAGAATGAACCGGCGAGTTACGTTCCCGTGCGAGGTTAAGGTGAGAAGCCGCAGCCGCAGCGAAAGCGAGTCTGAATAGGGCGACATAGTACGTGGACGTAGACCCGAAACCGTGTGATCTACCCCTGTCCAGGGTGAAGGTGCGGTAACACGCACTGGAGGCCCGAACCCACGAATGTTGAAAAATTCGGGGATGAGGTGGGGGTAGCGGAGAAATTCCAATCGAACTCGGAGATAGCTGGTTCTCCCCGAAATAGCTTTAGGGCTAGCCTCGGGTTAGCGTTGCGGAGGTAAAGCACTGATTGGGTGCGGGGCCCGCCAAGGGTTACCAAGTCCAGTCAAACTCTGAATGCCGCAAACGTGATGCCCGGGAGTCAGACAGTGAGTGCTAAGATCCATTGTCAAGAGGGAAACAGCCCAGATCATCAGCTAAGGTCCCCAAGTGTGTGTTAAGTGGGAAAGGATGTGGAGTTGCACAGACAACCAGGATGTTGGCTTAGAAGCAGCCACCATTGAAAGAGTGCGTAATAGCTCACTGGTCGAGTGACTCTGCGCCGAAAATGTAACGGGGCTAAACACACCACCGAAGCTATGAGTCCAAGGTGCAAACTTGTTTGCACCCGGGCAGTAGGGGAGCGTTGTATGCGGGTTGAAGGTTGATCGTGAGGACAGCTGGACTGCATACAAGTGAGAATGCCGGTATGAGTAACGAAAAGATCAGTGAGAATCTGATCCGCCGAAAGCCTAAGGGTTCCTGAGGAAGGCTCGTCCGCTCAGGGTAAGTCGGGACCTAAGGCGAGGCCGAAAGGCGTAGTCGAAGGACAACAGGTTGAAATTCCTGTACCACCGTGAACCGTTATGAGCAATGGGGTGACGCAGAAGGATAGTGACGCGAGCTGATGGATGCTCGTCCAAGCAGTAAGGCTGATGTGTAGGCAAATCCGCACATCGTAAGGCTAAGCTGTGATGGGGAGGGAAATTTAAGTACCGAAGGTCATGAGTTCAGGCTGCCAAGAAAAGCCTCTAGCCAGGGAGAAGGTGCCCGTACCGCAAACCGACACAGGTAGGCGAGCAGAGCATGCTAAGGCGCGCGGAAGAACTCTCGTTAAGGAACTCGGCAAAATGACCCCGTAACTTCGGGAGAAGGGGTGCCTCGGTAGGGTGAATAGCCCGAGGGGGCCGCAGTGAAAAGGCCCAAGCGACTGTTTAGCAAAAACACAGGTCTGTGCGAAGCCGCAAGGCGAAGTATACGGGCTGACGCCTGCCCGGTGCTGGAAGGTTAAGGGGAGCGGTTAGGAGCAATCCGAAGCTGTGAACCGAAGCCCCAGTAAACGGCGGCCGTAACTATAACGGTCCTAAGGTAGCGAAATTCCTTGTCAGGTAAATTCTGACCCGCACGAATGGCGTAACGACTTGGGCGCTGTCTCGACGAGAGATCCGGTGAAATTTTAATACCTGTGAAGATGCAGGTTACCCGCGACAAGACGGAAAGACCCCATGGAGCTTTACTGCAGCTTGATATTGGACTTTGGTACGATCTGTACAGGATAGGTGGGAGCCTGAGAAGCCTGAGCGCCAGCTTGGGTGGAGGCGCCGTTGGGATACCACCCTGATCGTATCGGAGTTCTAACCTGGTACCGTGATCCGGTACGGGGACAGTGTCAGGTGGGCAGTTTGACTGGGGCGGTCGCCTCCTAAAGCGTAACGGAGGCGCCCCAAGGTTCCCTCAGAATGGTTGGAAATCATTCGAAGAGTGCAAAGGCATAAGGGAGCTTGACTGCGAGACAAACAGGTCGAGCAGGGACGAAAGTCGGGCTTAGTGATCCGGTGGTACCGAATGGAAGGGCCATCGCTCAACGGATAAAAGCTACCCTGGGGATAACAGGCTTATCTCCCCCAAGAGTCCACATCGACGGGGAGGTTTGGCACCTCGATGTCGGCTCATCGCATCCTGGGGCTGAAGTAGGTCCCAAGGGTTGGGCTGTTCGCCCATTAAAGCGGTACGCGAGCTGGGTTCAGAACGTCGTGAGACAGTTCGGTCCCTATCTGTCGCGGGCGCAGGAAATTTGAGAGGAGCTGTCCTTAGTACGAGAGGACCGGGATGGACGTACCGCTGGTGTACCAGTTGTTCCGCCAGGAGCACGGCTGGATAGCCAAGTACGGACGGGATAAGCGCTGAAAGCATCTAAGCGTGAAGCCCCCCTCAAGATGAGATTTCCCAGTATGTAAGACCCCTTGTAGACGACGAGGTTGATAGGTTCGGGGTGGAAGCGCGGCAACGCGTGGAGCTGACGAATACTAATCGGTCGAGGGCTTATCCACAAGCTTCCGTAAGGAAGCGGCGGCAGTAATATAGATGTTAGATCTTTAGCTAGCAGTTTTCGTTTCCAGTTTTCAAGGTGCAAGCCTTGAACAACCGTTTGGTGATGATGGCGGAAGGGAACCACGCGTACCCATCCCGAACACGAACGTTAAGCCTTCCAGCGTCGATGGTACTTGGACCGCAGGGTCCTGGGAGAGTAGAACGTCGCCAAGCAGCAGCCCCTGTAAGCCCGCCTATGGGTGGGCTTTTTCATGCGGCTATTTCATAAGGGCCCTTAGCTCAGCTGGTTAGAGCGCACCCCTGATAAGGGTGAGGTCGGTGGTTCGAGTCCACTAGGGCCCACCATATAACTTTATAATCGCATGGGGCCATAGCTCAGCTGGGAGAGCGCCTGCCTTGCAAGCAGGAGGTCAGCGGTTCGATCCCGCTTGGCTCCACCATGATTTTATCTAGTATGGCCCGTTGGTCAAGGGGTTAAGACACCTCCCTTTCACGGAGGTAACAGGGGTTCGAATCCCCTACGGGTCATGTTATCCTGGAGGCTTAGTGAAGTGGCTAAACACGGCAGACTGTAAATCTGCTCTCATCGAGTTCGGTGGTTCGAATCCATCAGCCTCCACCACTTCTTTTCAGTAATCTTATTCCCTGATAGCTCAGTTGGTAGAGCACTCGACTGTTAATCGAGTTGTCACAGGTTCGAGTCCTGTTCGGGGAGCCATATGGAGGCTTAGCTCAGCTGGGAGAGCATCTGCCTTACAAGCAGAGGGTCGGCGGTTCGATCCCGTCAGCCTCCACCATATCGTTTTACTTTGGCTTGGAGCCGTGGTGTAGAGGCCTAACATGCCTGCCTGTCACGCAGGAGACCGCGGGTTCGAATCCCGTCGGCTCCGCCATTTTTAATCTCTTGAAGTAAGGCTCGGTAGCTCAGTTGGTAGAGCAGAGGACTGAAAATCCTCGTGTCGGCGGTTCGATTCCGTCCCGAGCCACTTTCTTTTCCCCAAGAGCCATTAGCTCAGTTGGTAGAGCACCTGACTTTTAATCAGGGTGTCGTAGGTTCGAGTCCTACATGGCTCACTTTTTTTATGCGGTCGTGGCGGAATTGGCAGACGCGCTAGATTCAGGTTCTAGTGGTGTAACAGCCGTGGAGGTTCGAGTCCTCTCGACCGCACCACCTGCGGAAGTGGCTCAGCGGTAGAGCATCGCCTTGCCAAGGCGAGGGTCGCGGGTTCGATTCCCGTCTTCCGCTCCAATTATAAAATTCGGCGCTGTAGCCAAGTGGTAAGGCAGGGCTCTGCAAAAGCCTTATCCCCGTGTTCGACTCCGGGCAGCGCCTTTTTTATAGATCTGTGTTCCCTTAGCTCAGCTGGATAGAGCGTTTGACTACGAATCAAAAGGTCGGGAGTTCGAATCTCTCAGGGAACGCTTGACGGGATGTAGCTCAGCTTGGTAGAGCACCTGGTTTGGGACCAGGGGGTCGCATGTTCAAATCGTGTCATCCCGATAAAAGCAAGGAGCCCAGGCGCGGGCTCTTTTGCTTATGAAATTGATGGATGTTTCCGTTTCTCAGGGTAACGCTTCCAAGGCTTCAGTTGCCATCTGAGGAAAGAGCTTTGGGTTTCTTTTTCGGAGAAAGTTGATGTATAATAAGTTCTGTAGCACGGGGCCATAGCTCAGCTGGGAGAGCGCCTGCCTTGCAAGCAGGAGGTCAGCGGTTCGATCCCGCTTGGCTCCACCAATATGCTTCCATAGCTCAGTAGGTAGAGTGCATCCATGGTAAGGATGAGGTCACCGGTTCGATCCCGGTTGGAAGCTTTTGTGGAGAGGTGTCCGAGTGGTCGAAGGAGCACGACTCGAAATCGTGTAGGCGTGTGAGCGTCTCGTGGGTTCGAATCCCACCCTCTCTGCCAGATTTCTGTTTAGATGCATGGAGAGATACCCAAGTGGCTCAAGGGGACCCTCTGCTAAGGGGTTAGACTGCGCAAGTGGTGCGAGGGTTCGAATCCCTCTCTCTCCGGTTTCTTATAATAATACGATCGCTTAGCTCAGCTGGGAGAGCATTACCTTGACAGGGTAAGGGTCGGCGGTTCGATCCCGTCAGCGATCACCAAACATGCCGTCGTAGCTCAGCGGTAGAGCAACGCACTCGTAATGCGTAGGTCGGAGGTTCGATTCCTCTCGACGGCACCAGACCAGTACCGGGTCCGATCCCTGTGGCGGGGATCCTATGGAGAGGTGTCCGAGCTGGCCGAAGGAGCACGATTGGAAATCGTGTAGGCGTCACAAGCGTCTCGAGGGTTCGAATCCCTCTCTCTCCGTTGGCAGCATCCAAGCCCGCGGCCGTTGGCCGCGTAACCGAGCGGTTGTGGTGGAATGGCAGACACGCTATCTTGAGGGGGTAGTGGGCTTACGCCCGTGGAGGTTCGAGTCCTCTCAACCGCATACAAGTAACGACAACATGGCTGCATTACGCAATACGCAGCCCAGAAAGAAGAGCCCGAGCGGCTCTTTTTTTCGTATCCCGGGTTTTTGCGTAACGTCCCTGCATTATCGTGGGGGAGCATAGTTGGTCGCCGAATAGATGCATGGACGAGGGGCATGTGGACTGCAAGGATTTCAAGGAAGTGTGGCATGCTGGGGTTACTTTGGAAGCAGGAAGAACTCCTTGTACAACCCCGGCTTTTTTGGTATCCTTAGCGAATTAGGGAGTTTGAGAGGTGCTGGCGTGGAAAGCCTTCAGGTACGCAAAGTATTGAACAACAACGTCATCATCGCGGTCCACCCGGAGTACGGAGAGACGGTGGTGATCGGTAAAGGCATCGGGTTCAGCCGGAAGCAGGGGGATGCCATCGCCCTGGACAGCATTGAGAAGATGTTCATCCTCACCAATGAGAAGGCGAAGGAGCAGTATAAGCTCCTGATGCATCAAGTGGATGAGAAGCTGATTGAAGTCATGAACGACGTTATTTTCTATATATCGCAGCACGCCGGGGCGCCGCTCAATGAGCAGATTCACATTGCGCTTACGGACCATATTGCCTTCGCGATCAAGCGGTACAGGCAGCACATTCCGATCCACAATCCGTTTCAGTATGAGACCCGGGAGCTCTACCCGCGGGAATACCTGCTCGCCCAGCACGTCATTGATGAGATCAACCGGCGTCTTGGAGTTCAGCTTCCGGAAGACGAAGTGGGATTTGTGGCGCTTCATATTTACAGCGCTATCACAAACCGTCATGTCGTAGAGGTCAAGGAGCATTCGAGACTGGTCACCGATCTCATCGATCTCATTGAGCGCAAGCTGGAGATCAAGATCAAGAAGGACAGCCTGGATTATGCGCGTCTGCTGCGTCATCTTATGGTAGCGCTTGAGCGGATCCGCCGCGGCGAGCGGGTAGAAGAGCCCACGAAGATTGCCGAGATTATCAAAAATGAGTACCCCGAGATGTATTCGTTTGCATGGACGCTGATGAAGGTGATCCAGCAGCGCATGCAGAAGCCGGTCTATGAAGCGGAAGCCATCTATTTGACCATTCATTTGCAAAGGATGCTCCCAAGCGAGGGGTCTTAGAGGGAAAGTGGTCAAATTTGTGAAGAGGGATTGTGCTCCTTACGGGAGCGTGCTATAATCTCTCGTGTAAAGAGCCTTTTGGTTCATCAAACAACGGAATAGTTTCGTGTTACTGATTCGATCAGGCATGAGTGAGCAAGGTCTGCTAATGATTTGGCCTATTTGGGTTAACCTACCCTTAGGACTTTCATTACACCTTGTTTGCGCATGCCTTTTTTCGTTTGCTGAATCTAAGGGTATATGAAGGATAAAAGGAGAGGAAGGCTCATGTTCAAGCAATTGTTCGGCGTGCTGCAGAAGGTCGGTAAAGCGCTGATGCTTCCGGTGGCCATCCTGCCTGCAGCAGGGATTCTGCTTGCACTCGGGAATGTGCTTCACAATGCATCGCTGCTCGAGCTGATGCCGGCACTGAATGCCGGATGGATACAGCTCATTGCTACGGTGATGGAGCAGGCGGGGAACATCGTATTCTCCAACCTGGCGCTTCTGTTTGCCGTCGGTGTAGCCGTCGGTCTGGCCGGCGGAGATGGCGTCGCGGGGATCGCGGCGATCATCGGATTTTTGATTATGAATGTCACCATGGGCGTCTTCAAAGGCGTTACCCCGGAAATGGTGAAGACGGATATGTCGTATGCGAACGTGCTCGGGATCAATACACTCCAGACCGGCGTCTTCGGCGGGGTTATCATCGGGATACTCGCTGCATCGATGTACAACCGTTTCTTCAAAATCCAGCTGCCTTCGTACCTCGGCTTCTTCGCAGGCAAGCGGTTCGTTCCGATCATTACAGCCGTCTCATCGCTGGTACTCGGGATCCTGATGATCTTCATCTGGCCACCGATTCAGAGCGGCCTCAATCACTTCTCGCATAACATGCTGGATGCGAATCCGACGCTTGCGGCCTTCTTCTTCGGCCTCATCGAACGCTCCCTGATTCCATTCGGACTTCACCACATTTTCTACTCGCCGTTCTGGTTCGAATTCGGACAGTACGTGGACAAGGCGGGCGAAATTGTGCGCGGCGACCAGAAAATCTTCTTCGCCCAGCTGAAAGACGGCGTGGCCCTTACGGCCGGTACGTTCATGGTCGGTAAATTCCCGTTCATGATGTTCGGACTTCCGGCAGCTGCGCTGGCGATCTATCACGAAGCCAGACCGGAGCAAAAGAAGTATGTTGCCGGGATTATGGGTTCTGCGGCCCTCACGTCGTTCCTGACAGGGATCACCGAGCCGCTCGAGTTCTCGTTCCTGTTCGTAGCACCGTTCCTCTTCGCGATTCACGCGGTCTTCGCAGGTCTGTCGTTCATGGTGATGCAGATCCTGAATGTCAAGATCGGGATGACGTTCTCCGGCGGGGTTATCGACTTCCTGCTGTTCGGTGTAATTCAGAACCGTACCGCTTGGTGGCTGGTGATTCCGGTGGGTCTCGTCCTTGCCGTGATTTACTACTTCGGTTTCCGCTTCGCGATCCGCAAGTTCAACCTGAAGACTCCGGGCCGTGAAGATACGGAAGGCGCGGCTGACAAGCAGGCCGGTGCAGCCGATGAGCTGCCATCGAACGTGCTCGCGGCGCTCGGCGGTCAAAGCAACATCGAAAACCTCGATGCGTGCATCACGCGTCTTCGCGTTCAGGTCAAGGAATCCAAGCAGGTGGATAAAGACCGGCTGAAGCAGCTGGGTGCTGCCGGCGTTCTCGAGGTAGGGAACAACATCCAGGCGATCTTCGGTACGCACTCGGATATTCTGAAGAGCCAGATTCACGACATCATGCAGGGCCGCGCGGTTACCGCAGCGCCTGCACCGGCTGCTCCGGCGGCACCTGCAGCAGTGCAGACCACCGATGCTTCCGGCGCGGTAACAGAGGAGCCGATCGTGGCGCCGCTGGACGGCGAGCTGGTCGACATCTCCGAAGTGCCGGATGAAGTGTTCTCCCAGCGGATGACCGGTGACGGATTTGCGATCCTGCCGAAGAACGGCATCGTGGCTTCTCCGGTGAACGGAACGATCTACAACGTGTTCCCGAGCAAGCATGCGATCGGGATCCAATCCGAAGGCGGCAAGGAGCTGCTTGTCCACTTCGGGGTCAACACCGTAAAATTAAAGGGCAAAGGCTTCACGGCCCTCGTCGCCCAAGGTGACACGGTCAAGGCCGGCCAGCCGATCCTGGAGGTCGATATCGACTTCGTCAGAGAGAATGCGCCGTCCATTGCAACCCCGGTCATCTTCACGAACCTGCCGGAAGGCGCTTCGGTGAAGCTGAACAAAACCGGTCCGGTGACCCTCGGCGAGAAAGACATCATCACGATTAAGCTGCCTTAAGACCAATCGGTTTCAAACCAAACCGTAAGGTCCAATACGGAGTAAGAGATTGACGCTGTACCGTCCCCATGGGCGGTACGGTGTTATCTTTTCATAAAATAGCAAGGCATCCAGATTCAGCAGCGCTTCTTAATGCTCAAGACATACCCCAAAAAAAACCATATACGGAGGTACTTATCATGCAAAAAACATTCAAAATTACAAGCGAAGACGGTATCCACGCTCGTCCGGCCACAGCCCTGGTAAACACAGCCAACAAATTCAAATCCGAAGTGTTCGCTGAGTCCGGCGGCCGCAAAGTAACGATGAAGTCGATCCTGGGCGTACTGTCCTTCGGTCTGGAGCCTGGCGACACGATTACGTTCCTGGCGAGCGGTGAAGATGAGGCGGAAGTGATGGCGGCGCTGGAAGACATCATGGTTAAAGAAGGGCTGGGGGACCTGCATGAATAATATTCATGGCATAGCGGCTGCCTCCGGGATCGCCATTGCGAAGGCGTTCCGGCTGGAAGCGGCCCACCTCGATATCCGGAAGGCGGAGGGCAAGGACCCGGAAGCCGAAATTCAAAAATTCGAGAGCGCTCTGGAGCAGTCCAGAGCGGATCTCGAAGCCCTGAAGGAACGCACCCGCGTACAGCTGGGCGACGAGAAGGCGGAGATTTTCGAATCCCACCTGCTCGTACTGGGTGATCCTGAGCTGATCGATCCTGTGAAGGAGAAAATCCGCAGCGAGCGCATCAATGCGGAATGGGCACTGCAGGAGGTTGCAGCCGGATTCATCGCCATGTTCGAGAACATGAAGAGTGCCTACCTGCGCGAGCGGGCGGCCGATATGCGCGATGTAACCAAGCGCGTGCAGTCGTACATGCTTGGCGTAAAGTTCGTGAACCTTACGGCGATCGACGAAGAAGTCGTTCTGATCGCGGAAGATCTCACGCCTTCGGACACGGCGCAGCTCAACCGTCAATTCGTAAAGGGCTTCGCCACGAACATCGGCGGCCGGACGTCGCACTCGGCGATCATGGCCCGCTCGCTCGAAATTCCGGCGGTGGTCGGTACGAAGAACGTGCTTGAAGTCGTGCAGGACGGCGACCTCGTAATCCTTGACGGCCTGACAGGTCAGGTGATCGTGAAGCCGGAGCCGGCTGTCGTGGAAGAGTACCGCGAGAAGCAGGCGCAGTACGAAGCCCAGCGGGCTGAGTGGGCGAAGCTGCGCAGCGAGCCTTCCGTTACAGCGGATGGCCACCATGTGGAGCTTGCAGCGAACATCGGCACGCCGAATGACGTGGCCGGCGTAATTGACAACGGCGGGGAAGCGGTAGGCCTCTACCGTACGGAGTTCCTCTATATGGGCCGCGACAAGCTGCCTACAGAGAAGGAGCAGTTCAACGCCTACAAGGCCGTGCTTGAGAAGATGGAAGGCAAGCCGGTCGTCGTGCGTACGCTCGATATCGGCGGCGACAAGGAGCTTCCTTATCTCGATCTGCCGAAAGAGATGAACCCGTTCCTGGGCTTCCGTGCCGTACGTCTATGTCTGGAGCAGCAGGACTTGTTCCGTACCCAGCTCCGTGCGCTGCTGCGTGCGAGCGTATACGGCAACCTGCGGATCATGTTCCCGATGATCGCTACGCTGGATGAATTCCGCGAAGCGAAGGCGATCCTGCTGGAAGAGAAGGCAAAGCTTATCGAAGAGCAGATCCCTGTATCCGACAGCATCCAGCTCGGCATCATGGTGGAGATTCCTTCGACAGCCGTCATGGCGGATCAGTTCGCCAAAGAAGTGGACTTCTTCTCGATCGGCACCAACGACCTCATTCAATATACGATGGCGGCAGACCGGATGAACGAGCGGGTATCGTACCTGTACCAGCCGTACAACCCGGCGATTCTGCGCCTGGTCCAGATGGTCATCGACGCGGCGCACAAGGAAGGCAAGTGGACCGGCATGTGCGGCGAGATGGCAGGCGATGCTACGGCGATTCCGCTGCTCATCGGTCTGGGACTCGACGAGTTCAGCATGAGCGCGTCCTCGATCCTTCCGGCCCGCTCGCAGATCTCCAAGCTGTCGCTGGCGGAGATGAAGAAGCTGGCTGCAGAAGCGCTGCAGCAGCGTACCGCGGCGGATGTCGTTGCACTGGTGAAGCGTGCTACGGAAGATCAGGTTAACTAACGTGTAAGAGCTCTACTCAATCCTATCATCGTCTCACCAAGGGCACCCGAGAGGGTGCCCTTTGCGCATGAAGCAAGGGTACTGAATGCGGCGCGTATGTCTTGGTTCTTGAGAAGACATGGAACGTCCGGTAAGAACGTCAAAACGGTGATTCCCAATTTGTGGTCAGAGAAGATGTGCTGACTCGGGTGCTCCGGTTTATCAGCGAGCAGGGCATAGGGGAAGGCTCTCCCCGCATAGAAAAGTCCCCTTTCGGGCTTCAAACGGGCTTGTCCATGCCTCTGGCTGGGACAAAAACCGGTTTCCGAAAGGGGGAAGCGGAATTTGGGATCAAACTGCCGTCTCACCGATTAACGTGCTTTTTCTCTGCCGGTTACGGAGCCGTTGGTGGTCGTCGTTGTCGTGTAAGTGTCATGGTCGCGGTCTCTCTCACGGCCGCGCAGACCCATCAGACCGGCGAGACCCAGCAGGCCGAGCCAGCCCCAATCCATGCCGTCATCGTCTGCGGCAGAGGTTTGGTTATAGCCGGTGCCCGTACCGCTTGTACCGCTCAGGTTATTGGAAGTGCCGCCGCTGGATGTGCCGTCACTTGTACCGTCGATGCCGCTGTTGGTGTTGATGCCGCCGGACGTGCTGTCGGAGCCGCTCATCGTGCTGGTACCGGACGTGCTGTCTGTGCCGCTTGTCGAAGTACCCGAGCCTGTGCTATTCATGGTGCCGGTGCTGCTGGTACTTGTGCTGCTGCCCGTCATTCCGGAGTCTGTCGTCCCTGCTGCTCCATCGGACGCCAGGGCTGCTGTTCCCAGAGAAGTGGCCAGTGCTACGGTCAGGCAGGTTACGCGCAATGTTTTCAACATGTTCGATCATCTCCTTAAAAATGGGTTTGAATGGCTTGTCAAAAAGGGACGGTCAGTATCAAATCGTCAGCTCTCCTGACGCTGGCGGGCACGGGCTTCGCCGCCCTTCTCCCCAATCTCCTGGTAGAACTCCTTGTCATGGGATTCTGCGGTAGCTTCGCCGCCTTTGCGACCAATCTCCTGATAGAACTCCTTGTCATGCGTCCTTGCCGTAGCTTCGCCGCCCTTACGACCTGCTTCTTCACGGCTCATCTTGTTGTCGTTGTTCTCTGCCATGGGAATCACTCCTTATCGGTTGTTGGTCCTGCCTAGACCTTCCTTACCCTCCTCAGATTTGGATAAAACAGCCAAATGCTATGGGTAGGGAAAAGAAGAACACTTCCCTGCGATCCCGGGTGTGCGATCCATCGTACGCTCGGGCGGGCGGATATCACGGTCACGAACCCCGGTCAGAGCCGGTTATTAGGGGATAAGCTGGTACCGAAAGCCGCCCCAAACGGGAAGAACCCGCCTAGCACGGAACGTGCGGGCGGGTTCGGATACTCCGGTAACCTGTATGAACGACTTATACAAACTCGTCACTCTCAGGGTCATAATAATCAATCTGATCGGGGAAGGAAGCCCGGCCTGCCAAGGCCGCATTCTGCATGATCTGGAACCAGCGGTCGGTTCCTTCATCGGCTTCGTCCTCATCGCTTCCCTGATGCTGTCCGCTGCCTGCGAACCCTTCGCTCATCTGGGCGCTTGGGCCCGCCGCATCGTTCTCCGCATTCCGGTTTGCGGCCGCCTCCCCTGCAGGGGGATTCATTCCGAAGAGGGCTTCCGCTTCGGCTTCCTTCGATTCGTTATACTCTGTCATATGCCCTGCTCCTTTCCTCCGGCGGATGGTATTTCTTACGATTTCCTATTCCCGCCAGAATTATGAATGCCATCTTAGGCATGGCGTAACACTAAACTCAAATCCGCCTAATAAAAGGCTAACACTTTTTTGATACGATGGCTTGGCAGAAGCTCCGAACCCTGGCGTTCGGAGGAAAAATGCAGGAAAAGGCAGGAGGCGGCTTATGGCAAAGGGAATGAGGACGGCGCAAAGCGTGCTGCTGGTGACTGCGGACGCGGCGCTGGCTTCTTATATCGATAGTATTCTGAATAAAGGGCTCGGCATCCGGATCGTGCATGTCCATTCGTTCGCTGAGGCGCGTACCGGATTCGCTCAAGGAGGCTTCTCTGCGGTATTGGCTGACCTGCCAGACGTCTCTGTAGAGGAACTGGGCTTCTGGAAGACGGAGGTGCCTGTCCTGCTGCTCGCCACGGAGGAAGCGAGACCGGCAGCCCGCCGGGCGGTAGAGGAAGGACTGGCATTGCTCTATATGATTCGTGACGGTCTGTCCCCGGATACGCTGATCGGAGCCGTAATGGATGCAGTTGAGCGTCCGGGGACGCTGTGGTAGCACTGCAGGAGAGCAGAGCAGCCAGGCAGGCGATAGGCGTTAGCCGGGGATGAACGGGATCAAGGCGGACAGACGGCTGGGGAAGGAGGGGATGACATTGAACAAGAGCAAGGGGCCGGAGGAGACCCTGCCGCGTTGGAACCGCAAGCTCCTCAATGCCTATTGGTTTTTTGTCATCTCCATGACGGCGGGCGAGACGGCAAACCTCTTTTTGGCGGAATCGCCGGCGTGGGAGTTTATCGTGCAGTCCATTGTGCGCCCTACCCTGCTTTTCGTTGCGATCATGGCTCTGAGCGAATGGGGTTACCGAAAACTCAGTATGTCCAGTCCCTTGATCGTGATCTTCACGGGCCATCTGCTCATTACCGTGGGCGTGTGGGTGCATGCGGTGGTGGACAGCATTCTGCTGATCTACGTGCTGCCACTGCTTGTGTCGGTTTTTTACTTTCAGAAAAAGTATGTCTACCTTGCCAGCGCATTGAATCTGGCATCCTTCCTCCTGCTGTATCTCCTCAATCCCATTCTCTATGAGCGGACTTCGGGCGTGGAGGTTATGACCACCGTGCTTCTTCTGGGTTATGGCAGTCCTTATGTAGCGGCCAAGATCATGGACCGCGGTGTCGATCTCATGCGGGACCTCAAGACGGACGCGCTTACGGGATTATACAACCATATTACCTTCCACGGGTTCCTGGACCGCGCCTTGGAGCGACAGCAGGCCGGGGCGGGCGGTGCCATGCTAGCCGTGATGGACATCGATCACTTCAAAAGCGTGAACGACACGTACGGGCACCGGGCAGGGGACTTCGTGCTGCGGCGCGTGGCGGCGATCATCCAAAGCCGCATCGGTCCGGATGATACAGCGGCCCGGTACGGGGGCGAAGAGTTCGCGCTCTTGATGCCGTCGAGGTCCGAGCAGGAGGCTTATGCGCTGTGTGAGGACATCCGCCTGCAGCTTGCGGCTGCGGCTCATCAGGAGCTCGACGGCCGGGCGGTCACGATCTCGGTCGGCCTCTGCAGGCTGAGACCGGGGATGGACAAGGAGGCCTGGTTCCAGAGGGCGGATGCGCTGCTGTACCGTGCCAAGCGGGAGGGCCGCAACCGGACAGTGAGAGAGGACGACCCCGGGGGCGCCTGAGCGTTTATTAAAAATATCAGATGACGGAAACGAGCCAAAGCGAGTTATCGCTTCTGATATTTCAAAAAGAAAACCGTCCGGAAGCGTGCCCGGACGGTGTTTTTGGGTATTTGGGGTATACCTGCCGGAGATCGTTCGCGATTACCGGCCTTCCATGTTGTAGAAGGTCAGGAGAACGGCGGCGAGGCCGAGCAGGAGATAGAGCGAAGCCTGCAGGAGCGGGAAGGGGAACGCCATGGCAAAAATCATAAGCCAGACGCCCGACAGCAGCGAAATCCAGTTGAAGAGCGAATCCCAGCCGGATTTGCCGTAGCCAAGCAGACTGGACAGGAGCAGGACACCGCCTCCGATAACGGAAGACCAGAGTGCACCACTGCTGCCGGCAAAGCCCATAATCCACGGAGCCATGATGAACCACAGGCCGATCAGTGCCACGAGCGAGCTGCGTTGAGTCATTGATCTGCACCTCCTTGGGTAGAAGGACATCCGGGTCCTTCTGTGATATAGTATATGTAAGCGTTATCACAAAAGTGACACAAGCTTGCGAAAAATAGGATATCATCCCGCACTATGTTGAAAAACAGACAAGCCGGCCGAATCATGGAGAAGGGATACCCCTTCCCATGTAGAATAGTGTGATCTAGGAAGCTCACGTCTGCAGGAACCAAGGAGGAAACGAACAAAGTGAATACCGTAACCGTTCAGCAGCTGGTGGACCGTTTCTCGCTGGAGGTGCTTGCGGGCAAGGACCAGCTGCACCGCACGATCGCGAAAACCCGGGTGTACCGGCCGGGCCTCGAGTTTGCCGGCTATTATGATTTTTTCTCCCATGCGCATGTACAGATCCTGGGCCGCAAGGAGATTAACTACCTGCACAAGCTCACGGAAGAAGAACGGAATCTGCGCATCGGCAACGTGGTCAAATACCATCCGCCCTGCTTCGTGGTGACCCGGGGCCAGGAGGGGCTCAAGTACCTGAAGAAATACTGCGAGGAAGAGGGCATTCCCTTGCTCCGCACGGGAGAGGCGACGAGCAAGGTGATGCCGATGATGGATATCTACCTGGCCAAGGAGCTGGCCGAGGAAGCCGCCATCCACGGGGTATGCGTCAATGTGTCCGGTATCGGCATCCTGCTGCGCGGCAAATCGGGCGTCGGCAAGAGCGAGACCGCCCATACGCTCATCCGCCGGGGACATCGGCTGGTCGCGGACGATATCGTCGTACTCAAGAAGATCTCGCCGGAGACGATCATCGGCACCCACAACGGCAAGACGAAGGAGTTCCTGGCCCTGCGGAGCATCGGGCTCATCAATGTCTCCAGGCTGTACGGGCGCAAGGCGTTCCAGGATGAGACGCGGATCGTGCTCGACATCGAGCTGACGAAGTGGCAGGAGAATGCGCTGAACAACGAGCTGGAGCTCGAACCGAAATACACCGAGTACATGGATGTGAAAATCCCGCATATTGAAATTCAGCTGCAGCCGGGACGCGACGTCGCCGGACTGGTGGAAGCCGCGGCCAATAACTGGTATCTGCGCCAGCAGGGCTACAGTGCGGCGGAGGATTTCATGAAGCGTCTGCAGAGCGAGGATTGAAGTCAAACAGGAAGGGGAGGGTGCTGCGAGAGCGGCACTCTTTTTTGTCATACATGGAATAAGTGAGGGGAACGGAGGCAGCGGTTAGGCCCAAAGCCGTGTAAAAAGGAGAGGTCGGAGGGTAAGAAGGGGGGAAGGCGTTTACACTAGGGAAAGTGGATCTCTTACCCATATCGCTGAGAGGAGAGGAAGAGGATGGAGCATTCCAAACGGCTGCTGATTACCGGAGCGGGAGGAAGGATCGGAAGCTGTCTGGCGGAAGGCCTGAGAGCCCATGGCGGTTATGAGGTGGTGGCGGCCGACCTGAAAGAGGACAAGACGGCGGGCATCCTGCAGCTCGATGTGACCGACGGGGAGCGGCTGAACGAGCTGGCGCAGGGTGTGGATACGATTATGCATTTTGCATGGGCGAAGGATGAAGGGGACTTTCTCGGTAAAGTGCTGCCGGTGAATGTCACCGGGGCGTACCATGTATACGAGGCGGCCCGGCTGAACGGGGTGAAGCGGGTGATCTTCGCCTCCTCGAACCATGCAACGGGCTTCTATGAAGTCGGGGAAGACGTCATGCCGGACGAGCCATACCGCCCGGACAGCTTCTACGGGCTCAGCAAATGCTACATCGAGCTCCTCGGCCGTTATTATGCGGACAAGTACGGCGTGTCGTCCATCAATCTGCGGATCGGGAACTTCCCGGGTGACGACCAGCCTCATTCGGAGCGGGCCGCCCATATTTTTATCTCGGAGCGGGATATGATCTCCCTGGCGGTATGCTGTATCGAAGCGGGTCCGGAGATCGATTTCCTGAGCCTGTACGGGACCTCGGCGAATACGGACAACTATTACGACATCGGCTATCTGGAGGAGCTGATCGGCTATAAGCCGCAGGATGACGGCCGGACACTGCTGGAGGAGGCGAGGCGCCGGCATGTGAAGATCAAGGACGATGAGACCTGCTTCCAGGGTGGAGCGGTAGAGAAGGAGCAGCCGCAGGATAGGCGATAGCCTGGCATGGCTGGGCTGACGGGAATGCTTGGGAGCAGCGGCCGCTGAGCTTCTGAACAGGTACTTGGAGCGGAAGAGGCTCAGCCGACCTGCATGTGAGGGGGGGAGTGACGGAGGGCATGATCCGGGGAGGCGGTTTAGCGGGGCGGGTTTCGGTTAATGAACGGTAGACCGTACCATTCCCCCGTGAAGAGAGGTGAGAAGCATGGATCTGGACAAGCTGCTGATCAAACTGGCAGGCAACGGCTTCATTGTCGTCCTGTTCCTGATGATGCTGACGGATGCGTCGTTCCTCGGAGCCCTGGTCACCGCCCTGCTGCTTTCCATTGTGGCGTGGTTCTTAGGCGACCGCTTCCTTCTTCCGAGAAGCAGCAATGTGATCGCAACAGCCGCCGACGGCGTGCTGGCCGCCATGGTCCTGTGGGCCGCCGCACGGATCGCCCCCTGGGAGATGTCCGTGCCCAAGCTCATCGGTCTGGTCGTCATCCTGGGCGCTTTCGAAGCCCTGTTCCACTTCTTCCTGCAGCGCCGTGACCCGTATTACCGCGGCGAGGCAGGCCGTGCCAAGGCCTAAGGGAAATGAGCACGGGAAGAACGGAAACAGCCGCCAAGCATGGGCTTGGCGGCTGTTTGGCTGCAATGCCCAGGCAGCGGGGAAGGGCCGACCGGGACGTGAAGGGGACTGCACGCTCCTGCACATCGCTGCTGCTCGTAAATGCCGGCCTGACGGTCGGCTTCCTGTGCCCCGGTCAGGCCGCTGCACCCGGGCCTGGTGAGCGGCTGTTCGTTCGGAAACGGCCGTTTATCTTTTGACCACGGTGAAGTTATCCTGGATGAGCAGCCAGTTCTGCGGGAACGGCAGACCGAGCTTCCAGTAGCTTACCCCACGCAGACCGAGCTCTTTGACCAGGTTGAACTTGGCCTGGATGGACCGCGCGTCTTCGAACCAGACGATATGCTGCTTGCGGTTGTTATCCCAGTAGCTGAAATGCGGAGCCTGGGCGGTGTAATCGTATTCGATCGACACCTGCTCCCGGTGGGCGAGCTCAATGGCCTGCTGGGGGCTGAGCGCCTTGGCGTAAGCCCCGCCGGGAACGAAAGGAAGCGTCCAGTCGTAGCCGTACAGGTTCTGGCCCATCATGATCTTGGAGCCGGGCATCTCCGTCAGTGCGTATTCGAGCACCCGCCGCACCTCGCGGATCGGGGAGACGGGCATGGCCGGCCCTCCGCTGTAGCCCCATTCGTAGGTCATGATGACGACGAAGTCGGCGATCTCGCCATGCGCCTTGTAATCATGGGCGGTGTACCATTCGCCGGTCTGGGCGGCGCTGGTCTTGGGGGCCAGGGCCGTGGACATGAGATAGCCCTGCTGGTGGATCCGGTCCGCCGCCTTGCGGAGGAAGTTGTTGTAAGCTTCCCGGTCGACGGGGCGCAGGTGCTCGATATCAAAGTGGATGTCGCGGAAGCCGAGCAGCCGTGCAGTCCGCAGGATGTTGTCGAGCAGCGTGTTCTGGAGCGTCTCGTTCGTCAGAATGACCCGGCCGAGATCGGCGCTGAACTGGTCGTTCTCCAAATTGGTGACGACCATCATCAGCGTAACGCCCTGAGCCTGGGCGATCCGTCTCAGGTTATCGAGCGGGGGAGGCTGCAGGGTGCCGTTGCGGTTGATGCGGAAGGAGAACGGCGCCAGGTAGGTCAGGTAGGGAGCGGCTTCACGGGCCGACTGAGTGAGCCTCGGGGAGACCTCGTCCCCGCGCGGCTCCAGATAGGCGTTGAATTCCGCCGTGCGCTTCGGACCCGGCGGAATGTAGAGCCGGAGGCCGACCCTCAGCGGCTGCCCCGCGTTCAACCCGTTGACCTGGGCCAGCCTGGCGGGTGTCGTGCCGAATCGTGCGGCAATCGAGGTCAGCGTATCCCCGGCCCGCACCCAGTAGTAGCGTCCGACGATGGGAATAACGAGTGCCTGTCCTACTACCAGTGACCTGCCGACCGGGATTTCATTGGCATCTGCAAGCTCCTGCACCGTTACATCATAGGCCTGCGACAGCCGGAAGAGCGTCTGGCCCGGCTGAACCACATGAATCTGCATGCTGTTCCCTCCTTCATGTACACCTTCACCGAAAACCCAATGCCGTTCCAGGCTCGCTGATCGTTTACCCTATTGATATTCGGTCAGGGAGCGGGGAATGTCATGCAATCGGGCGCAGGAAGGAGAATTTACGAAAAAGGACGAGATGGGGCCGTAAGGCAAGCATTGATTCCGGGCGGAAGCCCTATGACAGCCGGGCTCGGAGAGCCGGGATAAGCATGAAGACTGGGCATGATGAACAAGCCAGCAGATGACGAATGCCGCAGGGGCTTGGGAGAAGACAGGCTTCAGGCAGGCGGATTGTACTTGTTGCGGTAATGGCGGCTGAATGCGATGATCAGGGGAACCATGACGATCGTCGGCAGGAACCACAGGATGATGGACACGGAACTCACCCCGAGAAGCCTGGGGGCCCCGAAGACCGTGAAGGCGGTAATGGTTGCGATGCAGCACCCCATCATGGCGCCGATATGTTCGAGTATCCAGTGCCTGCGTGTCTTGGGCACGGACCGCCAGTAATAGAGCTGCTGGGCACCGAGTACAATCCCGATCAGCGGAAAATACTGCAGCAGGGGAAACCCGATGCGGAAGCCGTAAACGCACACCGCGATGCCGCTGAGAAAGAGTAGCAGGGAGAAGCCGAGGTCCCGGAGGCCCCGGTGCGGCGCGCGGCGGCTCTTGATCCGCAGGACCCGCAGACCGTACCAGGCGGAAGCCGAGCTCAGGACCGCTATGAAGATGAGGAACCAGGAGAAGGCGATCAGGCTCTCATCGGCGGACGGATCGAGGAAGATCCGGTACACCCCCATGTAGAGCGCCGACAAGGCTACGAAGCCCATGCAGTATACATAGAACCACCCGCTCCGGTTGTGGGTTCGCCCGCCCTTGACGGTGACCAGCGGAATCCAGAACGTGAACAGGGCGAGAAAGCCCCCTGCAATATGCAGGAGCCGGAACGCATCGAACAGCCAGGCCATGGTCATGGTCCTCCATTGTATGGGTTGCTACCCTTCATCATACCGCAGAGCCGGGGAAGGCAGTAGAGGATAGAAGTCATGGAGGGGCAGGGGGCATTCTGTCGGATCCTGTTCGGTGACGGACTTTAGACGCAACCGGGAGTTCTGGCTATCCTCTCCGGCATTGGGTATGATGGAGGAACAGCCCGGCCTCTCGGCCGGGCGGGAACCAACGGGAGAGATGGACTAATGGAGAATAACCGGCAGATTCGGAGCAACATCTGGAATACCGTCGAGGACCTGAGCGACATGCAGATCAACACCCGGGTAGAGGAAGGCAAATGGACGATCGCCCAGGTGCTTGAGCATCTCTATCTGATGGAGAAGGCCATCACGGCATCAATGAGCCGCGAGCTGAACGGAGGCGAGATTCGTCCTGCGGAGGAGAAGAACTTCTTCCTTACCCTCGACCGCAGCCGCTCGGTACCGGCTCCTGCGCCGCTCGTGCCGGCCGAGGGCTTCTATACGATGAACGAGCTGAAAGACAAGCTGGGGGAATCCAGGAGGACGCTCGAGGAGCTGCTTGCCGGCATTCCGGATGAGGAGCTCGCACAGAGGTCCTTCCTCCATCCGGTGTTCGGGCTCATGGACCTGAGGCAGTGGCTGACGTTCATCGGCGTGCACGAGCAGCGGCACTGGGGACAGATCGAGGAACTGAAGATGGGACTGCCTCCGGAGGAATAATCGCTGGGCGTGCCTCTCCGGACAGTGAGCGGGCGGACGGGGGCGCAGGCGGAGGTAATGGGGCTAGAGCAACCCTTGAAGGAGTGGGGCGTGTGGACAAAAGCGGCAGACATGCGGTGGTCACAGGAGCGAATTCAGGGATGGGGTTGGCCGCATCGGCAGCACTGGCGCAGCGCGGCTTCCGGGTGACGATGGTATGCCGGAGCCGGGAGCGGGGGGAGCAGGCGCTGAAAGAGGCCATCTCTCTCAGCGGATCGGAGGAGCTGGAGCTGATGCTCTGCGATCTCGGCTCGCTGCGGAGCATTCGCGCCTTCGCCGCCGACTTCCGGGCAAAGTACGACAAGCTGGACGTGCTCCTCAATAATGCGGGCGTCTTTGCCTTGAAGCGGGAGTTCACGGAAGACGGCTTCGAATCGATGATGGGCGTCAACCATCTGGGGCATTTCCTGCTGACGCACCTGCTGCTGAAGCCTCTGCTGCAGGCGCCCCAAGGACGGATCGTCGTTGTATCCTCGGGCGCGCACCGCGCAGGAAAGATACATTGGGACGATCCGTTCCTGAGCCGGGGCTTCAACTTCTGGAAGGGGTACGCGCAGTCGAAGCTGGCGAACGTTCTCTTCACGAAGGAGCTTGCCCGCAGGCTGGCCGGCAGCGGGGTCACGGCGAACTGCCTGCATCCGGGGGCCGTGGCGACGAGCATCGGCGTGGACCGGAGGACCGGCTTTG
Source organism: Paenibacillus mucilaginosus 3016 (assembly GCF_000250655.1). Classification (NCBI taxonomy): domain Bacteria; kingdom Bacillati; phylum Bacillota; class Bacilli; order Caryophanales; family Paenibacillaceae; genus Paenibacillus; species Paenibacillus mucilaginosus. The sequence goes on from NC_016935.1 coordinate 278,563, forward strand.
GCCGAAGCGTACTGCGGATGCTGAAGCCGGTCTTCCTTACGCCGGCCGAAGGGGCCTCCACGGCCGTTTATCTCGCGGTAAGCGAGGAAGCCGCCGGTGTCTCCGGCGAATATTACTACAAACAAAAACCGGCCCCCGTCTCCCGCTTGGCCGCCGATCCGGAAGCGGCAGGGAGACTGTGGGCCTGGAGCGAAAAGGCAGTGGGACTAACATGATGATCATGAATGAGAAAATCAAGGCGGCGGAAGTGGAGCTGACCGGCCTCGACGGCGAATCGCTCGGCGTCGTCTCCCGGGACGAGGCGCTGGCGATGGCGAAAAAGCTGAAGGTGGACCTCGTCTGCACCTCGCTGATGAGCTCCCCGCCTCCCTGCCGGCTGATCGGCAGAGGAGCGGCCAAGGAGGCGCAGCAGAAGGAGAAACGGGCCGCCGGCGGCGGAGCGCCGGCCAAGGTGAAGGAGCTGCGGCTGACCCCGCATATCGAGGAACACGACTATGAGACGAAGCAGCGACAGGCGGAGAAGCTGCTTGCTTCAGGTCATGCCGTACAGCTCGTGGTCAAAACCGGCTCCGCCAAGGAAAGTGCGGCGGCCAAAGCGCTGCTGGAGCGGCTGCTGAAGGATCTGGCCCCGGCGGGCAGCGGGGAGTCCGGCATCCAGGTCAGCGGCAAGGGGGCGCAGGTCAAAGTCAACCCGCAGTAAGCGGGGGCGTTCGGCGGGCTTGAAGTGGCGGGTAAGACCGATGGGCCGGCGTTGGCTGCCGGCCTGGCAGCAGCGGCTAACCCCGCCCGCCCCGTCCGCACCTGGCCTGGGGCGACTGCGGGTCGAGCTGCATGAATTCGAGGCGGTTGCCGTCCGGGGAGTGGACCCGGCACTGCCAGTTGCGGTCTTTGCCCATCTGGGGCTCGACACTGAGCGTCACGCCATGGCTGCACAGGTGGGCGGCCATGGCTTCAACGCTCTCGGCCTCCAGGCAGAGGTGCGGGAAGCCGACCGGGCGTTTGACGGGCTGCGGGCGGTTCCGGCCGCCGTAGTACAGCTCGATGAACTGCAGCCGGATACCTGAAGATAGACGATCGGGGTTCGTCCTGATCGTTATGAATTTCAAAGGCTTTGGTCAAAGCCTTGAATTGTGATGAAAGCCCTTTCTTTCCTGCTGGATTCAGCTTACTCCAATCCGGGAGCCCGCAAGACTTAAGGATAGGCTGACCGCCTGCTTCTTTCAAAGCTTCTCCCGGTGACAGTTCGTCGAACGGTCTGGAATATTTTCGGAGGCCATTGTACAATAAGGAAGCGCGAACCTCCGTTCGCCGCCAGTCGCCGTCCATCATCCCAAGCTAAGTGCACACCCGAGAAGGAACAGGGGGATCCTACGATGCCGTTCGTCTTCCAGGCCGCTGTCTATCCCGAACGTCCCGGCTGCTACATCATGAAGAATGAGGCGGGGCGCATATTGTATGTCGGCAAGTCCAAGAATCTGCGGAGCCGTCTGCGCTCCTACTTCCAGACCAACCACAAGCGCAAGAGGCTGCGCCAGCTCGTCGAGGAGATTGCTTCGATTGAAGTCATGCTCGTCAACAACGAGGCGGAGAGCCTGCTGCTCGAAAATAACCTGATCAAGATCCACAAGCCGCCGTTCAACCGTGCGCTGAAGAAGGACAACTCCGGGTACGCTTATCTGCACATGACGGCTGAGCGGCTGCCCCGTCTGGACGTGTACTACCGCGACCGACGGCCCTCGGCCGTCCGTGCGGCATCGGCCGCTTCCGGAGAGAAGAAGCCGGAGACACCGGATAAGGAGCAGCGCTTCGGCCCCTACCGGAGCTCGCGCTTTCGCAATGCGGTCATGGAGTTCGTCGCCGACCACTACCGTCTGCGGACCTGCACCACGATGCCGAAGCGCGTCTGCCTGCTCTACCATATCGGGCGCTGCAGCGGCGTCTGCGAAGGGAAGATCTCCGAGGAGGAATACCGAGAAACGGCCCGCCAGGCCGCTGAGCTGCTGCTGCGCCACGGAGATGATCTGATCGCCGCCATGTACGGCAAGATGGAATATTATGCGGAGCGGCTTCAATTCGAAGAGGCCGCCTCCATGCTGCGGCATATCCGGGTGCTCGAGCAGATGCCCGCCAAGCAGATTGTCGACCGCGAAGCCCTGGTCGATCAGGATGTGCTGTATTTCGGCGAAGAGCGCGTTCTCGTCGGCAAAGTACAGGAGGGCATGCTCCGGGACTTCGACCTGCTTCCGCTGGATCAGGGGCTGGGCGATGCCGCCTGTGACAGGTTCCTCGTCTCCCGCTATTCGGCGGAGCGGCCTCACGAGCTCATCGTCAACCGGATCTGCGACCCCCGCATGGTGCGCTCGCTGCTCCACCGGGGGGGCGGCCCGCCGGTCAAGATTACGCAGCCGAAGCGGGGACTGAAGTACGAGCTGCTGCAGCTGTGCAAGGAGAATTACGAGTACCGCCTGCAGCGGGAGCTGCAGGGATGTTAGCAGCTTTGATGCCTGTGTTACTGTTACAGCCCTTATACCTTATTCATTCCGGCCGGCCTTTGTCGAAGGGCCGGCTTTTTGCTGTCAGCCCCGGGCATCCAAATCCGCACATCCATTGGTAAAGTGGCCGTTTCCTGCTTGTCTGCGGGGACGTTCCAGGCATACAATAGAGCGGCAGTCATCTTACCGATAAAGAGGTGCCAGCCAAGTGATCTACGGACGTGACGTAACGAGAAAGGTTATTTGTATCGGCCCGAATTTCCGGGCGTTCCGGGAAGAGAAGGGGATAACCAATGACGGGGAGCTGTCCCTGTCGCTGAAATCGCCCGAGAGTCTTACCTTCGGCGATACCGTTCGGGTATCCCGGGAGATGGGGGCGTTCATCTGCGAAGTCGAGATGGCGGTCATTATCGGCCGGGATGCGAAGAATGTCAGCGAAGATGAGGCCGCATCGGTCATCGCCGGCTATGCCATCGCCAACGACATGACGGCAGCCGACCATTTTGGTGACGGTCGCTTGAAGATGTATGATGAAATGACCCCGATCGGACCGATGGTGGAGCTCCGCGATCCTTCGGATGTGGAGCTCGAGCTGTGGGTGAACGGTCAGCGGATCCAGCAGGGGCATACGTCGGAGATGCTCTTTGCGCCTCTGTGGCAGGTCGCCCATCTCTCCCGGATCATGACGCTCCGCAGGGGAGACGTCATCTTGTCCGGTACGCCGGCGAACCCGCAGGTGTGCCAGCCGGGAGATCGGATCGAGCTCCGCAGTCCGCAGCTCGGCACGCTAAGTCATACCGTCGTGGTGGAGCCTTGATTCGTCAAGGCTCTTTTTTTCTGCCTTGAATTGACCTATGGATAATTATAAGCCCTTCTTACCACTTCAGCATACCGCCGTCCGTCCGCTTCAGGCCCCGGATCTTGCCCAGATCCTCAGCCAGACGAAGGGCGGCCAGGTCTTTCATCTTGGCTTCGACCATGACGTCGATCCGTTCCATCCCCGCCTCCCGGCAGCCGCGAAGGAAGGCGGCCAGCGGCTCCGGGTTAATATAGTCGGCATGGGAGCGGAAGTCTTTCTCCTCTTTCGGGGAGGAGACATGAATCTTCATCGGACGCCCGCCCCACGTGGCACGGATTCTCCCGAGAACGTCCAGCGGATCCGTGCCGGAGGGGTTGCACCAGTCGTGGTGAAGGTCGAGCATCATCGGGCGGCCGAGCCGTTCACAGACCTCCAGCGTCTCCAGGAGGGTGTAGGTTTTGTCATCATTCTCGAAGGTCATCCGCGCCGCCACAGGAGCAGGCACTTCCGGAAATTTCTCATACAGGCGTTCCATGGCGGAGGCCTTGTCCCCGTAAACCCCGCCCACGTGAATGTTGATCACCGCCGAATCGTCCAGACCCATGCCGTCCAGCAGGGCCGCATGGTATTCGAGGTCGCGGATGGCCGCTTCCACGACCGGATCTTTGCCGTTCAGAAGGGTGAACTGGTTGGGATGCATGGAGAGGCGGATGTCATGGCGGCGGGCGAACCCGCCGAGCTCCGCCAGCTCCTTCTTGTACACTTCCCCCACATCGATCAGGACTTCCGGGTGGGTGGCCAGCGGGATGAGGGAGGAGGAGAGACGGAAGAGCCGGATCCCGTGGGCCGCGTTGTAATAGAGAATGCGCCGCGTCGCCTCGAGGTTCTTGCGGCCGACCTCGATCGCCCGCTGCATGGCCTCCTCCCGGGGCCGCTGGGAGAACAGCTTGTAGGTGAAGGTGGAGCTGGGGGTGTTATTGAAGATGGCAAGCGCCATTGAGACGTAGCCGATCCGGATCTCCATGAGGGTGCTCCTTCCGCTGCTGCACTGCAGAACTTTAGCCATATGTTATTAGTAATTTAACTCAAAAGGGGCTCCCTCACCCGGGTATTTGATTAGGCCAGGCGATACGGAGGGTATGTAATCCGTAACTGGTGCCCAAACAGAGGGCGAGGAGAATACGAAAGGTGCGAATCCAAAGGGGGGAAGCCGCATGGACCACCGGTTTCCGGGCGACCCGCGGGCCGGAGCCTGCCGGCTGCCGGACGGGTATGCCGTACTGGCCGAAAGATATGCCAACACCGCGCTCAGTGCGGCGGTGAACGTGACGGGCGACTGGCCTGCCGGAAGGGCGGCTGTACGTGCCGCGCTTGCGAATGCAGCCCGGAAGAAGGCGGAGCTTCCGCCGCCGCATGAGGCTGGCCGTTGGCTGTACCTTCAGGCCCGGCGGGAGGCGCTGAGGATGCGGCGAAAGGAAGGCCTGCCCGGCTGGTCCATGTCCCGAGCAGAGGCGGCGGAGGCCGTGCTTCCCGGAGGGGCTGCGCCGTATGAGGCGCTCGGCCGCGTACAGGAGCAGGACCGGGGCCTGTTCCTGCTGCGCGAGCTGGGCGGCCTCGGCGAGGCGGAGATCGCCCGGGCCGTGAACCTGACGCTGAACGCGGTGCGCGTGCGGCTGCGGCGGACGGAACGCCGCTGGGACAGCGCTTCGCTTGCGGCGGTATGCCGGAGCTTGGCGGCCCGCCGCCTGCCGCGGGGATGGGCGTCGGCCATGGCGGAGTAAGCGCCCGTGAACGGGCCTGCCCGTATACGCTCGGCTTGGCAGCGTGCAGTCGGCGGAGCGACTCGCTCTTATCTGCTGCGGCGTGCTGTGCTGCTCAAGAAGCCCGGCGAAGGAGCGTCCCGCTGTGTTGCATGGGGACGTCTCCGCGGATGGGCGGTGCGTCCGGTCCGCGTGCAGCCTCCGCTGAAGGCCTCTTCGCCTAAGCGCAGGTGGGGTGGGCCATGCTGCCGAACGGACAGGCAGCAATCTCCTGTCGGCGCCGGCCGTTCCCCTGCGCGGCAGGGCGGACCGCCTTTGCGTCTCCGCTGCCGCAGTTCGTGCTGCTTTTCTCCCCGGCTATCTTTCCTGGTACTCCTCCGGATTCGGTTCGATTGGTTCCCGGCGGTGTAATAAAAGGTACGAATCTAAGATGGGGGTGGGACAAGTATGGAAGCTAATCCAAAGCAGGGGCTGAGCCCGGAGCAGGAGAAGGCGATCGGGGACAATATGACGAAGTATGAGAAGCATTACTCGGAAGAGGGCTTCTGGTCCAAGATCAAGAAGTACGCCAAGCAGGCCGGTGAGGTCGTAGTGCATGCCGGGCTGCTGCTCTACTATGCGCTGAATAGCCCGAAGACGCCGACCCGTGCCAAAATGCAGATCTACGGGGCGCTCGGCTATCTGATCCTTCCGGTCGATCTCATTCCGGATTTCGTGATCGGCATGGGTTTCCTCGACGACTGGGGGGCCTTGGCACTGGCGATCAAGTCGGTCAGCGAGGCCATCGACGATGAGGTGAAACGCCAGGCGAAAGAGAAGGTCGACGATCTGTTCGGAGGGACGGAAGAGGACGGACAGCCGAAGAGCACCGTGATGAACAGCCCAGCTCAGGAAGTACGGCAGCCATAATGCAGGATCTGCAGGGACGACAGCAGGGCGGGACGCCAAAAGAGCACGGCCCCGAGGGGCCGTGCTCTTTTCATGCGAAGGTCTTCTCCGCTTTATGTGGAGTTACTTTTTGGCATTGGTAAAGTGGTTTACCAGGACGGGAAGCATCTTCGTATTCTGAACCATGACCGAACTGCACAGGGGACAATACGGCTGTTCTTCGAAAGCGAAGTTATCACGCATCCAGCTGTTGCATCCTTCTTTGCTGCAGGTCCAGACAGGTGTTTCTTCTTGTGGGGCCGGTTCCATGGTTCGTTTGGAAAAATACATGTAATGTCCCTCCGTGGTATGGTTATTCAATCCAGTTCAATCGAAAAGAACTGCCCGGGAGGGACAGTTCTTTTATGGATGCGGGCGAATTACAGCTTGACTACATTCTCGGCTTGTGGTCCGCGGTTGCCTTGAACCACATCGAACTGTACGCGCTGGCCTTCGTCCAGGGATTTGTAGCCTTCTCCTTGAATGGCGCTGAAGTGAACGAATACGTCCTTGCCGCCTTCCACTTCGATGAAGCCAAATCCTTTTTCCGCGTTAAACCATTTCACTGTTCCTGTTTCCATGACCGCCATTCCCTCCAACGTTCTGCTAAATGTGCGTATACCGCCGTGAAATAAAAAAATCTACATGACATAACGGGCAAACATGTATGTGATGTCATTACCCATTACTCTATGTAGATTCCCGGCAATTTATACGCGATACTTTATTATACCAGATCCTGATTCTGGAAACAATAAGGTACGGATTGACTATACAGCGTATTCCCTGTAAAGTTTGTGTGATGAGGAGGCTTCCAGATGCCAGCGCAAAACTATAAGTTAAACGAGATCGATCTCCGGTTGGAGCCGTATCTGACCGAATTATATAGACTGCACCGCACCCGGGCGGCAGCGATCGATTGGAGCTATCATGAATTTATCCCTTGGGAGCTCGGACGAAGCTTCAAAGAGCATCCCTGGTCGATCGATCAGCGGACGCTGCCCGATCCGATCTACCTGGCTGTTGAAACGTCATTGCTGACCGAAGTCAACCTGCCCTTCTTCTATCATCATCTGGCTGTTACATTCAAAGGATCGCTGAAGGTGCTTCAGGATTTCGTACATACCTGGGTATCCGAGGAGGATCAGCACTCTTCGCTTCTCGAGACTTACCTGATCATTACCCGCAACGCCGACCCGGCGGCACTGCACCAGCTGCGCAAGACCGTAGTGGAAGGCGGCTTCGTGCCGGACTTCGATACGGCCATGGAGACCATGGTGTACACGGCTGTGCAGGAACTGGCGACCATGGTGTTCTACAATAATGTCGCGAAGTCGGCCGGTCCGTACGACAAGAACCTGGCCTCGCTGCTTCGCCGTCTCGCGAAGGACGAGTCCCTTCATTTCGCTTTCTACCGCGATGTAGTCAAGGGTTATCTCGGCCAGGACCACAACTTCGTATACTATATTCACAAGGCCATGACGAGCTTCGCCATGCCCGGACGGGACATGCCCATGTTCAAGGAACGGATGGATGTCATCGCCCAGGAAGCCGGCTATGGGCCGGTATCCTATTTCAACCAGGTGTTCGACCACCTTATTCAGGTGTGGGGCATCCAGGATATAAAGCCGAGCCGCACCGAAGCGGAGAATGCCCGCCTCGACCTGCTCGAGTACCATGGCAAGTTGAAGCGGATCAGTGCCCGTCTGGCCGCCAGAGGGATGAAGTAACCGACCGCCGTCATTCGCTGAGCCGCAGCGTACCCTCTTGTTCCCGACATCAACCGTGGGGAGCAGGGGGGTTTTTGGCATAGAGAGAAAGGGATTGAACGTACTTGGGGAGGAAAAGAACCATGAGCGAGATCCGGTACTATGAGGAATGGGCGATGAATGCCTGGCCGTGCCTGCAGACCCAGGCGGTGGACGGCTGGCTGTTGCGCTGGGCGGACGGTTATACGAAGCGGGCCAACTCGGTCCAGCCGCTGTATCCGGCCCACCTGCCGCTCGGGCAGAAAATCCGGGAGGCCGAGGCGTTCTACCGTCGGCTGGAGCTGCCTGTTATCTTCAAAATGACCGAGGCATCCGAACCGGCGGGGCTGGACGCGGAGCTTGAGAAGCGGGGGTACGCGCTGGTGGAGCCGGTGAGCATCCAGACACTGCGCTTCGGGGAGAACGACCTGCCGCAGCCCGCCCACGGGGAGATCGAGCTGTCGCCGGGCTTGACGAAGGAGTGGCTCTCCTCCTTCCTCGCGATGAGCCCAAGCCATGCGCCCCATAAGGAGACGATTCGCCGGTTGTTCGCACAGCCGCTGTCGGACTGCTGCTTCGCCGCCCTGAAGGTGAACGGCGAAACCGCCGCCTGCGGGTTATCCGTGCTTCACGGCGGGGAGGCGGGGCTGTTCGACATCGTAACCGGGCCGGCCTACCGGCGCCGGGGGTACGGGGAAGCATTAATCCTGCACCTGCTGCACTGGGGCAGGGAGCGCGGAGCCCGGGGGGCCTTCCTGCAGGTGCTTGCGGAGAACGAGCCGGCCGTAAGGCTCTATGCCAAGCTCGGATTCACCGAAAGGTTCAGGCAGTGGTACCGGGTGAAGCAGGAGGTTCGGGACTAGGCGGCAGGCAGCCCTGGAGGCGAGTGCATGCGCGTGCCAGGGGTGGAGATGAATGGAAGAGCGCAGAGGCCGCCATACTATGGCAGAAGAGGCTGGGAAGGAGAGGTCCGCATGCCATCCAAGGACGGAGTCATGGAGAGCGCCGGCCGGCCCCGCCGGCTTCTGGCCCTGCTCAGCAGCTTCGGCGTAACGAGCCTGCAGCGGCAGAATCCCTATATCGTAGCCTGGTGGTCGGCGGCTTTTCCGGGCTTCGGCCACCTGCTGCTCCAGCAGTATATCCGGGGCGTGCTGCTGACGCTGTCGGAGGTGTTCACGAACACGCTGGCCCATATCAACGAGGCCATCGTCTACTCCTTCAGCGGGAGATACCTCATGGCGCGTGAGGTGCTGGATCCCGTCTGGCTCTATGGATACTGCGTGATCTATCTCTATGCGATCTGGGACAGCTACCGTTCGACCCTGGAGACCAACCGGCAGTGCGAACTGGCGGAGATCGAGAACGCCCGGCTCCAGGCGATGGTGCTGCGCCCGGTCACGATCCAGTATCTTGAGCGCAAGAGCCCGCGGGCGGCTGCGGCTGCCTCCTTCTTCTTCCCGGGTCTCGGCCAGCTGTACAATCACCGCGTGGGACTCGCCTTCTATGCGATGATCTGGTGGTGGGTGTATCTGTACTTATCCAATCTCCATGCAAGTCTGCTCGCGCTGCTTCTCGGCCATCCGGCCGAGTCGGCCGCCATGCTGAGGCCGCACTGGCTTCTGTTCATGCCGTCGGTGATGTGCGGCTCGATCTATCATGCATACGTTACGGCTGTAGAGCACAACCGTCTGTTTCGGGTCGAACAGCGCCAGTATTTGAAGGAGCGCTATCCTGCGGCCGGCTTCAAAATTTTGCCTTAAGGGGGAGCGAGGGTGCTTGTCATCGGCACATTCGAACACCGGGTAGAGCTGGAGCAGGCGCTCCTTCAGCTCGAATATCAGGGCGTTCCGCAGCGCTGTATTCTGGCCGTCCCGATGGCCGTCACCCCGCAGGGACCCTTCAAGTATTCGGGCCAGCCATCCGATCTGTCGGCCAAATCCTTCGAAGTCGGCATGGCCTGCGCTACAGCGTTCAGCGTGCTCGGGATCAGCGCAGGGTTCGTCCTGGAGCCCGGGCCGATCATCTGCGGAATCATCGCAGCGGTCGGCGGCTTTTTTCTCGGGCAGGGCTTGTACCGGAAGTATACGGCCAGCTCCGGCCAGCTTTCTCCCCTGCGGGCCCCCCGGCTGCCGGAGGTAACGGTGATTGTGCGATGCAGCCGACAGCAGGTTCCCCAGGTGGCGGAGGTGATGTGGAAGCATCATGCCCTCACGGTAGGAGAGGCGGAGGACGAAGGGGAGCCGGAGGAGCGGGAGGCCGGCAGGCATAAATCGGCCGGGTCCGGCGCATAGTATGAGGGCTGTGAAAAAATGGTACAGAGGAGGCACCACCTATGGCAACCAGCCGCAATCATCAAGGCGCCCACGGCATCGGCCAAACGGAAGAGCAGCTGAACAACCAGGCGCAGGCCGCCGTTCAGATCCAGGGCGAAAGCGAAACCGACCAGGAAGTGCTGGCGGCAGCGAACCGCGAAGATTCGGAGCTCGACGAAATCATCGAATCCTAGGAGACTCCGGGAGAAAACCATGGACTTGCGTCTATGGTTTTTTTGTTTGTCTGCGCTGTGCCGGGATGGCGGTGCCCGGCTGTTCTCAACTGAGAAGCTTCCGGGGGAGGAAGGATTTAATGCACATCTCTGGAATAAGATTGAATTACAGCTTACTAGCGAGGATGTATCTTTTTGGAAGCGGCCTTTGTGCGAAGCGGGGCGGAGCGCAAAAAGATATACCCGAGCGCCAGGAGGAACGCATGAAGCTCAGTTTCCAGCTCAAGATGATTGCAGGACTGTCGGTCATTATTCTTCTCTCGTGCGGCCTATCGGGGTATCTCTCGTATATCAACCAGCTGCGGCTGTTCGAAGAGGAAGTGGGGAGGCAGTATGAGAAAAACGTCGAAGGGGCGCTGTCCCATCTCGAGCTGCGGATCGGGGAGATGTACCGGATTTCGAATTACATCGTGTTCAACAGCCTCATCGAGAAAGCGGTTACCGAGTTGATGCACGGACGGGTTCAGGGGGACATCGGGGAATACGAGACGCACAGCCGTCTCGAGGATCTGCTGCGGCAGGTGAAGCTCGACGCCCCGTTCATCGATTCCCTGTACATTTATGATCTGGAAGGTCGCAATTATTACTTCGGCCACATGAAAGAGACCCTGGGCAGCCTGGACCCGGAGGTGTTCCAGCAGATCAAATCGCGGGCGGGCGCCTCCAGCGGAGAGCTCGTGTGGACGCGGGTCCGGGTGCCGAGCTATGTGGAGCGGGCCGGGTACTCGGATGCGGTCATAGCGGCGCGGTGGCTGCGCAGCAAGTCGCTCGGCACCTACGGGCTGCTGGTCATGGTGCTTGACGAGTCGCTGCTCGGCAGCCCGCTGCAGGAGCTGTTCCGCGGCGACCGGGGAGGCATCTATCTCTACGACGCGCAGGACCGCCTCCTCTATCTCAAGGAGACCTCCGGCACGGAGCCGGCGCTGGCGGAGCTCGAGGGCGGCCAGCGGATCCGCAAGGAAGGCGGTGAAAGCTACCTCTATGCGGTGCACTCCTCGGCGACCTACAACTGGACGCTGGTCTCCCGGGTGTCGCTTGCGGCCCTGCAGGATAAGAGCCGCGTCACGCTGCAGATGGCTCTCGTGTCAGCGCTTGTCGCCATCCTGCTCGGCGGGATGCTGATCGTGCTGCTCAGCGGCCGGCTGACCCGGCCCCTGAAGGACCTGGTGAAGGCAATGAGGGCCATGCGCGAAGGCGACTTCAACGTGCGCATCCAGCCGCGTACCCATGATGAGCTCGCCTTCATCGGCGAGGGATTCAACACGATGGCGGCCAATGTCCGCTCGCTGATCGAGGAGGTATACCTGCGGCAGCTCAGCGAACGGGAGGCGGAGCTGAAGGCGATCCAGGCGCAGCTCAACCCGCATTTTTTGTACAACACCCTGAATGGCCTGTATTGGAAGCTGTACGTGAAGGATGACCGGGAATCCGCGGAGCTGGTCTCCGCCCTCTCGGGTCTGCTGCGCTACTCGCTCGAGCGGGCGAGTACGGATACGGAGCTGCGGGAAGAACTGCGGCAGATCCGCAACTATGTGGAGATCCAGAAGGCGTTCGTCGAAAGCCGGTTCGAAGCGGAGATCGAGGCGGAGGAGACGGTGCTTGCCTGTGCCGTGCCGCGGCTGCTCCTGCAGCCGCTGGTCGAGAACGTGTTCGTGCACGCGTTCCTGAGCGGGCCGGAAGACAAGCGCCTGTCGGTGCGTGCCTACGCCGAAGGGCAGGTGCTGGTCGTGGACATTGCCGACAATGGGGCAGGCATGGAGGAGGGGCAGATCGTCCGCCTCCTCCGCCCTGTGTCCGAAGAAGAAGGCGTGCGGCCGTCGATCGGCATCCGCAGCGTGCTGCGGCGCATCGACCTCCTGTACGGAGAGCCCTATGGGCTCGGCATCGAGAGCAGCCCGGGGCGGGGGACGCAGGTCCGGCTGCGGCTGCCTCTGAGGTACCGGGGCGGGGAAGGGGCAGAGGCCTGGGAAGGTGTGGAATACGGAGCTGCAGAGGCGCCGTGCGGTGACGGGAGGCCCAAGAGGCCGGGAGAAGCAGGCTGCTCTACGACAGGGGAGGGATGAAGATGATCGGAAAGCTGCTCATTGTCGATGACCAGGCGATCTTCCGTCAAGGCATCGCCAAGATGATCGGGGAGCACGAGCTTGGCTGGCAGGTGGCGGGGGAAGCGGAGAACGGACGGGAGGCGGTCGAGCAGATCGCGGCGCTTCAGCCCCATCTCATTCTGACGGACATCCGCATGCCCCACATGGATGGACTCGAGCTGGCCGAGTATGTACACAGGCACCACAAGGAGACGGCGGTCATCATCCTGACCGGGTATGAGGATTTCAAGTACGCTCAGGCGGCGCTGAAGTTCGGGGCGATCGACTTCCTGCTCAAGCCCTGCAACGAGCAAACCCTGATCGAAGTGCTGGGGCGTGCTTACGAGCACTTCCGGGAAGGCATGCTGCGGGCCCAGCGGCAGGCGGCCGACCGGCGTGCGCTCGAAGAGCATGTGGTGCGCTCGCTGCTGCTTGGTCTCCCCTGTGACGACCGGCTTGCTCAGCGGGCAGGGGCGGCCTATGCGGGGAAGGAGCTGGTCCTGCTCCGCGTCGAGTCGTATTTTCCGCCGGGCAAAGCGTACCGCCGTGCAGACCTGGGACTTCTGCAGTTCGCCCTCTTCAACATGATCACCGAGCTGGCCGAGTGCCCTCCTTATCACGGAAGGCTCGTCTCGGTCCGCCACGACCGGTTCGCCCTCTTCACGGAACTTGTGGAGGAGGAGCCGGCCCGGGGGCTGGAGCAGCGGATTGCGGAGGCCTGCCGAACCTATCTGGGGCTGGCGGTGACGGCGCACCGGTGCGGACCGGCCGGGGAGCCCGAAGGCTGGAGCGGCCTCTACCGGGGAGCGGAAGAGCAGCGTGCGGTGCCGGCTGCAGAGCCCCGGCCCCCCGGCTGCCCGCCGCGAACGTGACGAGGATCCGGGAGATGCAGACGGAGCTCGAGACCCGGCTGGTGCTCGGGCAGATGGCGCAGGTCAAGGAGCAGATCGAGGCGATGCTCGGCCGGCTCCCGTCCATGCCGCCTGAGGATGCGAGGATCGAGACCCTGTCGTTCGTGATGGCCCTCGGCCGCACGGTCTCCCGCCTCTTCGGGGGAGAAGAGGCCCGCTTCGATGTCGCGGTGCCGATTGAGTCGCTGCCGGCACTGGCCGATACGGGGGCGATCGTGGCCTTCGCGCAGGAGCGGGCGGAGCGGTTCCTCGCCCAGTTCGCGGCCTGGCAGGAAGACAAGAACCGGAATCTGGTGACGAAGACAATGGCCTATGTCGAAGAGCATTACATGGAATCGTGCTCGCTCGCCGAAGTGGCCGAGAAGCTGCACATGAGCGGCACCTATTTCTCCAAGGTGTTCAAGCGGGAGACGGGGGACACGTTCACGAACTATGTCACGAAAGTGAGGATGGAGAAGGCGAAGCTGCTCCTGAGCAACACCGATATGAAGATCTTCGAGGTAGCGGCCGCGGTCGGCTACGATGACCCTAATTATTTTACGAACGTCTTCCGCACCACCCAGAAGATCTCTCCCACCGAATTCCGCAAGAGGCACCGGTAAGGCACGAACGCCGGCCTGAGCGCCCGAGGAGCCTGGGAAAAAAGGGGTGGATGAAGCACGTCCAGCCCCGCTCAAACCCGTTCACGTTGATCCCCAAGCACAGCCATAGGAAGGAGCCGCACGAGGGTGCCGGCTCCTTTTTGCCGTATCCGGACATCCCGGCTTCCCTGCAAATTGCAGCACGCGCCTGCCTGTACAAACACAGCAAATTACAGAATTATGGCTAGATATTCAAGGATTCGTGCGGGGGGGAGGCACTACAATAGGGGATGCCGAAGCCGGCACATCAAGGTGTGCGGCTTAAACCGCGTGGCGGGAGGGGAGCGCAGAGGTGCGAAGGGTTACGGCAGGCGAGCCATAAGGAGGGATAACGATGAACGTTCGTAGGCTGCTGAGCGGGGGCTGTGCGGGGGTGCTGCTGTTTTCGGGCATAGGGGTTTCGAACGCAGCGGGTACTGCAGGAGGTTCGGGCGGTGTGTCAGCCCCACAATTGAAAACGGTTACATATTCAGGTGCCGGAGCTGCCGGCGAAGCGGCGGTAAACGGTACGGCTCAAGGAGGTGCTCCAGCGTCCGGGGAGGCGGTTCCGCGGCTTGCGGCCGATGCTGGCGGTTCCGCCGGCACGGCAGAAACAGAAACCCAGGCGCTCGCTACAGCGGTGCAGGTGGACCGCTTCGGGCAGTGGGTCTCGGCCACCTTCCCGGAGAAGGTGACCAGTGAGAGCCAGCTGCTGGAGGATGTGGCGGCGGATGCGGCGTATTACGGCGCGCTGCAGGCGCCGGATTGGGACCCCTACGGGGGGCTGAAGGGCAGCCGGGAGCAGTATGGCTTGAATGCTACAGGCTTCTACAGCATCCAGGAAGCCGCCGGACGGAAGGTGATGGTAACGCCGGAGGGCAATCTGTTCTTCAGCCTGGGGGTCAACGGGATCGCCCCTACGGATACGTATACGGTGGTCACAGGCCGGGAGGGGATCTATGAGTGGATTCCGCCCTACGAGAGCGAGTACAAGTCGGCATTCCTGAATACGAAGGATAACTTCTCGTACTACCTGGCCAACCGCATCCGCAAGACAGGCCAGCCCTACACCTCGAGGAGTCTGTATACCGAGGGCATCCAGCGCATACGGAAGTGGGGCTTCAATACGGCCGCCGGCTGGACCCCGGTCAATCTGTCGCGGGAGTTCAGCGTCCCGCACGTGCCCTTCCTGCCGCTGAGCGACATGGCGTGGGCCAAGGTGAACGGGCTGAAGTTCTTCGACATCTTCGTGGACGGGGCGGAGGCGAAGCTCGATGCGGCGCTGGGCCCGTTGCTGACGGAGCACAAGAACAACCCGTATATCATCGGCTATTTCTTCGGCAATGAGAGCTACTATCACAAGCTGGCTCCGGATCTGCCCAAGATGAAGGGCAGCGAGGTGGCGGCCAAGCGCAGGCTCGTGCAGATGCTGCAGGAGAAGTACGGGACGATCGAGGCGTTCAATGCCGCCTGGAACGGCACCTATGCCAGCTTCACGGCGCTCATCGACGCTCCGCTGTATATTGATTCGCAGCAGGCCCAGTACGATGTCGACGACTTCGTGAAGCTGTATCTCGATACGTTCTTCGGAACAGTATCCCGGGTGTTCCGCAAGTATGACCCGAACCACCTGCTGATCGGCGACCGGTGGCTGACCCTGCCCGTGAATAATGTGAAGGTGCGCGGCTTCCTGGCGGAGGCGGCGGGCCGGCACCTGGACGTCATTTCCATTAACCATTATTCCAAGAATCTCGATACGGTCATGCTGAACCACATTCATCAGGCCTCCGGCGGCAAGCCTATCATGCTCACCGAGATCGGGTACGGAAGCAGCGAGCAGGGACTCGGGGCGCCGACCCAGATGCTCGTCGCCGACCAGAACGAACGGATGCTGCGCTACCGCAACTATGTGGAAGGCGCCGCCTCGCTCGGCTATATCGTAGGCGTCCACTGGTTCGCCTACCTGGATCAGGCGGCCACCGGCCGGTGGGCCGAAGGCACCACCGGGGAACGGTATAACTTCGGTCTGCTGAATGTGGCCGACCGCCCCTATAAGCCGTTCCTCGAAGGAGTCATGGCGTCGAACAAGGACATCTATCCGGTGCTGCTCGGCCAGCGGGTCCCGTTCAAGCATGAGTTCGGGGACGTGCCGAGACAGCCGGGTACGAACAAGATGGAGATCCCTTATACGCCGGCGCCCATCCCGATCGACGGTGAGGTGAACGGCTTCCCCGGCGATGCGGCGGCGGTCACACTGGGGCCGGGCCAGCTGGTGAACGGCACCGGCGGGGAAGGCATGCAGGGCGAATATACCTTCGCCTGGGATGAGAACCGGCTCTACGTAACGGCGGTCATCAAGGACCCGACCCCGATGAAGAATAACAATCCGAATATCAACGTCTGGAGAGGGGACGGGGTGGAGCTGTTCTTCGGTCCCCAGGATCTGACGACGCCCGGCGATCCGCTGTTCCTCGACCGGCAGCTGATCGCAAGCGCCGGACTGAACAACGGGCAGCCGTTCTGGTACTGGTACTTCACGAACCGCCAGAAGCCCGTGGAGATGGCGGTGAAGCTCCTGCCGGACGGCAGCGGCTATGTGCTGGAGGCGGCGCTGACCTGGGACAGCATCAATCTGCAGGGGCAGGCGGATACACGCTTCCTGTTCGACTTCGGCTTCGACGACAGCGAGGACGGCAATACCCGCAAGCGCCAGTGGGTGTGGAACGGCACCTCGGCCAACAGCACGAACCGCGGGCACTGGGGCCAGGCGACGCTCGTCAAGCGGGCGGCTCCGGCCATCCGGATCACGGGTGTAGAAGAAGGCGGAGATTATACGGATGAAGTGCTGCCCGTCGTGGAAGTGGAAGACGCGACGGGGGTAAGGAGCCGGACGGTGACACTGGACGGTGCACCGTGGACCGACGGCACGCCGGTGACGGCACCCGGCTCGCACGAGCTGACCGTCGAGGCTGTGAACACCGTAGGCATTACGGCGAAGAAGACGGTGACGTTCGCCGTCTACGGCTCTACGGCTCTGGAGCTGTCCCCGGCCGCCGGGCAGTACAGCGATGAGGTGCAGCTGGAGGCGAAGCTCAGCGGGTCTTCGGGCGGCCCTGTGCCGGGGGCGGAGCTCAGCTTCGAGGTGAACGGCTCGGCGGCGGGCACCGCGGTCACGGACGCTCAGGGCCGGGCAGTGCTTCCTTACCGCATCAGTACGGGGCCGGAGAGCGGGCAGCTGTCCGTGAAGGCGGCCTATACGCCGGCGGCGGGCTTGTATCTCCGGCCGGCCGCTTCCGAAGGCGCGCTGACGGTCCGGCCGGAGGACGCGGCCCTGCAGTACACCGGCGAGACCTATGTGAAGGAACGCCGGCCTGCGGTGCTGTCCGCGCAGGTGGTGCAGGCGGACGACGGCAGCGCGGGAGCGCTCTCCGGCCTGCCGGTGCGCTTCACCGTGTCGGAGGTGCGTCCGGACGGCACGCTGCGGGAGCTGGCCGGCGTGACCGACAGCGTCTACGCTACCGGTGCCGACGGCCGGGCCGAAGCCGCAGCCCAGCTGCCGCCGGGCCTGTATGAAGTGCGGGCGGAGCTGCTCGCCGGCCCGCTCTACAAGGCTCCTGCACCCGTACGCAGCACGTTGGCCGTTGCGGCACCGGTGGCCGGCCACAGCGTGACCGTGAACGGGACCGTGCCGGGAGGGACCTTCCTCGGCAAGCCGGCGGGGACCCTTGTCTTGAACAGCATGGTTTCGTATGACCTGGCCGGCGGTCTGACGGGGGCGCTGCGAGTCTCCGGGGAGCCCGGCGGGGCGGAGCTGTACGTGAAGTCGTTCGACTGGCTCGTGATCGCCGGAGACCGGGCTTACGTCCAGGGCACGGCCGTCTCGGGCAGGCAGACGTATACGGTCCGGCTGCTGCTGAAGGAGCTCACGACAGTCTCGCTCTATGTGTGGAAGGGCCGGGACACCTCGGCCGAGCCCGTCCACAAACAGCTGAACGCCCAGCTGACCGGCGCGGTGCTGACGCTTCCCTAAGCGGGAAGACGAAGTCCGCTCCCGGGCGGACGCCTATGAAACCCGCAGGTCCCGCAAGTCCGGGGCCTGCGGGTTTTTGAAATTATTTGAGGAAGGCGAAGCCGTTCATCTTGGGTACCCGCCCCGAAGAGGCAAAGCTTCTCCTGGCCGGGAGGACAAGCGGTCCAATCTTTGCTCAAAATAGTCAAGAATTATGGCTAAATATTCAAGGAAGCGCTTACTGTGAAGAGGTATGATAGGAACTGTAGGAAACGACTGGGAGCCGCTTCACCGAATAGCAAGCAGGCCGCCCGGAAGGAGGGATGGTATGAAATCCGTACAAACGTCAAGGCTGGGCAGCCTCGGCGCAGAAGAGCGGCCGGGACTCTCCGGCGAGCGGCTGCGCCGGCGCAGGCAGTGGAAGCAGAACGTGCCGCTGCTGCTCATGTTCCTGCCCGGAGTCCTGTTCTATGTCATATTCAAATACGTCCCGATGGGCGGCCTGGTAATCGCGTTCAAGGATTACAACTTCGCGGACGGTGTGTTCGGCAGCCCCTGGGTGGGCTGGGCGAACTTCGAGCTGCTGTTCAGCCAGGCGCAGACCTTGAACATCATCCGCAATACGCTGCTCCTCAGCTTATTGTCGCTGGTGGTGGGATTCCCCGTGCCGATCGTGCTCGCAATCCTGCTGAACGAGGCACGGCGCATGTGGTTTAAGCGAATCGTGCAGACACTGGTGTATCTGCCGCATTTTCTCTCGTGGGTCATTGTGGGGGGCATCGTGCTCTCGCTCTTCTCCCTCGAATCGGGCTCGATCAACCGCTGGATCACGAGCCTGGCCGGAGAGCCGTATCCGTTCCTGTACGAACCGGTCTCCTGGATCGCGGTCTTCATCGGTTCGGGGATCTGGAAGGAGATGGGGTTCTCGGCCATCATCTATCTCGCGGCATTGACCACAATCGATCCGCACCTGTACGAATCCGCAGCGATGGACGGCGCCGGCAAGCTGCGCCAGATCTGGCACATCACACTGCCCGGCATCTCGTCCACCGTCATTCTGCTGCTGATCCTCGGGGTCGGCAAAATTATGGAAGTCGGCTTCGACCAGGTCTGGGTGCTCCAGAACGAAGCCGTATCGAGTGTCTCGGGGGTCATCTCCACGTACATCTACACCTTTGGAATCCAGCGCGGGCAGTTCAGCGTGACGACGGCCATGGGGCTCTTCGACAGCCTGGTCGGCTTCATCCTCGTGCTCACCGCGAACTCCATTGCGCGGCGGTTCAACCAAGGGCTTTGGTAGAAAGGAGGCAGAGCCGATGAAATCCACCTTCACCGAAAAAATATTCTATACCGTTAATTATCTCATCCTGTTCCTGATCGCCATGACGTGCCTGCTGCCGCTTGTCCATCTGGCATCCTTGTCGCTGAGCGACTCGCATGCGGTCCTCTCGGGCCGCGTCACCCTCTGGCCGGTGGGCTGGACGCTCGAATCGTATCAGATGCTGTGGGAGGGCACACGGATCGTTGAGGCCTTCGGCAACTCGCTGATCATTACCGTCGTCGGGGTCATCCTCTCGATGATCTGCACCATTCTGACGGCCTATCCGCTCTCCCGCCGGTATTTCTTCGGGAGACGGTGGTTCCTCCTCGCGGCGGTGTTCACGATGCTGTTCGCCGGCGGCACGATCCCGACGTATCTCGTCATCAAGGAGCTGGGGCTCGTCAACAACTACGGCGCCCTCTGGCTGCCCGCCCTGGTGAATACGTACAACATGCTCGTGCTGCGGACGTTCTTCGAGAACATTCCGGAGGAGCTCGAAGATGCGGCCCGGATGGACGGCTGCGGCGAGTGGCGCATGCTGATCGGGATGATGCTGCCGCTGTCGCTGCCGGCGCTGGCCACGCTGACGCTCTTCTACGGCGTGGGGTTCTGGAATTCGTTTCTCAGCGTACTGATTTACATTAATGAGACCGACAAGTATAATCTCACCGTACTCGTGCAGCAGATGATCCGAAAGCAGTCGCTGCTGCAGGAGCTGGTATCCGTCCAGCCGGAGGATGCCGCCAATCTTACGCCGGAGGGTATCAAGGCCGCCGGTGTCATGGTCTTGATCATCCCCATGATGATCGTGTATCCCTTCCTGCAGAAATACTTCGTGAAAGGCGTCATGCTGGGGTCGATCAAGGGGTAGCCGGAGCTTGCGAATAGAAGAGAGAGGGTGCTGTGCAAGTGAAACGTATCGGTAAAAAGGTTGTTGCCTCCTTGATCGCCTCCCTGTCCATGGGGCTGCTGCTTGCGGCCTGCACGGACAGCGACCAGAAGCCGAAGGAGGCGGTGGACGATCCGTCGAAGCCGCCGGCCAAGCAGGATATCTCCGTCACGATCTATGACAAAGGGGCGGTCCCGAAGGCGGAGGGTACGGTAGAGAGCAACCGCTGGACGAAGTGGATCAACGAGAAGGGGCCGGCGAACGTGAAGTTCGTGGCGGTGCCGCGGTGGGAGTCGCAGGAGAAGCTGAACGTGCTCTTCTCTTCGGCCAGCGCGCCCGATCTCATTTTCGAATATGCGCCCCATATCAAGAATCCGATCTACGACCAGAAGCAGATGATGCCGATCGACGAGCTCATTGAGAAGCACAGCACGGAATACAAGAAGCTGCTCGCGGACAATCCGGCCCTCCGCAAGGTCGGCATGAAGGCGGACGGCAAGCTCTATGAGTTCGCGCGCCTCTCCGAGGTCGTGCCGATCCATGCGATCCTGATCCGCGAGGATTGGCTGCAGAAGCTGAACCTGCAGGCGCCGAAGACCACCGAAGAGCTGTACCAGGTGGCGAAAGCGTTCGCCGAGAAGGATCCGGACGGCAACGGCAAGAAGGACACCTACGGCATGGCGATCTCCTTCCAGTCGGGGTATGTCGTCGACCAGATCTTCCAGGCCACCCGGTGGGTTGTGACCGACGGCAAGCTCGTCCGCAACTGGGAGAACTTCCGCCACATGGCCGAGTTCAAGAAGCGTCTGTTCGATGAAGGCATCGTCGACCGCGATTACCTCAATGACAAGAACGGGGCCAAGGCCAAGCAGGACTTTATCAACGGCAAGATCGGCATCTATCCGCTGCAGATCAGCTGGCCGAGTTTCACCAACGGCGAGCTGGCGGGCCTGAAGAAGAACGTGCCGGACGCCAAAGTGGCTCCGATCGCCTATCCGAAGAGCCCGGCGGGCGAATTCAATCCGGCCTTCACGAATCCGGTCCAGGCAACGGCCTTCGTTAACCGGGCCGCCAAACACCCGGAGGCGGTGATGAAGTACGTCGACTTCCTGGTGAAGCAGGATACGGCGAAGACGCTGAAATACGGCATCGAGAACGAGCACTGGAAGGTGGGGCCGACGGGCTGCCCGGTGCCGATCGATCCGGAGAAGTCGAAGAATGAAGTGAACTGGACGGCCGATTACCAGATGCTCTCCTCGGGCATCCTCGATGAGAAGTGCGGCAAGACCGTGTCCACCTTCAACAGCGAGGTTCCGATTCAGAAGGAAGGACTGGAGCTTTACCAGAAGGCGCTGGCGATCTACTTGGATCTCTCCAAGCCTTATGTGGAGCTGACCCATCCGGAGCATATGCCGCAGCTGCCCAAGGACATCAACGTCATCTCCGACAGCATGACGAAGCCGATCGACGATATCTGGGTGAAGGCGGTGCTGGGCGGCAAGGAGTATACACCTGAGCAGGCCATGAAGGATGCGCAGGATACGTGGAACAAAGGGAACGGCAAGAAAGTCGAGGACTGGTTCCTGAACTGGTATGAGAAAGACCGCGATAAAGCCTTTTTGGCCAAAGACATCTATGACATCATGAAGAAACAGCATAACCTCAAATAAGCACACGGACTTCCAGGCGGCCCCCGCGACAAGCAGCGGGGGCTTGGTCCACCTCCCCCCCAGGATTCGCAGCTCCTTCGTACACCAACATCCCCTACTCACCCGACTTGATGTCCATATCACTGGCGTAGAGACGCGTATATAGACGGGGCGTTTCCGGGCAGCCGGGGCGCTTCCATACCAGCTGCGGAGCAACAGACAGACAAACAGCACTCGATTCTGGCGGTTCCACATCACTCTATTCAGGAGGGAAGCGCGATGAATCTTCGAAGAGGTTTGTTGATGTTGTGCCTGTGGTCACTGATGTTCTCCACTTTCACGGGATGGGCCCCGCAGGGCGGGGTACAGGCGGCAGAGCCCGCCGCATCCGTATTGAACGACGAGTTTCAGAGCTGGAGCCTCACCCATGAGCACTCCCCGACCCTGACGCTCGAGAGCGCCGGCACAGGGGGCTTCGATCCGACCCGGGTGAAGCGCAGCGCGGCTTACAAGGAATTCATCACCTACAAAACGGCGGAGCCGCTGCAGTCCTTTGCGGTCTACGGGTATTACCATCCGCAGGGAAAGCCGTACGATCATCCGCTGTTCTATGTATCGCCGAACGGAACCGACTATACGAAGGTAACCCCCGGACTGATCGAGCTTGGCGGGTATTTCCCGCTGATCATCTATGAGCTGGAGGGGCTTCCTGCAGGCAGCGTGTATCTGAAGATCGAATACACCGGGGGGCTGATCGTCCGCTCGCCCCTGATCGGCAGGGTGGTGCTGAACGGACCGTCCGTCGTGGTGCCGGGCATGCCTCCGGGAGAAGTGTCCGCGGGTTCGAAGCTGACACTCTCGTCCACGGCCGGCGCGTCCATTTTTTACACGACCGATGGAAGCGACCCCAGGACC
Organism: Paenibacillus mucilaginosus 3016; assembly: GCF_000250655.1. Classification (NCBI taxonomy): domain Bacteria; kingdom Bacillati; phylum Bacillota; class Bacilli; order Caryophanales; family Paenibacillaceae; genus Paenibacillus; species Paenibacillus mucilaginosus. The sequence continues at coordinate 301,232 of NC_016935.1, forward strand.
TCCCCTGCAAAAAAGCTTTATACAGATGGGATCGGGCTGAGCGGAATCTCTTTGCTGAAAGCTTATTCACAGTTTGGGACGAATACGGCTTCGGCCAGTGCCGTGAATACGTTCCGCTATATCGTCAAAGGCACGCAGGACCGCGTCGTACCGGTAACCGAGGACGTCTATGTGGATGGTACGGTGCCGGATACCAATCGGGGAACCGAGCCGCTGCTCTTCATGAAGGCGCTCAAGAACCGCGAAGCCTATCTGAAGTTCGACCTGTCGAAGGTGGATGCGGGAACACAGAAGGTATACCTGAACCTGTACGGCCAGACGTACGATTCGTCCCAGGCTCCAGCGAGGCTGAAGCTCTACGGCGTGGACAGCAGCTGGTCGGAAGGGACGATGACCTACAATACGAAGCCGCTGCCCACTCCGGCTCCCGCGGGGGCCGAGATCGGCGAAGCCGTATGGCCGTATGAGCCAAGCGGATGGATGTCCATTGACATTACGGGATATATCAAAGGGCAGAAGGCTCTGGGCAAAACCACGGCGAGTGTGGGGATCGTGAACACCACCGACGGGGCAGCCTATGTGAACGCCAAAGAGGCCGGGGGGAATGCGCCTTACCTGCTGCTCGTTCAGGGACAGCCGGGGACAGGACCCGGAGAGGAGCCTGTGAACCTGCCGGGGCTCGTGGACCCGCTGGATACGTTCGAGCATGTGATGGCCCGCACGAATATGCGGACCGAAGGGGCCGATGCCCAGTATCTCGGCGGAGACCTGAAGCGGGCGACACGTTCGACGACGGCGCTCGGGTCGCTCACCTACAAGACGGCCTATGATATTCAATCCTTTGCCATCCACAGCTATTTCTTCATGGGCGTGGCGGTCGATCCGCTGAAAGTGTATGCATCACCGAACGGCACCTCATTCACGGAAGTGGTGCTCCAGCCGTACAAGAGCGGTGCGCCGGTCTCCAACTGGCAGATGTTCGTCTATGAAGCCAAGGGACTGCCTGCAGGCACCCGATATCTCAAGATTGAGGTAAAGGGCGATGTCAAAGCCTGGACACCGCAGATCGGCAAGGTCATCCTGAACAAGAATGTCATGTCGGTCTTGGCCGTGCCTGATCACGGAACCGTTGTCGGCCAGCCGATATCCGTGACGCTGTCGACTCCGACGTCAGGAGCTCAAATCTTCTACAAGCTGAATGCGGAGACGGAAGCGAGGCCTTATACGGGAGCGATCAGCGTTCAGGACTCGACGACGCTTCATGCGTTCGCTATAAAGAACGGCCTGGAAGCAAGCGCGCCGCGCTCGTATGTCTACCGTTCGAAGGCGGATTGGGTCGTGGATAAGTACGGGCAGATGAACTCGGCGGATTTCCCTGAGAAGGTGAAGACCGATGACGAGCTCCGTGCCGATCTGGCCGCAGACAAGGCTTACTATGACGGACTGCAGGCGCCGAACTGGGATGCCTACGGCGGACTCGTCGGCAGTAAAGAGACGTATGGCCTTCAGGCCAAGGGCTACTATAACGTTCAGACGGCGGCGGACGGCCGCAAGATCCTGGTCACACCGCTGGGCACGGCCTTCTTCAGCGTAGGGATCAACGGCATTTCGCCGAACGACACGTATACGATGGTGACCGGACGCGAAGAGATCTTCGAATGGCTGCCGGATTACGCAAACACCGAGTACAAGTCAGCCTTCATGGGTACCAAAGACTACTTCTCCTACTACCTTGCGAACTATATCAAGAAGACGGGGACGCCCTACACGTCGGAGGCGTTCTATCAGACCAGCTGGGCGCGGATGAAAAAGTGGGGCTTCAACAGCGCGGGAGGCTGGTCGCCTACGCCGCTGTCGGAGCAGTTCAAGGTACCGTACTTCCCGTTCCTGCCGCTTGGCAGCCTGGAATGGGCGAAGATTGAGGGTGTCAAGATCTTCGATATCTTCGCGGACGGCGCGGAGGCCAAGCTGGAAGCGGCACTGGAGCCGGTGCTGACGCCGAACAAGAACAATCCGCTCATCGTCGGTTATTTCCTAGGCAATGAGAACCACTACCAGAAGATCGCTCCGGAGATTCCGAAGCTGAAGGGCAGCGTGGTGGCGGCCAAACGCAGACTCGTACAGATGCTGCAGGAAAAGTACGGGACGATCGAGGCGTTCAATACCGCCTGGAACGGCACCTACGGCAGCTTCGCCGAGCTGAACGACGCTGTGCTCTATGTCGATTCGCAGCAGGCGCAGTATGATGTCGACGATTTCGTGAAGCTGTATCTCGATACGTATTACGGCACGATTGCCCGGGTCTTCCGCAAGTATGACCCGAATCATCTGCTGCTCGGCGACCGCTGGCTCACGATCCCGATGAACAATGCGAAACTGCGCGGATTCATGGCCGAAGCGGCCGGACGCCATATGGATGTTATCTCGATGAACCACTATGCCAAGAATCTCAATGTGACGATGCTGGGTGAAGTGCATGCCAAATCGGGAGGCAAGCCGCTCATCCTGACGGAGAACGGTTTCGGCACGATGGAGCAGGGCCTCGGTTCTCCGCTTCTTGTCGCCGACCAGAATGAACGGCAGCTGCGGTACCGGACTTATGTGGAAGGGGCGGCCTCGCTCGGGTATGTGGTGGGGGCGCACTGGTTCACGTATCTGGACCAGGCGGCTACGGGCCGTTGGTCCGAGGCGGATGACGGCGAGCATTATAACTTCGGCCTCGTGAACGTGGCCGACCGCCCGTACAAGACGTTCCTGCAGGGCGTCATGGCCACGAACCATGACATCTACAGCGTGATGCTCGGCCGCAAGGAGCCGTTCCGCTACGACTTCGGCGATGCTCCCCGGCAGCCCGGCAATAACACGATGGCGATTCCGTACACGCCGGTGCCGGTGCCGATCGACGGCGAAGTAAACGGCTTCCCGGCCGGGGCTCCGAAGTTCGTGCTGGATGAGGCGCAGCGTGTGGTCGGCACCGACGGAGCGGGCATGTCGGGCGAATATACCTTGGCCTGGGATAACACGAACCTGTACGTGACGGCGTCGATCACCGATCCGACTCCGATGCGCAACCAGTACACCGACATGAACGTATGGCGCGGGGACGGCGTGGAGCTCTTCTTCGGACCCGGCGACCTGACGACGCCGGGCGACCCGCTCTTCAACGACCGGCAGCTGATCATGAGCGCCCAGCCGACGGCCGAAGGGCAGCCGTTCTGGTACTGGTTCAACACGAGCCGTCAGAAGGCCGTGAACATGGCCGTCAAAGCGAGGAGCGGCGGGTATGTGATCGAAGCCGCGATCCCGTGGGAGACGGTGAACATGCAGGCGTCGGAGGGACTTCAGTTCCTCTTCGACCTCGGCTTCGACGACAGCGAGGACGGGGAGAACCGCAAGCGGCAGTGGATGTGGAACGGCACGAACACGAACTCCACCGAGCGCAGCAACTGGGGCAAGGCCACGCTGGTGAAGCCGTAAGGCGAAGGCAGCGTGGGTTGGACCGCTGACGTTCAGAGGCGGCAGGATCATAAGGAAAGCAAAGGGCAGTCCCTGCGGGGACTGCCCTTTGCCGCTTGGATGCCGATGCATTCCGCGCTGTAGAATGCGCTTGGATGTGCGCGGTGATCCGATGGTCAGACCGCAGCGGCCGTGGAGCTTGGGAAGGCGGGGAATAGACCGGCCCGGTGGCCGGCCGTGCGCTGTCTCCTGTAATCACTGGTAAGCGATTGCCCAGCCGGACAGGGGAGGGAGACGTAATCCGAGGGCTCCGATTGTGTTCGTCCGAGGAGAGGCCCCCCTATCTAGACGTCATGGCTGTTGTCCGCATCCCCCTCCACATAAGACAGAAGCTGCTCCTGCAGCCGGATGACGGCGGAGGACCGCAGACTGAAGACCGTGACGTTCTCGCCGACAACATGGGCCCGGAGCAGGCCTGCACAGCGCAGATTGGAGATGTGCTCGTGCGTGATGCCCTTGGACAGGCCGACGTGCCGGAGAATGTCCGTGAACGAGCGGGGGCCGCCGCTGACATAGCGGAGAATGCGCAGACGGCTCCGTTCGCCGAGACTGCGCAGAGTCCGGTACAGGGGAGGAGAAGGCCCATCGTCGGGCTGAGGCGCATGCAGATCGGCCGGATACTGGCAGAGCAGCAGACCGCCTCCATAGAGATAGAAGACGTTGCCCGGCTGGAAGTGGTACTGCGGCGTCAGTACGAGCTGCCGGATCCCGCCGTCTTCCTCGAACCGCAGGCCGTTCGTCAGCTCCTCGGCGAGTTCGGCCGGCGGCAGCGTGCCGAGGAGCGCGCGGTGCTGGCCGGCGGCTTGCTCCAGGCGGACGAGCATGTCCTGATCAAAGCCGGCGAAATACTGCTCGTACCAGGGCCGCAGCAGCCCGGCGAGCCATTGCTGCAGCCCGGCCAGGTCACCGGTGACGGCAGGCAGCCGGGGGGCGAGCAGCTCGTACATGTCTCCGGGGGAGAGCTCTTCGAGCCAGTCGAGGAAGGACGCCGGTCCACCCCGGCCCGGGTACAGGTGAGCGAGAAGATAGACGAAGCGCCACTCGGGGCGGAGCTCCGAAGCGTCGAGATGGGACCGGAAGCCGGGGCTGAGGCGATCCCGGACACCTGCATGCCAATCGGCACCGAGGTCAATCCGTTTGTGCCAGATCCGGCACAGGTACGTGTGCAGGCTGTTGATCAGTTCATAGGTGGGTGCGAACTTGATGTCGATCGGCGTGCTCATGGGCGATATCCTTCCTTTGGGGGCCCGAAGCCAAGAGCGGGACCCAAAATGCTTAGGTCAAGTCTAGCAGGAAAGATCAGGCCCTTCAATAAGCGGCCCCGCACTGCAGGGGCCTCGACCGGCCTCAGGGGCCTGCCCTGCCGGCTGGAGATCAAACGAAATGGCACGCTGCGAATCGCTCTTCCACCACCTGCCGGTAGGCCGGCTCTTCCTCTCGACACCGGGGCATGACGTATGGGCAGCGGGTGTGGAACTTGCAGCCGGGCGGCGGTGCGGCCGGCGAGGGGATATCCCCTCTCAGCACAATGCGTTCCCTCCGCGCTGCCGGATCGGGCACCGGCACCGCGGAGAGCAGAGCCCGGGTGTAGGGATGCAGCGGCCGGGTGAAGAGCTCGTCGCGGGGGGCCAGCTCGACGAGGGAGCCCAGGTACATGACACCGACCCGGTCGCAGAGATGCTCCACCACGCTGAGGTCATGCGAGATGAAGAGGTAGGTCAGGCTGCGGCTCTCCCGCAGATCGCTGAACAAGTTGATGATCTGGGCTTGTATGGAGACGTCCAGAGCGGAGACCGGCTCGTCGGCCACGAGCAGCTCCGGCCGGAGCGCCATAGCCCGGGCGATGCCGATCCGCTGGCGCTGCCCCCCGGAGAATTCATGGGGGTAGCGGTCCATCTGGCCGGGCGGCAGGCCGCACAGCTCCATCACTTCCGCCACCCGGCTGCGGACCTCCTGCCGGGTCGCCCGGCCGTGCTCGAGCAGGGCTTCCCCGATCGCGTCGCCGATGCGCAGCCTGGGGCTGAGCGAGCTGTACGGATCCTGGAAGATCATCTGCAGCTCCGGCCGAAGGCGCCGCAGTTCTTCCTTCGGGAGGGCATACAGATCCCTCCCTTTGTAGAACACCCCGCCGGACGTTTTCTCCGTCAGACGGAGGATCGTGCGGCCGGCTGTGCTCTTGCCGCTGCCCGATTCACCGACGAGTCCGAACGCCTCGCCCCGCCGCAGCGTGAGGGAAAGGCCATCCACCGCCTTCACGTGGCCGACGGTGCGTCCGAGGAAGCCGCCGGTGACCGGGAAGTGCGTCTTCAGGTCTCTGACATCCAAGAGGCTGCCGCCGTCCGTGGAGCCGACCGGTGCACCGGTATGCGGGTGCAGGGAACTCCGGTTCATGGGGCGCTCACCTCCCGCCCGTACAGCCAGCAGGCCGCCTCATGGCCGTCCGCGATCGGCAGAAGCTCCGGCTGCCGGCTGCGGCAGAGGTCCGAAGCCTGCGGGCAGCGGTCGCTGAAGTGGCAGAAATCTCCGAGCCCGGCCAGGCTCGGGACCTGGCCGGGAATCGTATAGAGCCGGGGCTCGCGCCGGTGGAGCACCGGCTTGGCCCGGAGCAGCCCCTGGGTGTACGGGTGCTGCGGATGGCGGAACAGCTCCAGCACAGGGGCCTGCTCTACGATCCGGCCGGCGTACATCACCACTACGTGGTCGGCCATTTCGGCAACGACCCCGAGGTCATGGGTGATGAGCAGGATGGAGGTGCCCCGCTCCTCCTTGATGCGCCGCAGCAGGTCCAGGATCTGTGCCTGGATCGTAACGTCGAGCGCCGTTGTCGGCTCATCGGCAATGAGCAGGCGCGGATGGCAGGAGAGTGCCATGGCGATCATGATCCGCTGCAGCATCCCCCCGCTGAGCTCATGGGGATAGCTGGCATAGACCGCCTCCGGCCGGGCGATGCCGACCAGGCGGATGAGGTCGAGTGCCTCCAGCCGTGCGGCCCTGCGGGAGACGGGGCGGTGCTCGAGGATCGGCTCCGTCAGCTGCTCGCCGATCGTCAGGACCGGATGCAGCGAGGTCATCGGCTCTTGGAAGATCATCGCAATTTCATTGCCGCGGATCCGCCGGATGTCATTCGGAGCGGCCTGCAGCAGATCCCTGCCGCCGAAGAGGATCTCCCCGCCGGCGATGCGGCCGTGAGGCCCCTGGATCAGCTGCAGAATGGAGAGAGCGGTGACGCTCTTGCCGCAGCCGGACTCCCCGACGATGCACACCGTTTCGCCTTCCCGGACGGTAAGGCTTACATCGTTGACCGCTTTGACGATGCCTTCCTCCGTGGCGAAGTGGGTATGGAGGTGACGGATCTCCAGCAGGGGCGGCTCTTCCCGCAGCGGCAGGTTCTTTGTCTCGTTCCGGGTTGTCATCAGAGCTTCACCTTCTTTTTCGTTTGGGGTCAAGCGCGTCGCGGAGGCCGTCGCCCAGCAGATTGATCGAAATGACCGTTACGAAGATGGCCAATCCCGGCGGGACCCACAGCCATGGACGCCGCTGGAAGTCGATGAGCGAATTCGCCGCATCGATCATATTGCCCCAGGAGGGGGTCGGCGGAACGACGCCGAGGCCGAAATAGCTCAGCGTCGATTCGCCGATGATGGCACCGCCGACGCGCAGTGTAGCCGCCACGAGCAGCAGCGGCATGATATTCGGCAGCAGGTGCTTGAAGAGCTTGCGCCGGTCTCGCAGGCCCAGCGCTTCCGCAGCCAGCATGAACGGCCGTTCGCGGAGGCTGAGAACTTCACTGCGCACCATGCGGGCCAGTCCCGGCCAGCCTACCAGGCTGAGCAGCAGCATCACGATGTAGAGCCGGTAGTCGGCGGGCACCTTCAGCTCTGAGAGCACGGCGGCCATGATGAAGAGCAGCGGCAGCTCGGGAATGGTCATGAGCACGTCGGCTGTGCGCATCACGACCTGGTCCACACCCCGGCGGTAGTAGCCGGCGGCAATCCCGAGCGCAGCACCGATCACGACGGACAGCGTCATGGAAGCGAGCCCTACGGTGATCGAGATGCGGCCGGCCTGCATCAGACGGGTCAGGATATCGCGTCCGAGCTGGTCGGTGCCGAGCCAGTGACTTGCACTGGGCGGTGCCTTGATCTGCCCCGTGTTGACGAGTCCGGAGCTGTAAGGGGAGAAGAGCGGACCGAGGAGACAGAAAAGCGCGATGAAGATCAGAAACCCGCAACCGAGCATAGCCATACGGTTGCTCCGCAGCCGGTGCAGCGACTGTCTCCACAGGGAGGCAGCCGGTACGGAGAGTGGCTCGGGCGCAGGGGGGAGGCCGGCTTTGTTTGGGGCGGAAGGGAATAGCAGTGCCATGGATTCCTCCTACTTCATGTTTCCTATTTGAGCCGGATCCGGGGATCGGCGAGGCGGTACAGCAGATCCGCGATCAGATTGCTGACGACGGTCAGCGCGGCGATGAACATCGTAAATCCCATGAGGACGGGATAATCCCTCACCGCGAAGGCCTGCATATAGACCGACCCGATCCCGGGCCAATTGAAGACTTTCTCCGTAATGATGGCGCCCCCGAAGAGGGCGGGAATCTCAAAGCCCATCAGCGTGATAGCCGGCAGCAGAGCGCTGCGGAGCGCGTGCTTGCAGAGGACCGTGCGCTCCTTAAGGCCCTTGGCCCGTGCGGTCCGTACAAAATCCTGCCGGATGACTTCCAGCAGGTTCGTGCGGAAGTAGCGGGTCAGCGAGCCGACGCTGAGCAGCGCGAGCACGACGACGGGGAGGAACATGTGGTCGGCCACCTCCAGCGCGTAGGCAAGTCCGGTGCTGCGGCTTCCCGTGGTGATCATGCCTCCGGGCGGAAGCCAGCCGAGGTCGACGGCGAAGATCTTGATCGCGAGCAGGCCGATGAAGAAGGCAGGCAGCGACATCGCTCCGAAGACGAACAGCGTGACGAGGGCATCGAACCAGGAGTGCTGCCGGACCGCAGAGAGAAGACCGACCGCGATGGCCGCCGCCCAGGTAAGCACAAGGGAGGCGAACGCGATCAGGAACGAGTTGCCGATAAAATGAAAAATCAGTGATGTGACCGGCTTCTGGTGCTGCAGCGAGAAGCCGAGGTCCCCCTTCACTGCCTGCCCGAGCCAGGTGAAATACCGCGCCACGAGCGGCTTGTCAAGCCCGTACAGTGCCTTGAGCTCGAGCTTGCGAGCCTCCGTCAGCTTCGGGCTCGAATCCACGAAGTCGCCGGGCGTCAAGGCATACAGGGCGAAGATAAGCAGTGAGGCCCCGAGCAGCGTTACGACAATGTAGAACAGCCGGTTAAGCAGGTACGATGGCATGGGCGGTCAAGCTCCTTCCCGGCTACTTGATCTCCAGATTCGGGAGAGAGGAGGACAGGCCGGTATAGCCGTTCGGCCGGAAGCCTTCCACCCGGGCATTATGGGCCGAGAGGATCTTGCGGTAGGCGAGGAAGATGAACGGCGGATCCTCGGCGATCTCCTTGTACAGCTCGGCGTAAGCCGCTTTGCGGGCCGCAAGGTCGAGCGTGGCGGTCCCTTTCTCGATCAACTCGTCAACCTTCGGATTGGAATAGCCGTTCGTGCCTGTGAAGCTGCCGCCCGCCTTCGAGGAGAACTGGTTCACTCCGTCGGAAGGATCGGGAAGCAGCGTCGTTGAGAAGGAAGCGAGGTCATGGTCTCCCTTGGTGGTGCGGGCGAGCAGCGCATTGTAGTCCATCAGCTCGGATTCGAGCTGGATGCCGAGCGCCTTGTAATTCTCTTTGGCGATCGGAATCAGAATATCGCTCACCGCCCCCTTCGTTGTGAAGTAGCGGACAATGAGCTTCTGGCCGTCCTTCTCGCGGACCCCGTCGGCTCCCGGCTTCCAGCCGGCCTCATCGAGAAGCTTCTTCGCCTTCTCGGGATCATACGGATAAGGATTGATGCCTTCCTCCGTGTAGGCCCAGGAGACCGGTGATACCGGTACGTTCGCGATCTGGGCATACCCCTGATAGGCGGCCTGGACGGTCTTCGCGCGGTCAAGACCGTAGACGAACGCCTGGCGCACCCGTTTGTCCTTGAACGGGGCTTTGCTGTGATTGAATTTGATATAGCTGTAAGCCGTGGAGGTATAGATATTGATATTCGCATAGCCGAGCTGCTTCAGGAGATCCAGATTGTCCGGATTCGCGGTGAAAGAGCTGTAATCCGTCTCGCCGGTCTGGAAGAACTGTGTCGCGTCCCCTTCGGTCGTCTTGTAGATAAAATGCCCGACCTTCGGCTTGCCCCCGTAGTAGTGTTCATTGGCGGTAAACCGCACTTCCTGGCCGGGGATGTATTGGTCGTATTTGTACGGGCCGGTCGCCAGGGGCTTGGCGTGCAGCGATTTGAGGTAATCGAGCTGCCCCGGGGCGTAGTTCTTGCCGTAATAAGCCTTCGAGAGCGGCTGTCCGCCAAGGAGCAGCAGTGAGCGGGCGTTGACCTTCTCTGTCGTGATGCGGATCGTGAGGGGATCGATAACCTGAATGCCCTCGATCGCATCCGCCTTGCCTTCCTTGTAGGCTTGACCTCCTTTGATATGGGTTTCGGTCAGATCGGTCTCGCCGTCGTAGGCCTTGTCATGCAGGAGGGTCAGGGTGAAAGCGACGTCTTCGGCGGTCAGCGGAGAACCGTCACTGAATTTGAGATTGGGGCGGAGATAGTATGTATAGACAAGACCGTCGGGACTGATCTCCCACTTCTCGGCGAGATCGGGAACCGGCTTGCCGTTCTCGTCGATATTAACCAACGGTGAAAACATCACCGAGGTGACATTACCGTCGTAGCCGTTCTGGTAAAAATACGGGTTGAACACGCCGCCGGGCTCCGTCAGCGAAACGACGACGGTGTCGGTCCGTGCCGTCGCGGCGGCGGGGGATTTGGATTTGTCGGACGCCGGAATAACGGCATCTTTGACGATCTCCGGCTGGGCGCTGCTCCCTGCGGGCTGCTGTGCGGCCGGGACATCGGTGCCGCCGGATTCCGGGGCGGTGCAGCCGGTCAATAGGGCGGTCACCGTCATGACGGCCAGTGCGGTTTTCCATGGCTGGGGTTTCACTGATATCTCTCCTGTTCATTAGCAAGAATTTATGAACCTCATAATTCAGATGGAATAACTAAGAATTTAATAATATACTGGTAGTATATGGGATGCCCATTAGTTTTGTAAAGGGAGAACTCTGATTTATTTCTTTCGATACCAAACTATGCGCAGGGCTGGGATTCAAGTGCGGATTCCCGTACCGGCGGTTCTTCAGCCGCCGTGTATGATATAATGGCGGCATGCGAAGGAGCGAACGACCCATGAATGTCAAAGAAGAATCCAGGCCGGGCGGGGCTTCACCGGAAGCCGCGGCCTGTCTCTATACGTATGCCTGCCACGAGGACGAGCTCGAGCTGTGCGGGCTGGAGCTCCGCGAGCTGTTCGGCTGCCCGGCCGAGGGCGGCTGGCTGCGTTCGCCCCGCGTGCTGGACCCGGGGCGCAGCCCGTTCCTGAAGCAGCGGCTTGACGTGCGCTTCGAGGCAGACAGCCTGCCGGCGCTGCTCGAACGGCTGCCGGAGCTGGAGCTCGGCGGCGGCACGTTCAAGGTCGTCTACGCCGAAGCGGGGCTCGGCGCCGACTACGGCGGGCAGCGCGCGCTGGAGCGCCAGGCCGGCGCCCGCATCCGCGGCCGGGCGGACATGCGCACGCCGCAGCACGTGCTCGGCCTCGCCTGCGCGGACGGCCGCTGGCTGCTCGGGCCCCTGCACCGCGCCGAGGCTCACTGGCTGCGGCATGCGCAGAAGCCGCAGAACTACTCCACCGCCCTCAGCACCCGCGTCGCCCGGGCGGTGGTGAACATCGCCGTGCCGGAAGGGGCCGGACGGCGGCTGATCGACCCGTGCTGCGGCATGGGCACGGTGCTGGTCGAAGCGCTGTCGATGGGCATCGACAGCGAGGGCTGCGACATCAACCCGCTGGCCGTGCGCGGAGCGCGGGCGAACCTGCGCCACTTCGGCTTCGCGGAATCGGCGGTCCGGCTTGCCGACATGACGGGCGTGGCGGGGAGGTACGACGCGGCCGTCCTCGACCTGCCGTACAACCTATGCTCGAAGCTCTCGGCCGAGGAGCAGGCGGGGCTGCTGTCGGGGGCCCGGCGGCTGGCGGAGCGGGCCGTCATTGTCGCGACGGAGGAGATCGGGGCGGAGATTGCCGCCGCAGGCTTCCGCATCGCGGGGCACGCCGTGCTCCGGAAGGGCTCGTTCAGCAGGCAGGTGTACCTCGGTCTCTAAGGGGCCGGATGCATTTCGTATGTTTCCGGGTAAAAACGGTTATAACTGCTTCTATCCGCAACGTGCGAAGGAGGTACCCCCTATGAACGGATTCTGGCATGATCTCCGGCATCACCCGACCCTGCTCGGCGCGTTCCTGCTGGGGATCGGAACGATCGGCATGCTCGACGGGATCATCTTCCACCAGCTGCTGCAGTGGCACAGCGTCAATATGCATACGGACCGGCAGCATCAGATTATAAGCGACGGCCTCTTCCATCTCGCGGTGACGGTGGTCATGGTCTGGGGCGCGGTGGTTCTGTGGAACAGCGGCCGGGCAGACGAACCCGGCGCGAGGAAGCTTTTCCTCTCGGGCCTGTTCACCGGCGCCGGACTGTTCAACTTCGTGGAAGGCATCATCAACCATCATGTGCTGCAGCTTCATCATGTGCATCCGGGGGATTACCAGACCGCTTATGACCTGGCTTATGACGCCTCGGGGCTGCTTCTGCTGCTTGTCGGCCTGGTGCTCTACCGGGGCTCGCAGAGCCGAGCCAGATAAGGAATCCGGCTTTTGGCCTGCCCGCGGCAGGTTCGGGGACCGCTTGTCTTCTCAGGGAGACAGCGGTCCTTTTTTATGCCGCGTGAGCCTGTTCTTTCGAAATCGGTGCCGTTCCTGCGAGGTGTGGCGGAGCAACAAATTTGGGAATATCCGCTAGAAATCGAGGGAGGAATTTGGCGAATGATGTCGAATAAAAAATACGATTACTATTAAGCGAATACGATTATTACTAAGCGAAACTTACGATTACTACTAAGCGAAACTCCGGAGGGACCCCATTGATTCTTCAAGTGCTGATCGAAGATCTGGTGCTGGTCATCGGCCTGTTACTTATCACCATGTTTCTGTTCCCGCGTTCTTCCTTTCGCATGACCGTGCGGCAGCGCATCTCCGTTGGTCTGCTTCAAGGGCTGTTCGGGATTCTCTTTATTCATTTCGGCTATCCGGTGACGGAGCATATCGTGCTCGATTACCGGCAGCTGACCCTCATGACGGCCGCCCACTTCGGCGGCTTCACCGGAGCGCTGACGGCCGGTCTGCTGATCGGGGGGTTCCGCTTCTGGGAAGCGGGAGGCGATCCCGGGGCCATGCAGGCTGCCCTCTATACGTTCCTTGCCGCAGCGGGGGCCGGGGGATCGCCCATTACATACGCACCTGCCTGCGCAGGTGGGTATCGATGACGGTTTATTTTGCAGCGGTGACGGCCGGGGCCCTGCTCCTGATCCTGCAGCCGCAGGAATACGGCATCCTTCCGTACTATACTTCACTGCTGCTCGGAGGCTCGCTCTTCGCCGCGCTGGTGTATACCGTAATCCAGGGCACGATTCTGCGGCTGAATGTCAATCGCACGATTGCCGCGCTGATGAAGGAATTCGAACGCGCAGATCACGGGGATATCCACCGGAAGGCGCTGCAGGAGATCATCGATCTGCTGGAATGCGATTACGGCAGTCTGCTAACCGTAGACCGCGGCGGCTACAAGATGGTCACGCTGCGGGACAACGGGGTGATGTCCGAAACGGCCTGCAGGGTAACGGATATCGATACGGAGTCCGTGGAGATTGTCCGCCGCCGGGAGCCGCTGCTCTTTCCGAACTGGAACCGGCGCAGGCCGTCCGGCGGGCTTGACCAGCATCTGTATGCGCAGGGGATGCGTTCTTCACTCCATCTGCCGGTCTTGTATCAAGGGCAGGTGATCGCCGTAATCAACGCGGGTTCGCGCCGGGCGGACCACTTCTCGCGCAAGCATCTGCTCCAGCTGGAGCAGACGGCGCCGATCTTCTCCTTCGGCCTGTCGCACATCAATGCCGAGAACATGTACCGGGCGGTGTCCCAGACAGGCCAGGAAGCCATTATTCTGGCGGACGGCGAGATGCGGATTCTCGAGTGGAATCCGGGAGCCGAACGGATCTACGGCTATACGCGCCGGGAAGCGCTGGGTCAGCCCTTATCGCTCATCATCCCGCACCTGTGCCTCGAGTCGTTTGCCGCACAGGAGGCGGCGGCTGGCCAGGCTGAGCCGGTTCCCGGCGGGACGCTCGAGCTGGAGGGGCTGCACCGCGACGGGCATACGTTTCCCATTGAAATTTCCTTCACCCGGTGGCAGGCAGGGACGCTGTTCTTTTACAGCAGCATTATCCGGGATATCACCCGCCGCAAAAAGACGGAGGCGCAGATTCTCGACTCGGAGAACCGCTTCCGAGCCTTGTTCGAGAACGCAAGCGATATGATTCTGCTCGGGGATTTTCACAACGCCGTGGGTCTCATTCTGGAAGCCAACGATGTCGCCTGCCGGAAGCTTGGGTATACGAAGAACGAGCTTAGAGGTATGACGGGAGCGGAGCTGGGTGTGGGGGATGAGCATTTCAACGCGGAGTATGCCAAGATCATCCGGCTGCTGAAGGAGGAAGGCTCAGCTACCTTCGAGTGGCGCCTCAAGGCGAAGAACGGGGAGGTGATCCTGTGCGAGTGCAGCACGAAGATCATCGAACTCGGCGGACGGAAGGCTTCGCTCAACATGCTGCGGGATATCTCCGACCGCAAACGGGCCGAGGAGGAGCTGAGGAACAGCGAGGCCCGATACCGCCGGCTGGTCGAGCTGTCTCCCGAGCTGATTGCCGTCCATACGGACGGCAAGGTGGTGTTCATCAACCAGTCGGGGGCCCGGATGCTCGGGGCGGCCTCTCCCGAGGAGCTCATCGGCCGGAGCATTATGGACTTCGTTCATCCGGAATATCACGAGGTGGTGGGGAGCCGGACCCGGCAGATGTACGACAACGGCACTCCCGTAGAATTGCTGGAGGAAAAGCTCGTGGGCGTCGACGGCCGGATCATCGACGTGCTTATGCAGGGAACCGATATCCGGTACAAAGGAAAGGCATCGGCCATGGTGATGGCGCTCGACCTGACGGAACGCCGGCGCGCTGAATTGTCGCTGAAGGAGACGGAGGACCGGTTCCGCAAGCTTATCGAGCTCTCGCCGGATGCCGTCTGCGTATACCAGGAGGGGCGGATTGTGTTCGCGAACGCCCGTGCCGCCGCCATCTTCGGACTCAGCGGTCCGGCCGAGGTGGTCGGCAGCCCGACGGAGCGATTCCTTCATCCGAAGCACTATGACAAAGAGCTGCTGCTGGCCAAAGAACTGTATCACAAGAACGGGATTCTTCCTCATCTCGAGCTGACTTATTTGACCGCGCAGGGTGCCGAGGTGATGGTGGAGGTCTCGATCTCCTCGATCCTCGACGGCGGCAAACCGGCGATCTTCACCTCGTTCCGGGATATCTCGGAACGCAAGGCGGCCGAGCAGAAGCTGCAGGAGACCAACCGCAAGCTCCAGGAGGCCAACCGGCAGCTTCAGCAGCTGTCCAGCCGCGACGGGCTCACGGGTATTCCGAACCGCCGCAGCTTCGACGAGGCGTATGCCCGTGCCTGGGAAGAAGCGGCTAGGGGCTCCAAGCCGCTCTCGGTGATCCTGTGCGACATCGACTTCTTCAAAGCGTACAACGATACGTACGGGCACCAGGGCGGCGACGCCTGCCTGCGGGCCGTAGCCGGCATCTTCGAAGCGGCGGCTGCGGGAAGCGGCCAATTGGCGGCGCGTTACGGGGGCGAGGAGTTCGTCATCCTGCTGCCCGGGAGCGGGGTGGAGGAGGCCCGTGCCGCGGCCGAAGCCGTACGGGCGAAGGTAGAGCAGGCCGGCATTCCGCATAAGGCCTCCAAGGCGGGCGGCTGCGTGACCCTCAGCGCGGGGATCGCCACCGTGATTCCGCACCCGCTGGTGCAGCCCGGCGATCTCATCGGGCAGGCGGACAAGGCGCTCTACAGGGCGAAGCTGCAGGGCCGCAACCGCGTGGCAGCCTACGGGGACGCCGCAGGGACCGGGAGATCCTAAGCTTCGGCGCGGTCTGGCGGCGGGACTGCAGGGAATACAGGAAGGGCACCGGTATGCAGCCGGTGTCCTTCTTGCTGCACGGGCACAGCGGCCGCTTCGCGGTGCGGGAGCGTCTTCCCATTCATTACATCCTATGGAGACCAGAGTCGATTCCGGCAGCTTAAGTCGATTCGCGGGAAGTTTATGTCTTTGTCTCCTTCTGGTACGATGAGATGAGGACAGAAAATGATTTGAATGCAGAGATGATTTCCTGGAGGAATAAACATTTTAGTGGAGCGTCAGGATAGGGGGCGGCGGTATGCTGCAGTATTTCAGGGACGTGTATACCTCGTGGATCGATTATCCGCTGCGTGAGGGCAGGCGGCTTGGCGGGCGGTACGAAATCGTCCGCTTCCTGGGTATGGGGAGCTACGGGCTGACGTACCTGTGCCGGGACAGCCGGGAGGCTGGGGCCGAGGTGGTCGTGAAGATGGCGAAGCCGAGCAAAAAAGAGCTGGGCCGCCGTCTGCTGCAGCGGGAGCATGAGATCCTGAAAAAGCTTCAGCACCCCCGCATTCCGGCAGCCGGGGGCACCTTCGAGGAGCGCGGCAGGCTTTGTTTGGTAACCGAGTATATCGCGGGGGAGACGGTCGAGGATCTGATCTTCCGGGAGGAGCGAAGGTTCACCGAAGAGGTGTCCCTGTTATTCATGCGGGAGCTGCTCGAGATTGTGGCCTTCGTCCATGGACAGGGTTACGTGCACCTGGATGTCCGCATTCCGAATGTGATGGTGCGCGGCGGTGATATTCATCTCATCGACTTCGGTCTCGCCCGCCGGATCGGCGACACGGAGGGACAGGAGCCGTTCGAGAATGACGAGATGCGGCGTCGCCGTACCCCGGAGGCGCAGAGCGATCTGTATGCGGCAGGCCACTTCCTGCTCTTCCTGCTCTATTCCACCTACCGGGCCGATTGGAACAGCCCGGAGGCCGGCTGGGAGGAGGAGCTCACGGTGTCGGAGGGGACGCGGACGCTGATAAGGCGGCTCCTGCAGGAGGAGCCGCCTTATGCGGATGCCGTAATCTGTATGGCTGAGCTGGACCGGGTGCTGGGTGCTCTTCAGAGGTCATCCCCCTGAGAGCGCTCTATGCACGGATGATTAACTGGAGCTGCCATGTCTGTTCTTATAGTAGCGCTGGCCGTATCCCGAACCGTAGCGGTCGGACGATGAGCCGCGGCGCATCGGACGGTTGAAGCGGTGGGAACTGCTGTAGCGGCGGTTGCTGTGCTTGGAACCGGTGACGGAGTGCAGGATCTTTTGAAGCAGGTGTTTCAGCATAATGTAGAATCCCTCCCCAAGTGGTTGTTATGGGATACTTTACGCAGAAGAGCGCGGCAGGTTTCGGAAAGAGTCAGAGAATCGGTTCAGGTAAAGAGTGGAGGTCCCCTTATTGCTGCCCCTCAATCCTTATCCCACTCCCGGATTTCGCAGAGGATCAGGTAAATGATCCCCACGATCAGAGCCGTCCGGCTCCAGAACGTGAGGGTGCCGCTGGGCGTGCCTCCCGGGTAGATGGCGGCCGAGAGCTCATAGACACCGGTGAGGAAAGCCGACAGGGCGCAGAAGGCGACGCCGGCTCCGCGTTTGGTCATGGTGATTCCCTCCTTGGAAAATAAGGAAGCCCCGACGTCTTGGGATGTCGGGGCTTCGATGTTCAAGCGGATGGGATGACGCCGGATTACCAGCGCGGGTTCACGGGCGAATCCTGCAGCTCGGCGCGCACCTGCAGGTACTTGTAGAAGGCTGTGGCCGCCTGTGCCCGGGTCATCTCGGTCTTCGGCCGGAACTTGCCGTCCTCGAGCGTCATGATGCCGAGGCCGTTCACGAGCGCGACAGCGCCGGGATTAGCGGCCGCACCGTTCTCGAGATCCGTCGCCTGCAGGACGAAGAGGCCTTCGGTCTGCGCCAGCTTGCGGTAGCCCATGGCGCGGACGAGCAGCTCGGCCAGATCGGCGCGGGAGAGGGAGGCATCCGGCTGGAACGTGCCGCTGGTCCGGTCGATCAGGCCGCGGTCGGCGGCGTTCTCGACGTAAGCGAAGTACTTGGAGTCCTTCGCCACGTCCGCGAAGGAGGCCGCACGCTCGGCATAGGCTCCGGCGGAGAGCGGCATGTAGCCGCCGTTCACGGCCGCGAGCAGCATCTTCACCATCTCGCCGCGGGTGATGAGTCCGTCCGGCTGGACCTTGCCGTCCGTGACTTCGAGGGCGCCGTAATCGATCATGAGATTCAGCGCTTCCTCGGCCCAGTGGCCGGCAATGTCCGCAGGAGGCGCGGCGAACGGATCGACCGTGCGGCCGCTCTCGCGGCTGCGCCACTTGCCGGATTCCCCGTCCAGGAACAATTGCTGCTCGCGTTCGGTGAACTTCGGCACAAGGCCGTAGACCAGCCGGGTCTGCAGCTTCTCGCCGCCCGTAGGGGCGATCTCGCCGGCGGCGGCCATCACGTTGTATTTCTCCACCGGCATGCCGCCTGCACCATCATACCCGTACGGGGAAGGCTTGCCCTTGTAATCGATAACGTACTGCAGCTTGATGTCATATTGGCCGAGGAGCAGCTTCCGTGCTTCATCTTCCGCGATGACCTTCCGCGGCTCCGCCGGGTAAGGGATCGTGGAGAGATTGGAGTGGAACTCCTTGATCTCGCCTGTCTTGCGGTCGAGGCCGAGGCTGACCGATTCATATTCCGTCGGAATCCCGCCGACGATGCGCCGGTAGTTCACCGGGTAATACGGCATGGAGGCCAGCTTCGATGTCCACTCCGGTGAGGCTTCGTTCTGCGGATCGAGATAGAGCTCGTGCACATATGCCGGCAGAATCTCCCGCAGATGCTTCTCCGCGCGGCTCTTCAGCTCGTCGGAGGTAAGATCTGCTCCAGCTGTGTCCGTCGAGGCGGCCAGCGGCCGGAAATCGTTCGGCGAGAAAGCGAGAATCACGCCGGTGGAGCTGTCGACGGAGGCATAGATCATCGTGCCGCCGTTCTCGGGCGACCCGCCAACGGACCAACGTAGATCCCAGGCCGATGTCGTCCGGTTCGTCCGGGGATCGGTGTACTCCCGGTACGAGGCGTCCTCGAGCTTCGCTTCCTTCGGAAGAGTGAATTTCCCTGTGATGCGCTCCACCGCCTGTTCCTTGGTGAGCTTGAGCGGAGCGGACGGAAGCTCGGCGAGCGGCTTGTCGCTCAAAGGCACGGGCTTCACGGCAGGAGCAGGCTTGCCGCCGGAGAGGGTCAGGACTTCGCCTGTGGCGGCATCCACCATCAGCGGGTCCGCGGTGTAAGCAACGTAGAGCTGCTGCGCGCCGCTTTCGGCATTATAAGGCGTAACGTACTGCAGACGCGGGTTCGTCGCCTCCTGAAGCGTGTCCGCGGCCTTGTCAGCTGCAACAGGCGTGCCGGACGGTGCGAACGCAAGCGATTCGTCCCACTGCTTGGAGTAAGAGATAATCCGGCCGTCGCCGTCCACCGTGATGCGCACTTCATTGCCATAAAAAGGAATGCCGTTCACGCTGCGGACCCAGCGCAGGGGATATTGGGTTTCCCCGCTGAGCGGCTTGCGGAAATTCTTTTCGTCCTCAAGCGCATAAGTCAGCTGGCTCTGCTCCTTCGGAAGCATCTTGGCCAGGTGGGCCTCGGCGATCGTCTTGGCTTTGTCCAGGGACACCTGCGGAGGGAAGGAAGGCTTGCGGTCCGGATCGCCGTCATAGATCTGGTAGGAGAGCAGCCCGCCGTTATTGGAATCTACCGTGACGCTGATGCTGCCATAATATCCCTTGGCGTCCTGCTTCACGAAGGACAGATGCCAGGCGCCGCGGGCGCTGCCGCCGGAGAACGGGGTGACTTGGTAATTGACGCTCTGGAGCTTGTAGTCGGTAGGAATGGTGACGTAGGTGCCGGCAAGCTCAATGGCGCGCTCCCGGGAGACTGCCGTATTCACGGGAGCGTCGCTTGCGGCTGGCAGCGCTTCCTTGGCCGGTGCCGACGGTCCGGCGGCCGGCAGAAGGACGGCTGATGTTTGTTTGGACGCCGCATCGGGGGTCATGGCCGCCAGGGGGGAGGCGGACGTCAGCAGAAGGGCGGTGGTGAGGCCGGCGATACCCCAAGGCTTGAAGAATGGCTTTTGCATAAGTGGATCCTCTCCGTATCGGTGGAATAGGTTGCTACGCACTAAACGCGGCCGATCCCCGGAAGGTTGCAGAGGTTCAAGAAAAATCATGAATCCAGAGGCCCAATTTCAGGAAGAAATAGATGCAAAAACCACATGAAGACACAGGTCGGCAGACATATGGGAAACCATGGCGTATTCCAATCCTTTTTTCCAGTACAGGTAGCCGAACCAGATCCCGAGCAGTCCGTTCAGGATGAGGATGCGGGCGACGATCACTCCGTTCAGCGTCCCGTACAGACCGGCCGCCGCGGGCAGATGTCCGATGCCGAACAGCAGGGTCGAGAGGAGAATGGCGCACCAGAAGTACCCGGAGGGAATTCGTGCCCCGGTCCGGCCTGTAATCTTGGAGAGCAGCCATACGATCAGGGTCATTGCAAAAAGACGCAGCAGGAGCTCCTCCGTGATGCCTCCGTAGAACATGGCGAGCAGGCCCTGCCACCAGGCGGGACGGGGAATCGGATCCGCTTGGGGCGCCTCAATGGCCGGGGTGAACACGTACGCATCGAGCAGCGCAATGAGGAGACAGCCGATCAGGCTGCCTGCGATGCCGATGGCCATCCAGGACCGGGAGACGGGCGGCTGGGGTGTCCGGGAGACCCATGCCCGCAGGTACGGCAGGTCCAGGAGTGTCCGCTCCTGCAGCTTGAGAGCGGCGGCGGTGAGGATGAAGAGGAGGACGGCCTGCTGGACCACGCCCAAAGCGAGCGCGGCGGGAAGAGGAAGACCGCCGGTGTCGGGCAGTTTCCCGCCGAGCAGGGCGAGCTGATACGGCAGGATGGCGGCCGCCCCGATCGTGCCAAGGAGGGTCAGGAGGAGCGTCAGAGGCAGGTTCTGTCTCATGCGCGCCCCCGGGAGTGATAAAAAGTGACGGCGAGGGTAAGCCCCATGACGGCGATGAGGACGAACAGGAAGCCGAAGGCGGTGGTGCCTTCCGGAAGCAGCAGGCAGGCCAGCATGAGCAGGCCGCCGATGAACCAGATTTTCCCGGCCGTGCGGTGGGTGCGGCGCCAATTCTCTTCGCTCGCCAGAGTCCAGGGCGTCCGGATTCCGATATACCGGTTCGGCTGAAAGCGCGGCATATAGTTGCCCAGGATCAGGAAGACGATGCCCATGAGGATGGTGACATACTTGGCCATGTCGAACTCATAGCCCACGGCGTACAGGATGATCGCGATATGGGCGCCGAACAGGAGGCCGATGGAGGTCTCGCGTACGAGGGTCTGGGCGGACAAGGTGCGGGCGTCGGACGGGTTCACGGGGACCAGCAGGGCTGCCGCCATCAGCAGAAGCATGAATAAAGGCGCTGTGGCCAGTGCCCAGAATTTGGTCATGAAGCCGTCCGGTGTGCCGTCGAAGCGGAAATGAACCGCCATCTGGTCGGGCATGTACGGATAGGCATAGAAGCTCAGGGCGACGGCAAGAATGAACAGGGTAAGGCTGGGCAAATAATGTTTCATGTAGGATCCTTCCTTTCCTTGGAGGCTGGGGCTGTCCGTTCCTCTGCGGGCAGAGGGAAGGCGAGCAGCCATTTCATGAGTTCCTGAAACACGGTCAGGTTCAGCGAATAGACGATGTGCTGCCCCCTGCGCTCGTCCCAGACAAGCTCCGCCTGCTTGAGCAGGTTCAGATGGTGGGAGATGCTCGGCTTCGACATGTCGAACTTGTCGGCGATCTCGCCGGCGGTCATGTCGCGTTCCTTGAGCAGATCGAGGATTTGCCGCCGGGTCGGGTCCGACAGGGCCTTGAAGGTATGATTGAGCGCCAGGATGGTTCACCTCTTTCTGTGGAGCATGGTGGTCTGTTGATTGATTATATATTTAGAAAATTATCTAAATGTTTAATTCAAGTAAACCACAAGGGGATGCCGGCGTCAAGGGCTCATGAGGACTCAGGCTTGATCCGGCCGGGTCTGCTGGACCGGGGACGGAGCTCCGATAACGCACACCCCCCCAGGCCGGTGGTCGGAGGTTTTATACAAAATCTAAGAATCTATATCTCGCCTGGGGTCGATCCTGCGATCTTAAGCGCTTGATTCTACTGGAGGCCAAGTCCGTTTATGAAAATAGCGGAAGTGTGGTGCGTTATTTCCACTTTTTGATGGTTCCCACCAGAAATAAAGGAACTCAGATGCGTTATTGTAGGGATGGGTGCGGTTTTCAGGCCCGTATTCCCTTTATAAGGCATTTGAGTTCCGCTATTTTTCGGGAAATGGCGGGAAATATCTCAATAAGATACCTCGCTTCCGCTATTTTTAAACGAACGTTGGCGAGTCCTTCGGAAACGATCGGTCACCAAAAAACGGACCGCACACCTTCCGGCTCCAACTGCAGGATGTGGATCGAGGCAGTCCCTTGCAAGCGACTCTAGCTGAAACCATTCGTCCGGCAGGTGTACTCCCCGCACCCTGTCCCCGTATGGACCACGGTGAGGCAGGGATCCTGCCAGATCAGGTTGAAGAACGGTCTGAATTTATAAAATTTCAGGGTGGAGTAGAGAGTGACCAGCGTAGGATTGGCCCGCAGAGATCTTAAGGACGGCAACAGGCGTTTTTCTTAGGAACTTCTCGGTAACGATGCGGCTGACCGTGAACGGGCAGCCGGTATCCACCGGAGGCAGCGGCATGCAGGGAGGTGCGGGAGGTTCTCCATATTCACCTGTTCCGGTAGGCCTGAGGCGAGCAGCCCTTGACTTTCTTGAACATCCGCGAGAAGAGAAGGGGATCGCGGTAGCCGACCGAGTGGGCGACCTCCGCGACCGACAGGCTCTCGCGCCGCAGCAGCAGACCGGCCTGCTCCATCCGGTACTGGAGCAGGAACTGCCGCGGCGGAACGCCGAGCGCTTCCTTGAAGAGCCGGGCCGCATACTTGCGGTCCAGGCCGAGCTCGGCGGCGAGCTCCTCCACGGTCATGCTGCGGGAGTAGTTGGTCTCGATGAAGGCGACCGCCCGGGCTACATAGCCTTCTCCCGCCGGGCTGCCGCCTCCCGGGAGAACGGTGTTCCGGGCGTTCTCCGCCCGGTCGACCAGCCCGCCGAGCAGCGCATACAGCGATGACAGGAGCCGGAGGTCCCGGGAGGCCGGCCGGCTGCCGGCCCCGATCATCTCCTCGATGAGCCGCCAGAGCCCGCCGCTCTCCTCATCGGAGCAGGTGAATACCGGCGATTCGGGACCGAGCCCCGCCCGGCTCAGGAAGCTGTCCGCCTGCAGTCCGTTGAAGGCGGCCCATGCATAGCTCCAGGGCTCGTCCGCATCCGCTTCGTAGTAAGCCACATCCTGAGGCCGGATCAGGAAGCCTTGGCCGGCCGTGACGGCATAGGTCCGTCCGCCCCGGCGGAAGATTCCCCGGCCGCGGCGGACCAGGTGGATTTTGTAATGATCCTTGAGCCCCGGGCCCCAGGAGTGTCCGGGAGTACAGTCCTCCGCGCCGCAGTAATATAATTTGAGCTCCATGCCGGGGACGGCGGAAGGAGCGGGGGTATACGTTCGTTTGCTGGATGGCATCGCAACACTCGTCCTCACTTGAGACTGCCTGAAATCATGGTGACATTATACTATATTTCGCTGACGTGCTGACATATGCCTGAGGAATGAAGAGAGGTACAATGGGGGGAGAGCGGCTGCCCGGACTAAGAAGCCGGTCCGGAGCTGCGGGAATGCGCCGGGGTCCTTTTGAGCCAAGATGCAAGCCAATCACAGATCGAACAGCCAACCACTATGAAGAATAAAGGATGGGATACCATGACGTACCTGGCCGAATCGAACCGCTATGAATCCATGAAGTACAACCGCTCGGGCCGCAGCGGTCTGCGGCTGCCGGCCATCTCGCTTGGCCTGTGGCATAATTTCGGAGGGATCGATACGTATGAGAACGGCCGCGCGATGGTGCGTCGGGCCTTCGACCTCGGGATCACCCACTTCGACCTTGCGAACAACTACGGTCCGCCTCCCGGATCGGCCGAAGAGAACTTCGGGAAGATTTTGGAGCAGGACCTTGCACCATACCGCGATGAGATCATCATCTCGACCAAGGCCGGTTATTACATGTGGCCGGGACCTTACGGCGAGTGGGGCTCCAAGAAGTATCTCATCTCGAGCCTGGACCAGAGCCTGAAGCGGATGGGCCTCGACTATGTGGACATCTTCTACCATCACCGTCCGGACCCGAATACGCCGCTCGAGGAGACGATGTCCGCTCTCGATCTGGTCGTGCGCCAAGGCAAGGCGCTGTATGTCGGGATCTCGAACTACCGCCCCGAAGAGGCGAAGGAGGCGATCGGCATCCTGCGCCGTCTCGGCACGCCGTGCCTGATCCACCAGCCGAGCTACTCGATGCTGAACCGCTGGGTGGAAGACGGGCTGCTCGATGTGCTGGAGGAGGAAGGCGTAGGCAGTATTGCGTTCTCCCCGCTGCACAAGGGCATTCTAACCGACCGCTATCTGAATGGGATTCCAAGCGACTCCCGCGCGGCGGGGCCGAGCGTCTTCCTGCGTCCGGAGGAGCTGACGGACAGCGTGCTCGGCAAGGTCCGGGAGCTGAACGCCATTGCCCAGGAGCGAGGGCAGAAGCTGTCGCAGATGGCGCTCGCCTGGGTGCTGCGCGGCGGCCGGGTCACTTCGGCGCTGATCGGCGCGAGCAAGGTCAGCCAGATCGAAGACGCGGTAGGAGCGGTAGCGAATCTGGAGTTCAGCGGCGAAGAGCTGGAGCGGATCGAACGGATCCTGCAGGGATAGTATTGCTTTCATACGGGGCCGGAGGCCGCAGAATGCTGCGGCTCACGGCCTTTTGCCTTTGTATTGACATGCCGGGGGAACTAACGGGAATGGAAAATCTATGCGGGAAGCCTATTGCCAAAACTAATCATATTAGTTATTATACTAACATCATTAGTTAATCAAACGGAGGCGATGGCGTATGCGTATGGAGCGCATCGATGGGCTGCACGGGATTACATTCTTTCCGGTATGGTTCCCTGTGAACTGTTACCTGGTGGAGGAAGAGGCGGAGCTGACGCTGATCGACGCGGCTCTGCCGATGAGCGCCAAGGGGATTCTGGCCGCGGCGGAGCGTATCGGCAAGCCGATCACCCGGATTGTACTGACGCACGCGCATGACGATCATGTCGGTGCGCTCGATGCGCTGCACGCCGCCCTGCCGGATGCGAAGGTCCTGATCTCCGCGCGGGATGCCCGGCTGCTCGGGGGTGACCGCACGCTGGACCCGGGCGAGCCGCAGATGCCGATCCGCGGCGGTGTCCCCAAGGGGGTGCAGACCCGCGCGGACATCACGCTGGCCGACGGGGACCGGATCGGCTCGCTGCAGGCCGTCTCTGTTCCGGGCCATACGCCGGGCTCGATGGCGTTCCTCGATACGCGGAGCGGGGCGCTGATCGCAGGCGATGCCTTCCAGACACGCGGAGGGGTCGCGGTATCCGGCAGGCTCGTGCCCTGGTTTCCCTTCCCGGCCTTCGCCACCTGGAATAAAGAAGCCGCGGTGGAGAGTGCCCGCCGCCTCCGGGACCTGAAGCCGTCGGTGCTCGCGGTAGGCCATGGACGGATGCTGAAGCAGCCGCTGGCCGCGATGGACCGGGCGATACAAGCCGCAGCTGCGGCACGGTAAGAGAGGAGCTGAAGAG
This sequence comes from Paenibacillus mucilaginosus 3016, assembly GCF_000250655.1. NCBI lineage: Bacteria > Bacillati > Bacillota > Bacilli > Caryophanales > Paenibacillaceae > Paenibacillus > Paenibacillus mucilaginosus. Next base: position 326,828 of record NC_016935.1, read on the forward strand.
AGATGGGAAGAGCAGGACTGGACAGCGGCAGCGTCCTTCAGGCTGCGGCAGCACTCGCTGACCGCGAAGGATATGAAGGCGTGACCCTCGCCGCACTTGCGGCTGAGCTGGGGGTCAAGACGCCGTCGCTGTATAACCACATCTCCGGCCTGCCGGGGCTGCGGAAGGAGCTTGCGGTCTACGGGCTGGTGCAGCTCCGCCACAGGCTGGCCGAAGCGGTGGCCGGCAAGGCGGGGAGCAGGGCCGTCCATGCGACGGGACTCGCTTATGTGGAGTTCGCGCGCCGGCACCCCGGCCTGTACGAGGGCATTATGCGGGCTCCCGATGTCATGGATGCGGAAGTCGAAGCGGCCGGAGATGCCCTGCTGCATCTGCTGCTGCAGGTGCTGGATGCCTACGGCCTGGAGCGGGAAGACGCCCTGCACACGGTCCGGGGGCTGCGCAGCCTGCTGCACGGCTTTGCGACGCTGGAGATGCGGGGCGGATTCGGGATGAGCCTGGACAACAACAAGAGCCTGGATCTGCTGCTCAGGACCTATTTGGCGGGATTGGAGCAATCGGTTCAAGCGGCGGAAGCGGGACCTTAAAGCGGGGAAGGACGTACACGAACACAGACGAAGGGACACGGCGTCCCTTCGTTTTTTTGACGTATCAGTAAGTAGCACTCGCTTAAGCTCGTGTCGGTCATCTGATCCGTTTCATAAACGCGTAAAGTCCTTACAGGACGGGGAAGCCGTTTATTTTGTTTGGTTTTCACTGCTCATCCATGGTCTACCCAGTGTCACAAATTTGACACACTTTTGAAGTTTTAAGAATGTGTAAATGAGGGTAAAAGGAGAGTACGGGATTTTACTGCTTTCCGATCCTGTTTTTTTTTGTCGATAGATAGGCTCCGGGAACCTGCCGAAAGAACCAATTTCCCCCATTTACATTTATTTTCATGTTATTTTCACATTTCTCATTTACAATAACTTAAAACCATTGCAATATCCGCATAGAGAGAAAGCAGCCGGAGGTGCGAGGGGCACCGGAACCGGCTGTGCCAGAAACGCGGGAAGATAAGGAGTGTGAGAAACGATGCGTCGTTCTTTGGACACCAAAGGACAGCCAAAGTCATCACGATCGAAGCTTGCCCGCGCGGGAAGAAACGGTGTCATTCTGTCGGCACTGTTGATCGTACCGGTTCTCTTGGTCTTTGGCATGGAATTCATTCAGCGGGGCAGCTGGGAGGACACCTGGACGTGGATCTCCGGCAACCGCTACCTGTTCGCGCTTAACGCGGTCATGACCTTCCTGGTCTTCAGTCTGCTCTACAGCCTCATCGGCAGCCTGCTGCCGGCGGTAGGGGTCAGCACACTGCTGCTTATGCTCGTCTCGATGATCTCGTACTTCAAGCAGAAGCTGATCGGCGAGCCCTTTTTTCCATGGGACATTTTCCTCAACAAAGAAAGCATGAACATTCTGCCGCTCGTTACCTCGAAGGCGGCGATGGTCCGGCTCGGGGCGGTATTCGGCACCGTGATCCTGATCTTCCTGCTCTCGCGGTGGGTGCCGCGGCTTCGTCCGCGTCCCGTTACGCGTCTGTCTCTGGCGCTCATGAGCCTGTTCATTCTCCATTCCTTCGGTGTGCAGTCGCCCTGGACACTCAAGGTGATGAGCGCAGCCGGAGCCAATGAGATCGTATGGAACCAGGGACAGAACTACGGGACGAACGGTCTCTCCCTGGCCTTCACCATGAATGTCAAAAATACGATTGTCCCCAAGCCCCCGGGCTACAGTGAGATGTCGATCGCTTCCATGGCCGAACGTCTCAATGAATTGGTAGGCGCTTCCAAAGCGAAAGCCGCTGCGGGCGAGAAACCCAACGTGGTCTTTATCATGAACGAAGCGTTCTGGGACCCTACGCTGCTGCCCGGCGTCAAGTTCAGCGAGGATCCGCTTCCGACCGTCCACCGCCTGCAGGAGGAATCGACGTCAGGCTATCTCCTGTCGCCTCAGTTCGGCGGAGGCACAAGCAACGTGGAATTCGAGGTGCTCACAGGCCAGTCGATGAGCTTCCTTCCAGCCGGTTCGGTGCCGTACCAGCAGTATATCTCGAAGCCGATCATGAGCATGGCCAGCTACTTCAAGGGGCAGGGCTACCGCAGTGCGGCGATTCATTCCTACGAGGGCTGGTTCTGGAACCGGGAGCAGGTGTACAAGCATATGGGCTTTGACAGCTTCCTGAGCAAGGAGGGGATGACGAGTCCCGAGTACAAGGGGGCGTTCATTTCGGACGACGAGGTGTCGCGCAGCATCCTGAAGGAGATCGACACCAACGAGGAACCGACGTTCATCTACGCGGTGACGATGCAGAATCACGGCCCCTATGACGACAAAAGATATGGGGAAACGGAGATTTCGGTGGAAGGCGAGCTGACCGACAGCGCCCGCGATGTGCTGCAGACCTATACGCAGGGCATCCGTGACGCCGACCGCAGCCTTCAGCTGCTCATCGACTCGCTGGAGAAGTCGGGGGAGCCTACGGTCATCGTATTCTTCGGCGATCACCTGCCGATGATGGGGTACGATTACGACGTCTATGTCCAGTCGAACTTCATTCACACCGGCAAGGCCGAGCAGTGGTCGCTTGAGGAACAGAAGCGCATGCACAGCGTTCCGTTCGTGATGTGGTCCAATACCGACCTGCCGAAGGAAGAAGTGCCGGTGCTCAGCAATTCCTTCCTGAGCGCGTACGTGCTGGACCAGCTGGACCTGCCGATACCGGCGGCTTGGGCCTATAATGTGGAGCTGGCGAAGAAGACGCCGGGGCTGCTGCGGTCCCTTGTGGTGGACTCGAATCAGGGACTGCACACGAAGGTGCCGCCATCGGCCGAGGAAGACGTGGAGAAATACCGCGAGCTTCAATATGACGAGATGTTCGGCAAGCAGTATCTTGCCAAATATACGGAGTCTCACGGACTGACCCGCCATGAAGGGCCGGTTCCGGGAGAGGACACGGCTTACGCCGCAAGCGAACGGGCAGCCCCTTAAGGGCTGTCCGTTTTTTTGCGTTTGTTGAAGAACAAAAAACTTGTCAACAATGTTGATGACGAAACCGGGTTTTCCTTTCATTGATGCTGAAAGCGCTTTTGCCTTAGTATAGCTCTACAGCCACTGCTGCTGCACCTAAGATCAAGACTTACAACCGGGGGGTATCCTAATGAGTACAACAGCAACACAGCCGGCTTCTGCCGGTGGCGGCATTCGAGTGAAGGTACAGCGGTTTGGCCGCTTTTTGAGCGGCATGGTGATGCCGAATATCGGCGCATTCATCGCATGGGGGCTGATCACGGCCCTGTTCATCCCGACAGGCTGGTTCCCGAACGAGGATCTGGCGAAGCTCGTCGGACCGATGATCACCTACCTGCTCCCGATCCTCATCGGGTATACGGGGGGTACGATGATTCACGGGGCGCGCGGCGGCGTAATCGGGGCGGTGACCACCATGGGGGTGATCATCGGCACGGATATCCCGATGTTCCTCGGGGCGATGATCGTCGGCCCCTTCGCGGCCTGGGTCCTGAAGCAGTTCGACCGGGCGGTGGAAGGCAGGATCCGTTCCGGCTTCGAGATGCTCGTCAACAACTTCTCCGCCGGCATCATCGGCGCTCTGCTGGCCGTGATCGCTTACCTGTTCGTCGGTCCGGTCGTGCAGGTGTTCAGCAAGGCACTGGCGTCCGGTGTGCAGGGTCTGGTCAATGCGGGGCTGCTGCCTCTGGCCAACGTGCTGATCGAGCCGGCCAAGATTCTCTTCCTGAACAACGCGATCAACCACGGCGTCCTGAGCCCGATCGCACTCGATCAGGCGGCCAAGACCGGCCAGTCGATGCTGTTCATGCTCGAATCGAATCCAGGCCCGGGCCTCGGGATTCTGCTGGCTTACTGGCTCGTCGGCCGCGGGAGCGTCAAGCAGTCCGCGCCGGGAGCGGTGATCATCCATTTCTTCGGCGGTATTCATGAGATCTATTTCCCTTACATTCTGATGAACCCTCGCCTGATCCTCGCGGTCATCGCAGGCGGCATTACAGGCACCTTCACCTTCGGCCTGTTCCATGCCGGGCTTGTCGCTCCTCCATCGCCGGGCAGTATCTTCGCCTTCATGGCCATGGCGCCGAAGGGCGGTCTCCTGCCGGTGTTCAGCGGGGTGCTGACCGGTGCGGCGGCTTCCTTCGCTGTGGCGGCGCTGCTGCTCAAGACCACGAAGCAGGAAGAGCAGGAAGAGAGCCTGGAGCAGGCGGCGGCCCGCATGAAAGAAATGAAGGGCACCCAGCCGGCGGCAGCCGTACCTGCTGCAGAGGCTGCAGCGGCATCCGAAGCGGCGGCGGCTCCTGAGGTGTCCCGCAAGGCCAAGGAAGACGTACGCAAGATCGTATTCTCCTGCGATGCGGGTATGGGTTCGAGCGCCATGGGCGCCTCGATTCTGAGAAAGAAGCTGAAGGACGCCGGTGCCGACGTCACGGTGATCAACACGGCGATCAGTGAGATTCCGGGGGATGCGGACATTGTCATCACCCACCGGTCGCTGACGGACCGGGCCAAGGCTCAGGCGCCGAAGGCGGAGCACATTTCGATCGATAATTTCATGAAAAGCCCGGAATACGACGAGCTGACGAAGCGGCTCGCCTAGCCGCAGGCTTCGGGCGGGAGGCCGGCTGCCGGGGATCTTCCCCACGCACCGGCCTGTCCCTGACTGAGGAAGGATGACGCCATGCGTGTCTCTACGAGACAACGACAGATCATACAACTGCTGCTGCTCCGCAGCGACGGCATCACCGCCGGCGAGATTGCGGAGGAAATCAAAGTGAGCACGCGAACGGTTCACCGGGAGCTGGATGAGCTGGAGGCCGTGCTCGCGGAGTACGGGGTGGAGCTGCTGAAAAAAGCGGGGAAGGGCCTGCTGCTTCAGGCTCCCGGAGAAGAGCTGGAGGCGCTCCACCGGCGGCTGTTCGAAGCGGTCCCCGAGGATTATACCGCCGAGGACCGGAAGGCCCTGATCCTGTTCATGCTGCTTCAGGCCGAAGAACCCGTGAAGCTGTTCGCACTGGCCCACAGCCTGAAGGTGACCGTGCCTACGGTTACGAATGACCTGGACGAACTCGAGGGCTGGCTTGCGCGGAGCGGGCTGACCTTGGTCCGCCGCAGGGGATACGGGGTGGAGCTGACCGGGGAGGAGGATGGCCTGCGCAGCATGCTCTCCCTGCTGGCGATGCAGCACCTCGATGAGGCGGACCTGTTCGGGCGCCCGGAGGACCTGGCCCGGGAGCCGGTGAAGCGCCGGCTGCTCGAGCTGATCGGCAGGCCGCATCTGAAGGCGGCGGAGGATGCGCTGTGGGCGGCCGACCGCTTGTGGCTGAAGCTGCTAGCAGAGCACGAATACGCGCGCCTGCTCATCCGAATGTCGGTCATGCTCGGGCGAATCCGGGAGGGCCGGCAGATCCGTGAGGTCCGGCAGGAACAGCAGCTCCCGGAGCACCTGCTGAAGCTGGCCGAGGAGCTGTCCCCGGCCCTCGGCGGTCTGCCGCCGGAGGAGGTCCGCTATCTGGCCGGGCTCCTGCAGCTGGCGGACACCCCGGACCGCCACGGGCTGGTGCCGGAAGCGAATCCCGGCTCCATGGACCTGGCGAAGCGGCTGGTCTCGGCCCTCGAGGCGGAGCTGCAGGCAGGCTTCGGCGAAGACCGGCAGCTGCTCGAGGGGCTGACCAGCCATCTGGAGTCGGCCCTGCCGCGCATCCGCGAGGGCTTTCAGATCCGCAACCCGCTGCTCTCCCAGATCCGGCGGGACTATGACCGCCTGTTCGTGCAGATCCGGGAAGCGGCGGATACCGTCCTGCCGGGTCTGCCGATCCCGGATGAGGAGATCGGCTTCCTCGTGATGCATTTCGGCGCCTCGCTGGAGCGGCTGAAGTCGCTGCGGCGGAGCGTGAGGGCGATCATCGTCTGTACGAGCGGCATCGGCTCCTCCAAGATGCTCGCCATCCGCCTCAACAAGGAGCTGCCGCAGGTGGAGATCATCAGTCATGCTTCCTGGTACGAAGCGGTCCGGATTCCGGAGGAGGAGTATGACCTTATCATCTCGACAGTGGATCTTCCGCTGGAAGAGCACCGCTACATTAAGCTCAGCCCGCTCCTGACCACAGAGGAATCGGAGCGTCTGCGCCGGTTCATCCGGGAGGTCACCCTGCAGCGGGGCCCCGGCCGCGGCGGTGTGGGGAGTCCTCCGGCCGAATCGCTGGAGCGTCTGCACCGTCTGCAGGCTTACCTGAATGAAATCGTGTCGATCGTCGACCAATTCCGGGTGCATGGACCGCTGGAGGCTCGCGGCGGGCTGCGCGGGATCCTGGAGGAGGCCTGCGGGCGTGTGAGACAGCGGGCGGAGATCACCGATCTGCCTGCGGTGGTGGAGCTTCTGCTGGAGAGACAGAAGATGAGCAGCCAGGTGATTCCCGATACAGGCATTGCGCTGTTCCACACGAGGAGCGGGCAGATCGGGACGCCTTCCTTCACGCTGTTCACCCTGCAGGAGGAGCTCCCGCTGAAATCCGGCGAAGGGGCCGGTGTGAAGCACCTGCTGCTCATGCTCGGTCCCCGGGAGCTGTCCAAGGAGAGCCTCGAGGTGCTCAGCGAGATCAGCTCGTTCCTGCTGGATGCGGAATTCGTTGAGCTTCTGAAGCAGGGGAGCGAGGAAGAGATTCGCCTGGAATTGTCGACGAAGCTGACGGAATTTTTTGAGAGTATTTATAAAACGGATAAGAGGAGAATCATACGATGAGCATACTGTCACCGAATAAAGTGCTGCTGAACGCCAAGGCCCAGGACAAAACGGAAGCGATCCGCATAGCCGGGCAGCTGCTGGTCGATGCCGGCCACGCCGCCCCGGGCTATATCGAGAAAATGCTGGAGAGGGAAGAGGCGCTGTCGACCTACATGGGCGGCGGCCTGGCCATTCCCCACGGCACCAAGGATTCCAAGGAAATGATCTCTTCGGCCGGATTGTCCATCGTCCTCTTCCCGGATGGCGTGGACTTCGGCGGCGACGAGCCGGCACATCTGGTCATCGGCATCGCGGCTGCGGGCAGCGACCATCTCGGCATTCTGACCAACGTGGCAATGATCTGCTCGGACGAAGCGAACATGGAGCAGATCCTGAAGGCGTCCTCCAAGGAGGAGATCATCCGGATCTTCGAGGAAGGGATGGGCGAATGAAGGCGGTCCATTTTGGGGCGGGGAACATCGGCCGCGGCTTCATCGGGCTGCTGCTGTCCCGCGCCGGCTATGAGGTGTGTTTCGTAGACGTCAATGAGATGCTGGTGTCCGAGCTGCAGCACAGAGGCGAATACACGGTCTCCCTGGCCAGTGACGGGCGGGAGACCTACCACGTGACGGGTGTAACCGCGCTGCATGGCGGAGACACGGACCGGGTCGCGGAAGCGGTGGCCGGGGCGGACCTCGTCACCACGGCGGTCGGCGTCAATATCCTGAAGCATATCGCCGAAGGCATTGCGAAGGGCGTGAAGCTCCGCCTGCAGGCCGGAGGCGGCCCGCAGCACCTGATCGCCTGCGAGAATGCGATCGGCGGCAGTGCGCAGCTCCAGGCGCATGTCTTCGGCTATCTGAGCGAAGAGGAGCAGCGGCTGGCCGAGGGCCGGCTCGCTTTCCCGAATGCGGCGGTCGACCGGATCGTGCCGCTGCAGCATCACGAGGACCCGCTTCACGTAACCGTGGAGCCGTTCTACGAGTGGGTCGTGGACCGTTCGCAGACGATCCCGGGTCTTCCGGAGATCCCGGGTGTGCATTACGCCGACGGACTCGAGCCCTACATCGAGCGGAAGCTGTTCACGGTCAACACCGGCCACTGCTGCGCCGCTTACATGGGCTTCCTGCACGGCAAATCGACGATCCAGGAGAGCATGGCCGATGAGCGCATCGCGGCCGAAGTGCGCGCCGTACTCGGCGAGACGGGCCGGCTGCTCACGGCGAAGCACGGCTTCGATGCGGGGGAGCACCAGGCTTACATCGAGAAGACGATGGAGCGCTTCCGCAACCCGCATCTGACCGATGAGGTCGCCCGGGTCGGCCGCTCCCCGGTCCGCAAGCTCTCGCCGAATGACCGTCTGGTCCGTCCGGCGCTGGGGCTGCATGACATGGACGTCCGTCCCGCGGCGCTGGCCCGGGCCATGGCGGCCGCGCTGAAGTTCCGGGCGGAGGATGACCCGGAAGTGCAGCAGATCCGGGCAGAGCTGGAGGAGCACGGCTTGTCCGCCGCGGTCAGCCGGTTCACTTCCCTTGCGGCGGACCATCCGGTGCACGCGATCATCGTCGAGCAGTACGAGGCGCTCAGCCGGGAGCTGGCGTAAGCTGCGCTTAACGCGCAGTTAGAGGTCGCTGCTTCGGCAGGTACAACGAAAGCTTGAGGATTGGACTGTAATGAAAATAGCGGAACTCCGATTCGTTATGTCCTCCGAAAGCGAAGCCTCATTGAGAATAAGGGAACTGAGGTTCGTTATTTCGATGCATAGGACGTCTGTCGGGGCAATTGGAAAGCAATAAAGCATCAGAGTTCCGCTATTGCTTGGGAAATAACGGGAAATAGTCGGATAAGGCATCCTAGTTCCTTTATTTCAGAGTTTAGCCCATTAGGCCGCACCTGCATTCTTGCGGGGAGCACGGTTAGCGGCATGCTCCATGCTTTGTGCTTGGATTCGTCCATAATTAAGGCCAGCCGTGATCGGCTGGCCTTTTTGGTGATAGCGGCCAGCCGTGGATGAGGATGAACAAATTCGCGGCTAACTGATCGCAGGAATGATGGCGGAAGGAGCGTTGGACCAAGCGGAAAAGGGTGCGCCGCAGGGTGGCCCTCTATGTCCGCTATTGGCCTATGATCTGCACAAAGAATGCACGAAGCGTGGCCTGTCGTTCGTTCGCGATGCCGACGTTTGCCCCCGCGCTGCTGCCCATGGGAATCAATGTATAGGATGATCGGTAATCCTAATCCGGGCAGGGCCGCCAGGCCGCTCCGCCCAAAAGAACCTGCCCGCTTCGTCATACCGGACCGAGACCGCCCCGAGCAGCCGATTCAAGGAGGAGGCGGCCAGCGTGTCTTCCTCCAGGGTATACAAGGTGCTCTCGGCTGCAGTTCCTGCAGTCCCGATGACATCTATGGTTCCGTTACCATCCGCGTCCGCCTCCACGCCATGGGCGTCAATCCGCAGGAAGAGGACCGGAGTCTCAGGGGTCGGATCCACATAGAAGGTGACCGGGCAGTTCGCCCCGCAGAAGCCGCTGATCTTGATCAGCTTGCGGAAGAAGGCGTATACCTCCCGGATTCCGATTATCCCCGGATCGACCAGTGGAAGATATCCGGCGGCGCCAATCTCATAGAGTCGGTCACCGCGGCGGAGGAACGAGGTCACCGCATCGGCTGAATTCCCGGCTATGCGCAGCTCGATGACGTCCTCCCTGAGGGCTCTGTTCGCGATGATGGCATAAGGCTCAATGGGCGTGACGGCGGGAAGAGGAGCGGGCGGATCGACGGGGATCCGGTTCAACGCCAGAGCGGAGACTTGAAGCGTAATGATTGCCGGCTCCGGGGCTGAGGGAGCGGGGGATACCCTGGAAGCGCAGCCGGGCATCGGCAGAAGCAGGGCCAGGGACAGCAGAAGGAAGCTTCGGCAGGTGACGAACATGGGCAGGGCTCCTCTGGGGAGTGAGTGAGGGCAGCACGGGCACGGGCCGGCTTGCTTGCTATACGTTGTAGACGCGGGGGCTGCCCATCAGGTTCATTCATCACATTGAATCCGGTGAATAACCGCCCGAAATCCATGCTCACTTTTCATCCCGGGAAGGAGTATGATACAATGTCCAGAACATTATGTGATCCACATGTAAACAAAAATGACATCTTAAGCTCGGCAGCGAGGGGGAAGAGCGTATGGATTTACGGAAGCTTCGGTTGGATGAACCGTCGTCAGGCACGTTCAGTGAGGAGCGCGACGAGTACGAGCGCGATTATGCGAGGCTGATCCAGTCGCCTGCGTTCCGGCGGCTGCAGGGCAAGTCGCAGGTGTTCGGCGCAGGCTCGGGCGACTATTACCGCACCCGGCTGACTCACTCGCTGGAGGTGTCGCAGATTGCCCGCGAGACGGCGCGACGGATGGGCAAGCTGTATCCCTTCCTGGGCCGGCGGGAGCATCCGGGCCTGATCCTGGACCCTGCGGTGGTCGAGTGCGCCTCGCTGGCCCACGATCTGGGGCATCCCCCGTTCGGGCACAAGGGCGAGGAAGTGCTGGACCGGCTGCTGGCCAAGGAGCACGGCATGAAGTATGAGGGCAACGCCCAGAACTTCCGGATTCTGATGTTCCTCGAGAAGCGGGCGGGCAGCGACAGCGGCCTGGACCTGACGGCTGCCGTACTGCTTGCGATCAATAAATATCCGTACTGTATTGAAGCCCCCGGGCGGCTCAAAGGGTGCTACGGCATGGAGTGGGAGGGCATCTCGGAGCTGCGGCGCAAGTGGAATATGCCCACGGGCTGTTCGACGCTCGAAGCGCAGCTCATGGACCTTTGCGACGATATCGCCTATTCCACCCATGATATCGAAGACGGCATACGGGCCGGGAAGATCGGGATGAACCGCACCTTCTTCGAGAGTGAGCGTCTTATCGAGCATCTTGTGCAGGAGATCGTCGACGACCAGGGGAATCTCGAAGTCGGCTGGGAATCGGTCGATATCGAAGGCATGGTTAGGCGGGTGCTGGAGGACTACCTGGCGCAGTGGGAAGAGATCTATGAGCAGTGCGGGCGGGAGTCGTCCCGGACTCGCCGGGAGATGAAGGCCCGCTGGGTGAGCACCTTCGCCGGGCGGGTAGGAATCATCGACGATACGGCCCGGGGCTGGAAGAAGGTCACCTTCGTCCGCGACGGACAGCAGGATCTGGAGCTCCTGCGGACGATGGAGATTCTGAAGAAGCTCGCCTGGGTGACGCTGATCAAGGACTTCCGTGTGCAGCGGCTGCAGAAGCGCAGCGAGATCATGATCAAGCGGCTGTGGGACAGCTTCAAGGTGCCCGAGCAGGGCAGGATGATCATTCCGCCGGACTGGATTGACAACTACAAGGCGCATCAGGGCAAGTGGACATGGCCGCGGTTTATTGCCGATTACATCTCGGGCATGACCGATGCTTACGCGGAGAAGGTCTATGCGGAGCTGTTTGCGAGCAAATCGGGCTCAATCTATGAGATGGACTGACCTGCGGGCGAAAGAAACCCAAGGGCTGCAGCACAAAAGGGTTCAAAAACGGGTCTGTACAGGGGCATTCCCCGCATATAATCAAGGAGCGGAATCGGCTGGCGCCGGACCGCTCCTTTTTGTGGATATATCCTGATTGGCAGAGGAGGCACAACGGTCCTTTGATCCTTCCCACACCGGCAAATCCCGAAGAGGCGAAGGAGAGGCATACGGAGCGGTTCCCGGCATGGCAGAGGAGGGAACAAGCATGATCGTGCTGCCGGAGAGCAGCTTTAGCGTCAGTGCGGCGGTGCAGATGCTGCCCCCGCTCGAGCGGGAGATTTATGAGCAGAAGCACGGCAGTCCGAACGCGTTTCATTACCCGTCGCTGGCGGCGCTGCTGTTCGAGCTGAAACTGAGGTCGGCGATCGTGGAGGCTGCCGTCCAGCTTCAGAAGAGCGATGCGGAGTTCGAATCGTTCAAGGATTCGCGGTGCAGCGAAGCCTACTGGATCCGCACGGAAGGAGGCGGCTTCCGGCAGAAGCCGGGGGTGCGCACATCCGAAGCGATCCGGGATATCTATATCAACGGCAAGGCTTACGCGTTTGAGTGCGCGACCGCCGTCATTATCGTGCTGTACAAGGCGGTGCTGGAGACAATCGGGGAGGAGGCCTTCGACCGGCTGTTCCGTTATCTCTTCCTGATGTCCTGGAACCATGATTCCCTGCTGCATCTTATCACGGTATACGGCAAGGGGGAGGTTTATCCGGGCGACGTCCAGTATGTGAAGAACCCGGACGTGGACCCCAAGGCGATCGAGTGGCAGGGAGAGAATATCGTGAAACTGCGGGGGGACCGCTATTTTGGTCACGGCGTGGGGATCGGGGATGTCGATATGTTCATCCGGAAGCTGAACCGGCACCGGCTGCCCGGCAGTACCGTATCCGCTTACCTGCTGGACGAGGCTACGTACCCGAACTTCCTGGCGCTGTTCGAAGCGGCGGGCACCGGACAGCTGCCGTCATATTTGCCGCAGCTTCCCATGCGTTCACACGGGCTGATCGTATCGCGCATCGGTACCCGGACAGCGATCTATTCGTAAGGTAGATGGGGGATTCCTCCTCAGGTGGGCATAACGGGCACTCTCTCTGCAGACACTAGCCCATAGCCCAAAGGGAGGGAAGTACGATGCCAGAAACGAATGACAGCCGGGAGCGGACAGCGCAGTCCGAACCCGCAGGAGACTCCTTCAGCGAAAGCCGTGAATACCAGCACGAACGCAATCCGGTGGCCGCCGCCCAGAAGCAGATGGCTTCCCAGGAGACCGCCGGTCTTCTGGATGAGCAGTAGCCGAAGAGCATCTACATGTTGAATGGCAGCAAAAAGACGCCATGTCTTGGGCAGCGGTCCCGAGGTATGGCGTCTTCTTTATGGTAGGCCGGCAAAAATATAAGAATGAATTAGTCCTTCAGCACCCAGCGGCAGGAGGAGAGCACATGATGCACGGCGTATGCGCCGGACTCCATGATCTCCAGGCCATTCAGCCGGAAGCCGAACGGGCAGCCGCCGTCGATGCCGATCTTGTCGCCGGCGAACCAGACCTCCGGGGTGCCGTGGATATCGACTGTCTTCGTGTGGCCGAAGACGACGGTCCGGTCCGCCGTCACCGGATGAGGCAGGAAATCCTCCCGGACGAGCAGGAACTCGCGCAGGGGCTGCTCGTGCCACGGCGTATACTGCGGATGCAGTCCGGCGTGCGCGTAGATATGGCGGTCATCTTCGGCATAATGAGGCAGGCTGTCGAGGAAGGCGAGGTGGTCCCCGAAGCGGGAGCGCACCGCCTCCGCCGCGGCTCCGAGCTTCTCGGCCAGCAGGGGATCCGCGGGGCCCTCCGGGAGCTCCGTGATCCCGTAGCTCTGCAGCGTCTGCAGGCCGCCGTGCTTCACGAACTTGTCCGCGTGCTCAGGGCGGCCGAGCATCAGGTCGACGAAGCGCTGATCGTGGTTGCCGCGCAGCGCTTCCGCACCGCCGCGGACCAGGCGCATCACTTCTTCGACCACGGCCCGGCTGTCCGGCCCGCGGTCTACATAATCGCCGAGCAGGAGCAGACGGTCGGCATCCGGGCGGTAGGCCATCTGCCGCAGCAGCGCCTGCAGCTCCGTAATACAGCCGTGAATATCGCTGATCACAAGGGTTCTTGTCATAGGGTTTCCTCCTGGCCGCAGACCGCAGTCTGCATCATGATGAATTTGGCTGCGCACTTGGCGCGGCACTGGCAGTGCTTGCTTACCCGCGGGAGCCGCTGAGCTCCTGCACATACCGGATGAGGCCGATGCCGATGAGCAGGAGGCCGAACAGGCCCCAGATCAGCAGTCCCCCGGCGAGCCGCAGGAAGGGCTCGAACAGGGAGGGGACCGTCATGACGAAGCCGACGGTCAGCAGGGCCAGGACGATCTCCACCCCGGCAAGGGTGAAGCCAAGTCCCATCAAGCCGTGGGCATCCGGCTTCCGCTCAAGCCGCCGAAGCGTCAGGAACGTCAGCAGAAGCCAGACCAGACCCCCGAGCAGGAACGGGAGCAGGTTGAAGCGGTAGGTGATGATGTTCCCTTCGCCGAGCAGCCCCTTCACCAGGAATTGGGGGCCGGTGAGCAGGTTGGCGGCCATGGGATAGAGACTTCCCTGGTCAGCGGGGTCTGCCTCTGCCGCAAGCAGGCCGGCGCCGAGGGTGAGCAGACCGTACAGCCCGAGGGAGAGTGCGGTCCATGTCAGTCGTCTTCGGGTCATCTTGCAGTCCTCGCTTCATGAATGAGATTTCCTTCCATTTACTATATCATGTCTGCGATCCGAAACGGACCCCCTTCTTTTGCTATAAAAGAGATTCAAACTCACTTTGGGGGAATATACAAGAAATTTCGCGGCATGTTTATGTAATATTAGTGTTTGGTTTCTGTCTGATGCTATAAAAACAACTTCCCATTTGTGCGCCGTTACAATTATTCGGTAAAACCATGTTAACAATATTGACGCAATCTGGACACTGGCATATGATCGGGTTGTAAAGGCGGGCCGAACGAAGGTTAGCGGAAGGAGAAAAGGACCCATGGCTCCGGAACAAGAAACCGAAATCTACAAAGCGATCAAGCAGGCGATCATCGAGCAGAAGCTGCGCCCCAATACGCAGCTGGTGGAGGAAGTGGTGGCCGAATCCTTCGGCGTCAGCCGGACCCCGGTGCGCAATGTCGTCCGCAGGCTGGCCAGCGAGAAGCTCGTGACGATAATCCCCTACAAGGGAGCCTTTGTCTCCTGTCCCACCATTCAAGAGGCCAGGGAAGTGTTCGACATGCGGCGTGTCCTGGAGTCCGCTGTGATCCACAAGGTATGCAAACTCTTGACGGAGGAGCAGTACGGTCAGCTGGAGAAGCTGCTGGAAGACGAACGGGAAGCCCAGGGCAAAGGGGATATTTTCGGGGCGATTCAGATCACCGGGGATTTCCACCTGAAACTGGCCGGATTCTCAGGCAGCTCGTATTACAGCCGATTCCTCGAGGAACTGGTCTCGTTAACTTATGTAATCATTGCCCTCTATGGAGAGCAAAAAACGAAGTGCTGCCAGGATCACCGGACGATCCTCGATTACATCCGTTCGGGTGATGCGGAGAAGGCCGAGAGGGCTATGCTGGCTCACCTGAGAGAGATGGAGGAGGCTCTGCGTTTTGATCAGGCGGGCAACCAGTCCCTGTCATTGACGGAAATTTTCAAATCCGGGATGCGGCATACGGTGAGGCGGTAACCCCTTATTTTTTGCCCCGGATTGTATACAATGTTGTATTTCTTGCTTGGGTGCCGGCAACACCGGGATCATCAAGCATCTCCATCCCAATGCCGAGAGAGGTGAGTTTCCTGTATGAAGCTGGTGGTAGAGCAGGTTGGCAAACGGTTCGGCGAGCGGGTCATCCTGAAGGATGTGTGTCTGAGCGTACGGGAGAACGAGTTCGTATGCATCCTCGGGCACAGCGGCTGCGGCAAGTCCACGCTGCTCAACATGGTCGCAGGGTACCTGTTTCCCGATGAAGGCGCGATCCGGGTAGACGGCCGGACCGTTGAAGGTCCTTCCAAGTCGCGCGGCATGGTCTTCCAGGATCATGCGCTGTTTCCTTGGTACAGCGTGCTCGAGAACGTTGCTTTCGGCCCGGAGGTGCAGGGCATGCCGAGGCCGAAGGCCAGGGAGCTGGCCGCCGAATTCCTGAGCCTGGTGGGGCTCGAGAGCTACGCCGCCCACTATCCTGCGGAGCTGTCCGGCGGGATGAAGCAGCGGGTGGGCATCGCCAGGGCCCTGGCGAGCCGGCCGGATATTCTGCTCATGGATGAACCCTTCGGCGCCCTCGATATTCTGACCCGGGATATGATGCAGCGGGAGCTGCGGAGCATCTATGAGAAGCTGAAGCCGACGATCCTGTTCGTTACGCACAGCATAAGCGAAGCCGTCAGCCTGGCGGACCGCGTGGTTGTCATGAAGCACGGGGTGATTGCCGATACGTTCGAGATCGGCATCCCGCATCCCCGATCCTATGATTCGCCGGGCTTCGGCGAGTACATGGCCCGGATCGAGAAGCTGCTGATGGACACGGGGGAGGGGGTTCCGGCATGAGCGAGCTGCAGAGTGCTGCCGTCCCGCAGAAGGATGCCGCCGTGCTGCCCCCGAAGAGTCAAGCTCTCAGGAAAGGCGGCCGGCCATCGGCGGCAACCGGGTGGAATATGGCCCCGTACGTGCTGTTCTTCGCGGTGTGGGAGATCTTCTCGAGGGTCAATGGAAGCCTGGCCCTGTTCAATCCGCTTTTTCTACCCGCTCCATCCGTGCTTGTGATCGAAGGCTGGGCCCTGGCGAAGACCGGCGTCGTCGCCGACAGTCTCCTCTCCAGTTCAATCCGCATCGCAGCCGGATTTATGATCGGGTCTGTCCTGGCGGTTGCCCTGGCCGTGCTCATGGTCAAGTTCAGCCGGCTTGAGCGCTGGATCTCTCCCGTGCTTACGCTGGTGAGTCCGATTCCGGCCCTGGCGCTGCTGCCGCTCTTCATCATCTGGTTCGGGATCGGCGAATTCCCCAAGGTGCTGCTCATCGCATGGACCACCTTCGTCCCGGTGCTGGTCAATACGCTCGACGGCTTCAAGTCGGTGCCCTCGACCTTGATCCGTTCCGCCCTCAGCCTGGGTGCGTCGGAGCGGCAGGTGTTCACCCGCGTCATGATTCCCTCGGCCGTCCCCAATCTGCTCATCGGCGCGCAGATCAGCCTCGGACTCTCCTTCTCCGCCCTGATTGTTGCCGAGATGATGGGGGCCGACTCCGGGCTCGGCTACATTATTGTGGATGCCCGCAACTACTTCAAGATTACCAATATGTTCGTTGCCATCATTCTGATCGGCATGGAATACAGCCTGTTCTCCTTCCTGCTGAAGCTGCTTGAGAGGAGGGTGCTGGCTTGGCGCAAGGGCGGTATGAGCGGGGCCGTCGAGAAGTAGGGGAAGGCAGCACACATACCAACGAGGGTGGAGGGAAATTCAATGAAGAGAAAAAACGGCACGGGTTCCATATTGGCGGCGGCACTGGTACTTCTGTTATCGGCATGCGGCACAGGCGGCCCCTCGGGCGGCAGTCCGGCGGCATCCGAGAAGGCGGTTACCGCCACCGGTACTGCGGAGGGATCGGGCGCTTTGGAGACCAAGGACATTACCCTGATCGGCGTCAGGGATGCGCAGATTTCTTCGCAGCAGATCATCGCGGATAAGCTGGGCTATTTTAAGGAAGCGGGACTGAACGTAACGAGCAAGCTGATCGAAAGCGGGCCGGATATCGGTCCGATGGTCTCAGGGGGAAGCGCTCCGGTCAGCATCCAGACGAACTTCATGGACATCATCCTGAAGTCGAACGGGATCGGAGTGAAGATCGTCGCCCCTCTCGCGCAGATTGCCGGCACGCAGGCCGTAGTGGGAGCCAAGGATCTTGACTTGAAGAGCGCCAAGGATCTCGAAGGCAAGACGATCGGGATTCCGAACGGGGCCGACGTGAAGATCGCAATCGATAATATGGGGAAGGAGCTTGGGGTCGATGTCAGCAAGATCAAATTCGTAAATCTGGCGCCGAGCGACGCAGTCGTCGCCCTCCAGAACGGCGATATTGATGCGATGGCCTGCTGGGAACCGTTCATCACCAAAGCGACCCAGGCCGGCGGGAAATTCCTCTTCAGCGGGACGAAGAGTGAGCTGCCGGAGAAGAAGGGCGATGTGAACTGGATGAGCGTTCATACGACGATGCAGGTAACGGATGCTTATCTCCAGAAGAATCCGAATACGGTCAAGGCCGTGCTGGGGGCTCTGAAAAAAGCGACGGATTATATCAATACGAACCGCGATGAAGCGATCAAGATTCTGGCGCCGGAGCTGCATCTGACCGAGGGCGAGCTGAAGGAGATCATGAACCGGAACGTCTACTCGATGGAGGCGGGCGATACGTATGTGAACGGGAGCAACGGCCCGGCCGTCGGCGCCTACCTGAAGTCGGTCGGGAACATCAAGACCGTTCCGGAGCCGGCGTCCTACCACGATCTCAGCCTGCTGCAGGCGGTTGATGCTTCCCTGGTCAAGTCGCAGTTCAAATAAGACGTCAGCCTCAAAAGGGCCGGGTCCGCAGAGAAGTGCGGTTCCGGCCCTTGTTGGGGAAATATCAGGGGGTATGGCGGCGGTCCTAGAAGGGGATATAAAACGGCTCCGCCGAGGGACGCAGGCAGTATTCGATGCGCTGGCGGAAGTTGCCCCAGGTGACTCTCTCCAATGCTTCAGGCAGAGGGAAGAAGCCGCTCTCCAGGCTCTCCTCCGTCGGAACCGGTTCTCCGCCTATGGGACGCCCCAGGAAGAGCGTGTTGCAGATGCTGCCCCTGACATTCTGGAAGATCCCGCAGAAGCGGACAATCTCGATCTCGACGCCGGATTCTTCGAGGGTCTCACGCACCGCGGCGGTGCCCAGCGATTCGCCTTCCTCCACCTGGCCTCCGGGCATCTCCCAGCCGCGTTGGGGGCCCCGGACGAGCAGCAGCTCTCCCCGTTCATTCAGCACGATGGCGGCGGCGGAGACGATGTGCTTCGGCGGCAGCCTCACGCCAACGCCTCCGTCTCGTCGGAGGGCTCCAGCGGAACATACACGTCCACTTCACTTGGCCAGAGAGGGCGCTCGAAGGAATAGAATTCCAGCGCCAGCGCCCGGATGTCCTTGCGCAGCCCATTGGCGAGCAGCCCGTTCTCGATATCGAGGTAAGGATCGCCGTCCGAGCGGATGGCGGCATAGCGGTGCGGAGGGACCGTGAAGCCGGTCATTCCGCCGGGAATCGCGTCCAGGGAGCTGACCTCCAGGCAGTAAAAATACGTGAACAGCACCTCGCTCGCATAGTGGGCACAGACATAGCGGGCAGGCTGTACGGCATGGCGAATCTCGTGCCGCCGGCGAATGAACTCTTCGCGGACACGGTGCACCGAACGTTCACCGTCTTTGCCGAGCTCGAACGGGATGGTGACGTGCAGGCCGATCAGCTGCAGCTTCTCGAGGGAGACCAGATGGATCCCCGGCTTCGACAGGATAGGTAGGGACATCGCGAAGACTCCTTTGCTTATGGTATGGGTTGGGGCGGCTGATCTGCGACGGCGGGCTGCGGCAGCGGTCGTGAGGCGGGAGGTTCGCAGCGGGGAGAAAGGACAAGGGTGAAGCACGCAGGTAAAACGGGTTAACTCCAAAATGTAAGCGCAATCATAAGTGAATGTGTCTTGGCTTCGATTGTCCGAAAGGTACCCCGGTGAGGAAGGGAACTGTTTCGCAAGAGGTAACTGGTTAATATATCCAATGGGACTATCATATCACAACCGGGGCCCCGCGGGCAAAAGCCCGCTTGTGAAAGCTTCGTGACCAGAGAGTGTGCCGTGCCGTATACAGCGGGGACCCTGGATAACTAGCCGGTCCGTATGTGCATCCCGCCCGATGTGCGCATGTTGAAGACCGCCGGGGCTGCTGTATCAGAACGAAGGAGCGGGAGTGGGGCAGCGTTAGAAATCCGGTTGAACCCGGCAGCGGCATTCTCCTGCGAGGGCAGGCGGCAGCGGCATCCCGGTTCCGTGAGAATGGGCGCACGGCAAAAGCCTCCGTCCGGCCGGGGCCGGAGGAGGCTTAAAGCTTCAGTTATTCGGTTGTCACGGAGAGGGCGGCGGAAGCGGTCGATTCGTTGGCCGCATCGTCTTCTGCTTTGACCGTGAAGCTGTAGGCGGTCTTGGAGGTCAGGCCGGTCACGGTAAAGGAAGTCGATGCCGTGCTGCCCACCTTGGTCGTCCCCTGATAGATGTTGTACTGCTTCACGAGATCGTTGTCCGTGCTGGCCGCCCAGGACAGGGTGGCTGTCGTGGAAGTAAGGCCCGTCAGGGCGACATCCTTCGGCGTGGCCGGAGGGGTCTTGTCGGACGTCGTCGCCGAAGCCACATTGCTTGCGGCAGCCTTGTTGCCTGTGGCATCCTTCGCACGGATTGTGATCTGATACGTCGTGTTCAGCGCCAGATTGCTGAGGGTATGGGACGTGTTGGTCGGGCCTGTCGTGGCGACGAGCACTGAACCGTTGTAGATCTCATAGGAAGCGACCTCGACGTCGTCGGTCGCCCGCGACCAGTTCAGCGTCAGCGATCGCACATTCTGCGACGATACGCGCAGATCCGAGACGGCCGCAGGCGCCGTCGTGTCCGCCGGGTTGATGTTCGGGCCGATGACCTTGTGCGGCACGTTCGTATCGACGGTCGTACCATTGCCGAGCTGACCGTTGGCATTGCGGCCCCAGGAGTACAGGATGCCGTCATTGCCGTAAGCGATGCTCTGGTTCTCGCCGGCGGCGATGGAAGCGATCGATGCGAGGCCCGGGATGGCGGCCGGCACGCTGCGGCTCGTGTTGTTGCCGTTGCCGAGCTGTCCGTATCCGTTGTAGCCCCAGCTCCAGACCGTGCCGTCGCTTTTCAGCGCCAGCGTGTGGTATGGGCCTGCGGCAATGCCCTTGATGCCCGTTACGCCGGACTGCACCGGTGTACTCTGGGAGATCGTCGAGGAGTTGCCGAGCTCTCCGTTGCCGTTATACCCCCAGGCAAAGACCGAGCCGTCCTTCTTGAGCGCCACCCCGTGGTAGTCGCCTGCGGCAATCGCCTTGACGTCGGTGAGCAGAGCCACCTGAACCGGTACGCTGCTGCGGGTCGTGGTGCCGTTACCGAGCTCGCCGTAGGTGTTCTGGCCCCAGCTCCAGACCGTTCCGTCACTCTTCAGGGCAAGGGAGAAGTCCTTGCCGGCTGCGATCGCCACGACACCCGTCAGATCCTTGACCTGCACGGGGGTGCGCTGGCTGGAGGTCGTGCCGTCGCCGAGCTGTCCGTAGCCGTTGTAGCCGAAGGCCCAGACCGTGCCGTCGCTCTTCAGCGCAAGGCTGTGGTTCTCGCCGGCCGATACCGCCGTCCAGTTCGTCAGGGTGGAGACCTGAACCGGACTGTAGCGGGTCGTAGTGGAGTCATCGCCAAGCTGGCCGTATCCGTTGTAGCCCCAGGTGTGCAGCGTGCCGTCGCTTCTCAGCGCCACGGTGTGATTCTCCCCGCCGGCAATCATCTTCATGCCGGTCAGGTTGATGACCTTGCCCGGCACGGAGGTGGAGTTCGACGTGCCGGTACCGAGCTGGCCGTGGCCGTTGTAGCCCCAGCCCCATACGGTGCCGTCGCTCTTGATGAACATGGTGTGGTTGCCTAGCAGGGAGACGGCGAGCGGAACCGCGCCGAGGGCTGCCGAGGTTACCGCGGTGACCGGCGCGCTCGCTGCCGATTCATTGCCTGCGGTGTCCTTCGCCTTGACCGTGAAGGTATAAGACGTGTTAGGGGAAAGCCCCGTAACCGTAAACGACGGCTCGGTGGAGGAGCCTGCCTTCGCGGTCCCGTTATAGATATCGTAGCAGGCAACCTTGACGTCATCCGTCGATGCCGTCCAGGCCAGCGATACGCTGGTGCCGGTTTTGGCGGTGACGGTGACATTGGCCGGTACGCTCGGTGCCTGGCTGTCGGCCACCTTCACGAGCTTCATGGCATCAAGCGGAACGGTATAGCCCGTGCTCGAAGCGTTCTTGCCGGTTACGGTGAAACGGAAGATCTTGAAGCCCGGGGAGTTAAAGTACACCTGTCCCCGGCTGTATTCCGTGATGGCCGACTGGGCGGCCGGCTTGTAGAAGTCGATCGGCGCCCCTTGGGCCGTGCCGTCAACCGTCAGCACCGCCGTGCCGGCGTTCGCTCCGGCCTTGCCGGCTACGCGCACTTCATAGCTGCCGGCGTTCGCTCCGGCCTTGCCGGCTACGCGCACTTCATAGCTGCCGGCTGCGCCTACGTTCAGGGCATACTCGACATAGTCGCCTACGGCGTTCGCGTTATAGCTCTCCCACTGGCCTCCGCTGGCGGCTGCGTCGGCGGTTAATGTCGTTGCATCGCCGGAATCGGCCTGCGGCGCCGACTCCGCTTCGAAGGTCAGCGACGTGGAGGAAGCGGCGTTTGTCGTGACCGCCAGAGGGCTGCTGGCCGGGGAGGCGTTGCCTGCGGCATCAAGCGCCTTAACGGTGAACGAGTAGGCCGCAGCCGGGGCAAGGCCTGTCACGACATGCGTCGTGCCGGTGACGGTAGCCAGCTTCGTGGCTCCGCTGTAGATGTCGTAGCCCGTGACCCCGATATTATCCGCAGCCGCTTTCCAGGAGAGGGAGACGGTCGTATCCGTCTTGCCCGTGGAGGTCAGGCCGGACGGGGCGGTGGGCGCCACATTATCGGCCGCACCTTGCGGCGTCAGCTTGATTGCGTCCAGAGCGATCTTGTAGTCCGTGCTGGAGGCATTGCGGCCGGTGACGGCGAAGCGGAACTTCTTGGTGCCCCCGGCGGCGAAGGTGATGCTGCCGAACGACTTCTCGGCGTAAGCGGCCGTCGTGCTGTAAGCATCGACCGGCGAGCCTTGGGCTTTGCCGTCCACGGAGAGCTGGACGATGGACCGGTTGTTGGCCGAGCGCACCAGGCCCGTGATCGCATAGGTGCCGGCCTGCGGCACGTTCAGATCGTACTCGATATAGTCGGCCACGGCGTTGGCGTTGTAGTACTCCCATTTGCCTCCGCTGGCAGCCGTATCGCTGTACTGTGTCGTGGCGTCGCCGGAGTCCCGCTGGGTCAGCAGCTCCGCTTCGAAGAGCAGCTCTCCGGCGGTCAGGGCGGCGATGGCCGGTGTGGTGACGGAGAGGCTCTTGCTGGCGGGGGACGCATTGCCCGCCGCATCTTTGGCCTTCACGGTGAACGAGTACGTGGTGTTCGGCGCGAGGCCGGTCACCGTATAGGAAGTGTCGGGAACGGAGGCGACCTTCGTTGCCCCTTGATAAATGTCGTAGCCGGTTACCTTCACGTTATCCGCAGCCGAGGACCAGCTGAGCGTCACGGAGCTGGCCGTCACCGCCGTGGAAGTCAGAGAGGCCGGTGCTGTCGGAGCCGTGGTATCCGTACCGTAGGTGGCCGCGGTGACGGAGCCATAGGTGGAAGCGGTAACGGTGGCGGAACCCGAGGCGGAAGGGGAGGAGGAGCCTTGGGTGTCCGTCCCGGCGGCACCGGCCGTGCCGAGAGACTGGGAGGCCAGCAGCAGGGAGCTGGCGATGAGGAGGTTTTTGCGGTTGGATGGTTTGGAACTCATGATCAGGTCATCTCCAATGTTCGTGAATTTGGGGTGAGGAAGGGGTAGAGGACTAGCGGTCTTGCGCGGGCGAGTGCGGTGGGTATCTCCCAGGGGATAAATCATGTATGCTGATCTTTCGCTGATTCCGTTCTTCTGCGCTGCAGGATTCGGCTGCACCGCCTGCAGCGGACGATACATATCGTATCCGATCCGGCAGTCATATGACTACTGACTCCTGTCACAGGTTCGGTCATGGAAGTATTTAGGAGGGGCCTGGACAGAAAAAAGACGCCTCTCCTCAGAGAGGAGAAGCGTCCGGGGAAGGGGGCCATACCGCCGCGGGGAGAGAGGATCCGGTGCCTTCGCATGCATAGGGCAAAGACACGGGCTCACCTTCCCGGAGTCCGGAACAGGAAGGGCTTGGCCTGCCGCAAGAGTGCGGGCCGGCCGGCAGAGTTAGGCTCCTGGTCCCCGCCACAGGCGGGTAACGGCGTACAGGCACGGACCTGCGGCATCCTCCATGAACTCCGCTTTATAAATATCCGGCATGGACGTGCTCTGCCAGAAGCGGAAGCCGTAAGCGGGGTCCCAGGCTCCGAGCATCAAGGTCATGATGTCGCCGTGCGTACCGAGGGCAAGCCTGCTGCCCCGGTGACGGAGCAGCAGACCGCGGAGGACGGCTGTCCCCCGCTGCCGGGCTTCTTCGCTTGACTCGCCGCCGGGGTACCGGAGCTGCGGGTCCGCGAAGAGGGAGCGCTTCGCTTCGAAGAAGGCTTCCCGCGATGGGAACAGAGGCTCCGCGGACAGCTTGCGCTCCCGGAGATCCTCCTCCTCCGCGACGGGCAGTCCGAGACGGTCGGCCAGCGGCTGGAGCGTCAGGACAGCCCGCCGATAGGGGCTCGAGACGAGGAAGCCGATCCCTTCGTCTTCAAGAAGCAGGGCGGCTCTCCGGGCGGCCTCTTCTCCGGCCGCAGACAATCCGCGCTCGCGCTCCCGCTCGGCGGAGTAGGGGGAATCGGCATGACGTACGAAATAAACGGTGGTGATGACCCCGGTCATGATTGCCTCCTTCCTAAGGGTAAGGAATCCGTGAATATCCTCCGCAGCGGTTACTTGATCCGGCCGAACATGGTGACCGCGGAGGCTACCACGAGCGAAGGGTTCTGCGTGTGCAGGTAATGGCCGCTGTTCCCGTCCGTCACATGTACCGAATCATTCGAGAGGGCGGCCAGGCTGCGCTGCAGCTGTGCCCAGCGGGCTTCGCCGTCGATGAACGTGTCGGGATAACCGTGATTTCCGCCCGAGAGCACCGTGATGGGCACACTGCGCAGGAAGTCGGTCTGGCGGCCCTGGTCGATCTGGCGGTATGTGTTGTCGACATCGGGGTAATAATGGCCTTCTCTGCCGCCGGAGGTAACGAGGTCATCTTCGACGATGCTTCGGCGCGTTTCTACGGGGTATTCGGGGAACAGGACATCTTCCATGTGCTCGTGGGAGGCGTCCACGAAGATCAGACCTTTGACGGATGTCGGGTACAGGTACGCATATTCGCGGATATACAGTCCGCCCATGGAATGGCCGATGAGGACGAGAGGTCCGTTCACTCCCGTTTTCTTCAAGAGCAGGTTCAGCCGGTTGGCGGCGTCGAGTGCGGAGTAGGAGGCGGAAGAGGGGGCATCGCTCAGGCCGATGTTGGCCCGGTCATAGGAGACGACCTGGGTCACCTTGGCCAGCTCTGGCGCGGCGGCGTCCCAGATTCCGGAGGAATCGCCGTAGCCGTTCTCAAAGACCACGGTAGGCAGGCCTTCGCGGCGCTCCCCCCGGATCGTGACATACAGCCCGTAGCCGCCGATGTCGACTTTCCCCTGGAATACAATGCCGGATTGGCTTACGGGGCGTTCCGTTGTAGAGTCGGCTGCCGCCGTGGGAGCCGGGGCGGACAGGTCTTCGCCTGCCCCCTGTGCGTAGGGAACCGGCAGGGAGACGGTAAGAAGGAAGGATAAGACCGCTGCCATGCTTCTGCGTTTCATGAACAAATGTACCTCGCTTTACTGGATATTTTTGTAAACCGTCGTATGGGTTTGACGGCTGAATTGTACCCTATTACGGTAGTGAAGTAAAGAATTGGGAACAAAGCAGGGTGGGCTGCACGAATACTTTGGCAGAAGATAAAAAGAGGAATTGGGGGCGCCATGCAGAAGTCAGAAGCCCACTGGATTGGGTATAGATAGGGAATGGGCAGGCGGCGACCTGAAGATAAAAATAGGGGGGGAAGCGGCACTGTGTTTCCTGAGGCTTCCGGAAGGCAAGGATAGATGAAAGGAGCCCCGGGTAGATGGGGCAGCCGATAAGAGGAAGGAGGGGACACGAATGAAAAAAGCAGCGAGATGGCTGTGCCTGCTGCTGGGTCTGGCGGCCGCTGCAGGGATAGAGGGGTGCGGTTCCCAATCACCGGTGCCTCCGGCCGGGCAGCAGCCCCCCCAGTCCCTGCAGCCGGAGCGGTCCGGTAATGAGGCTGCACAGGAGCCCGTTGAACCGGCGATGAAGCCGCGTGATGACATCCGGGACCGGGTGGAGGCCATGTCCCTGGATGAGAAAGTAGGCCAGCTGCTGCTGGTCGGGTTGGAAGGCACCGAAGTGGACGGGCGTGCGCGGGAGTGGATACATACGTATCATGCAGGAGGCTTCATCCTGTTCCGGGATAACATTCAGAATACGGCCCAGCTGGCGAAGCTGGTCGGAGATCTGAAGGAAGCGAACCGCAGCTCCGGGGGCGTGCCGCTGTGGCTGAGCCTGGATGAGGAGGGCGGCCGGGTCAGCCGGATGCCGGCGGAGCTCACCAAGCCGCCTTCCGCCGCGGCGGTCGGCCGGGCGGACAAGCCTGCCGCCTCGCTGGCGGTCGGCCGCGCCGTCGGCCGGGAGCTTGCCGCCTTCGGGATGAACATGAATTTTGCCCCGGTGCTGGATGTGTTCAGCAATCCGGCCAATACGGTGATCGGGGACCGGGCCTACGGCCGCGACCCGGCACAGGTCAGCCGCATAGGCATCCAGACGATGAAGGGGCTGCAGTCCCAGCAGGTGGCGGCGGTGGTGAAGCACTTCCCGGGCCATGGAGATACGGTGGAGGATTCGCACTACGGGCTGCCCGTGGTCGCGCATGATCTGGAGCGGCTGCGGAAGCTGGAGCTGAAGCCGTTCGCCGAAGCGATAACAAGCGGGGCCGATGCCGTCATGGTCGCTCATATTCTCCTGCCGAAGCTGGATGCGGAAGCGCCGGCCTCGCTCTCCCGCCGGATCGTGACGGGCCTTCTCAGGGAGGAGATGGGCTTCGGCGGCGTCGTGGTAACCGACGACCTCGTGATGGGCGCCATTACCAAGCGCTACGATCTCGGGCAGGCGGGTGTGCAGGCGGTGGCGGCAGGTGTAGATGTGCTGCTCGTCGGGCATGGACACGAGGCCGGCACGGCCGTGTTCTCCGCCGTGAAGCGCGCCGTGCAGGAGGGGGTCATTACGGAAGCAAGGCTGAAGGAGAGCGTCACCCGGATCCTGCGGCTGAAGGCGAAGTACCGGCTCACCGACGAACGTCCGGGGGCTGTGGACACCGCCGCCCTGAACGCCGGGCTGAAGAACGCGATGAAAGAGCTGGAAGTAACGGCCCCGGCCGGAGGGAAGTAGCTCCGTTTGTCGGCCTATAGCTCTTTTGCCGGGGGAATTACTCCCTTTGTGAATGTGACCTTTGTGCAGGGCACAAGGGAATGCAATGTTCTTATTACCGAGGAGTTACGTCCTTTGTGAATGTGACCTTTGTGCGAGGCACGAGGGAACGCAATGCTCTAATTACCGAGGAGTTACATCCTTTTTGAATGTGACCCCTTGTACAGGGCACAAGGGAATGCAATGCTCTTATTACTGAGGAGTTACATCCTTTTTGAATGTGACCTTTGTGCAAGGCAAGGGAACGCAATGCTCTAATTACCGAGGAGTTACATCCTTTTTGAATGTGACCTTTGTGCAAGGCACAACGGAACGAAAAAAGTGATGTAACGACGCTTACACATGCCGCACTTGGACCCGGCGAAGCAGAGTCCGCAGCTCTGCGGTACCGGGCGGCCTTGCCGCTACATACGCCATGCCGGCGTGGGCATACCGCTCCTGCCCGCCTCTCCCTCCGCCGGGCGCCAGGCCGATCACCAGCGGCCGGCGTTCCGGGGGAAGCAGGGACCGGATGCGGGAAGCGGCGGTCACCCCGTCCATGACCGGCAGCACCGTACTCATGAGAAGCAGGTCATAGGGCTGCCGCTGAACGGCCTTGACCGCGGCAAGCCCGTTCGGCACCGTATGCACTGTGTGCCCGAGGCGGCTCAGAATCCGCTGCAGATGCATCCGCGCGGCCTGGGTTTCTTCCGCCACCAGAATGCGCAGCGGCTTCCCGGGCCCGTCTTCTCCGGGCTCCCCGCCTGCAGCCTGCTCCTGCCGGCGGCCCTCTTCCGGTGCGGAGTGTGCCGGCAGGCCCACCGCCATCGGAGCCTCCGACCCCTCCTCGGGAAAGAGGAGGGTGAAGGTGAATGAGGACCCGGCGCCTTCCGTGCTTTCCACAGCGATGGTGCCGCCCATGAGCTCGACGAGCTTTTTGCAGATCGCAAGCCCCAGGCCCGTGCCCCCGTACTTGCGGTTCATGGCCGGATGCACCTGGGAGAACGACTGGAAGAGGTGGTGCAGCTTCCCTGCCGGAATGCCGATCCCTGTATCCTCGACGGTGAAGTCGAGCATCCGGGATCCCGCCGGGGCGGGGCGGCTGCGGACCGTCAAGGTGACGCTGCCTCTCTCGGTGAACTTCAGCGCGTTGCCGACGAGATTGATCAGAATCTGCTTCACCCGGGTGGAGTCGCCGAGCAGCGGCGGCACGCCCGTCTCCAGGTCCGCCTGCAGCCGAAGGCCTTTCTCCTGAGCTTTCGGAGTGAAGAGATCGAGCACCTCGCGTACCGTGTCCTCGACTTGGAAACGGTGATGCTCGAGCGCCATTTTGCCCGCTTCGATCCGGCTGAAGTCCAGGATGTCCCCCAGAATGCGCAGCAGGGAGGCGCCGCTCTGGCGGATGATCTCCGTGTATTCCCGCTGCTCCCCCGTCAGATCCGTATCGAGCAGGATGTCGGTCATTCCAATGATGCCGTTCATAGGCGTGCGGATCTCATGGCTCATCACGGCCAGAAACTCGGACTTGGCCTCGGCTGCGCGCTCGGCTGATTCCTTCGCCTGGATGATCTCCCGCTCGCTGGTCGTGTCGGTGAAGACTACCACGGCCCCCACCAGCTTCCCCTGGTCATAGATGGGGTGCGTGCGGTATTCCACAAGGAAGGAGGTGCCGTCCTTGCGCCAGAAGACCTCGTCGGTCACATACCGGGAGAGCCCGTCACGTGCCGTCAGGTAGATGGGGCATTCACGGCGGGGATAGGGGCTGCCGTCGGGCTTCGAATGATGGACGGAGGTATGGACCGGCCTTCCTTCGAATTCCTCCGGCGTATACCCGAGCATATCGGATGCGGCGGGGTTGAGGAAGACGCCGCGCCCCGACAGATCCACCCCGTAGATCCCCTCCGCCACCGAGTTCAGAATCAGGGTATACTGGCTGCTCAGCTTCTGGATTTCCACCACATGCCTTTTGCGCTCGGTAATATCGCTGGCCATGCCGTAGACGCCCACCACACGGCCTTCCACCACGATCGGCACATACTGCATCTGCACGTCGATGTCCCTGCCCTCCCTGCTGCGGAGGACCATCTCCCCGTTCTGCGGCACTCCTTGGCAGGCCAAGGTGAAGTAGCCGGAGGCCTTCGCCAGATCACCGGGGGCAGCGAGCCGCTCATGAGGGCTTCCAAGCAGTTCCCCGCGGCTGCAGCCGACCAGCTTTTCGAGCGAGGCGTTGACGCTCGTAAGCCTTCCTTCGAGATCCATCGAATAGATGGCCGACGGATGGTAATCGAAGAGCGATTTGAACCGCTGCTCGCTCTCCCGCAGGCGGTTTTCCATGTGTTTGCGCTCCGTGATGTCCTGTGTCGTTCCGATCATGGAGCAGACCCGGCCGTCCGGGCCCCGGCAGATGTCCGCCTGGGCATGAATATGGCGGAGTTCGCCGTCCGGCAGCACAATCCGGTAGTCATAGTTAAACGGGGCACCCTGCAGAGCAAGGCGTACGGCACGGTCGACTCCGTCACGGTCTTCGGGATGAATGCAGGAGAGGAACACACCATACGAACGCACCTCCCGGCCCAAAATCCGCTGAAACTCCGCCGAGCCCTCGATCGAGTCCGACAAGACATCCCAATGCCAGGAACCGCAGCGGGCGACCCGCTGTGCCGCGGCCAGGCTATTCTCGCTGTGCTTCAGGTGCTCTTCCATCCGCCGTCGGTGAGTGATGTCCCGCCCGATCCCGAGGTAATATTGGACGGCCCCGTCCGCGCCGCGGACCGTTTTGAAGGTCGTTTCGACCCAGATGTACTCCCCGGAGGCGCGGCGGAACCGGCAGGTGAAGACGTCCTCATCTTCGAAGGAACGCCCCCGGAGCGCTTCATAGTCTTCCGGATGGTACAGGGCGGACAGTCGGGTGCCCTCCAGCTCTTCCGGCGTATAGCCCAGCAGCTTGCTCACGGAGGGGGAGATGAACCGGCAGATCCCGTCGGGCGTCGAATACGAAATGATATCCTGCGCATGGGTGGAGATCAGCTCGTACCGATCTTCGCACTCCCTGCGTTTGCGTTCATTCTCCAGCTTCTCCGTTACGTCTTTGCCAATGCCGTAGGCTCCGATAATGCGCCCGTCCGAGACGATCGGAATGTAGGTCACTTCGAGATCGACCGTCCTCCCGTCCCTGCAGGTCAGCCGCATCACATAAGGGGAGGTGGCCTCCCCGCGCAGCGCTTTGGAGAACTCTCTCTCCCGCTGCCCGAGCAGCCGCCGGTCCCTGGACAGCTGTTCGGTTACCGCCTTGGCGGCTTCCTGCACGCTGTATCCGGTAAGCCGCATGGCGGCCGGGTTCGCATGAAGATGACGCCCCTGCCGGTCAAGGATATAGACGGCGTCGGGGTGATGCTCGAAGAGGGACGGGTAGAGGCCGCTTTGGGCCAGCAGGGCCGGTGTCGCCGGGTTGAGGTCATGAGGCAAGGCCGATCAAATCCTTTCCTATCCGTTCATGTTTCTTTGGGACTGTTACTTATGTTTAAAGAATTAACGGCGGCGTTGAAACAAGGGAGGAAGATCCAACTTTATTAAATTTTAGGAAAAAGGTTCCGATCCCATGCAACCCGGGGCGCTTTGTGGTACGATGAGGGAAACGGCAGGGGGGACGATTGATGAGCATACGTGCCTATAACCCGTATGAGGATCCGGCGCTGCATGCCACCCAGACGCATCGAAGCCGAGGATGGGATGCGGAAGAACGAGTGCCTTTCAATGATGCGATCTCTCACTTCGATACCGTCAATGGCTTTCGGATGCCGAAGCGGATAGGGGAACTGCCTGCGAGGGTACGGACCGCTTTCCGGATCTATGCCTCGGTGTCGGCGGTCACACTCGCTGCTGCGCTGGCCGACTCGCTGATCTCCTCCATCGGCGGGCTTCTCCCTTAAGAAAAAAATAAGATTTATGCAGGGGCATTTTATAGCAGATGCGTTTAATATAATAGATACAGAATCGTCCTGAACAAGAGAAAAAAGGGCGGTACCTGAAATTATGCAGGGGGTACGGTCATGAAATGGAGTAAGGGGACGGCGGAACGGGTCCGGGTGCTGGTGCTCTCCGGCAATCTGGGCGACGGGCACCGGCAGGCGGCCAAGGCCCTGGCGGAAGCCTCCCGGCTCGGAACCCGTGAAGCGGTGGATACGGAAGTCGTCGACTTCATGCAGCGCGTCTATCCCCAACTGCAGCACGTCGTCAAGTACGGATTTTTGAAGATGGTGGAAAAAACACCGTCAATCTACGGATATCTCTATCATAGAACGAAATATGACGAGGGGCTGTCGCCCTTGTTTTCGCTGTTCCTGCGGCTGGGACGGCGTGCTCTTATGCGTCTTGCGGCCGAATACCGGCCTGACGCCATTATCTGCACGTTCCCGCTTGCCGCGGCGGCCGTGTCGCTCCTCAAGGAAGAGGGCCGGCTGCACGTTCCGCTGATCACGGTGATTACGGATCATACGGATCACGCCCTGTGGCTCAATCCGGCAACGGACCTCTATCTCGTCGGATCGGAGCAGGTGGCTTCGGCGCTGCGGGCCCGCGGGATCGCTTCTTCCCGGGTTGCGGTAAGCGGGATCCCGGTGGCCCCGCGCTTCCACGCGGAAGAAGACCGCACGGTGGTGCGGCAGCAGCTAGGTCTGCAGCCGGACATGCCTGTCGTGCTTGTCATGGGCGGGGGCGGCGGGCTGCTCAGCGAGGGCATCCGGTCCCTGCTCCGTTCGGAGGCGGTCTGCGCCGGCATGCAGCTCGTCATTGTCTGCGGCAGCAACCGGGCCGTGATGCGCGAGCTCGAAGAGGAGCTGGCGCACCGTCCTTCCGGCCGGGTCCGTCTGCTGGGCTTCGCGGAAGATATCCACCGCTGGATGTCGGCGGCGGATCTGCTGCTGACGAAGCCCGGCGGCCTGACGACCTCCGAGGCCGTGGCCAAAGCGCTGCCGATGCTCCTCTATAAGCCGATCCCCGGCCAAGAGGAGGATAACGCGGCGGTGCTTATGCGCGCGGGCGTGGCTGTGCAGGCCGAGGGCGGCCGTGCCCTGACGGACCAGCTGCTTGAGCTGGTCCATGACCCGGCTCGCCTGGCGCATATGCGCGGGCGGGCGGAGGCGTTCCGCATCGCGAGGCCGGCGGAGCGTGCGTGGGAGGCGCTGCAGCCTCGGCCGCAGCCCGAGCTCAGCATGAGCAAGGCCCGGTAGGCACGCGGCGGCTGGTGCGGGCTGAGCAAGCCAGGGGCGTGCACTGCGGCGGAGCGTGCGTTGGTAGGCGTTACTGGGACTGCAGCCTCGGCCGCAGTCCGAGGTGGCGCCGTGGAAGCCGCGATGGGTAGACCGAACTGGGGATGCAAGGCACAGCACACCTAGGCCGACTGGGAATAGCGCGTCATCCCCAGCAATTTTGGAAATAGAGGAACTGAGATGTCTTATTCGGCTATTTCCCATTATTTCCCGAGCAATAGCGGAACTCAGGTGTCTTATGGGGGCTGAGTCGGCCCCCAATCCCTCTGATTCGCAAGAATAGCGAATTTCAGTTCCGCTATTTGGGGAATAGGGACTGCGAAGACCAGAATAAAGCACCTGAGTTCCGCTATTATTTGCCCGTCTGCTGCACCTTCTTCGATGAGCAGAGAAGGCCGGGCATAGGAAAACGCCCCTTGCGTTGCAGGGGCGTTTTTGGGCTGTCGTGATATGAAATCGCATTCATTCGCTGCTATAAGTCGGGTCGGCCAAGGAACGGGTAAGGGGACTGAGCGGATAGAAGGTAAGACCCCGGCAGGACGTACAGGTGCTGCTGTAGCAGTCCGCCATCTCTTCTATCGCACTGCCGCAGGTGTCGCAGCATTTGAGAGGCAGGTTCTCGTAGAACTCGCTTGATCGCATGTGCATGATACCATCACTCCCTTTTCTCCAGGATACTCTTACTATACTCGGTTCCTCATGGGAATGTAAGCGATTTCTTGTCGATTGGCCAAGTATTTTTCTAGATGAGGGGATTGACGAGGTTTTAACGGTCGAGTTCAAGATGGATAGATGGCCTGCTGTGAGGCAAATGTACCGGATGTGGGATACGATAGCTCTCGACCGCTGGCTTTATTGTGTAGGAGGATTTGGGATTGGCCTAGTAGGTGAGAGGGTACCGCCGGCGGGTCCTAATGTAGTCGGGCGGTTGAACGCTCGAAGTGGGGTTCGGAGAGGACGTCCAATCTAGGTTACAGAAGGCAGCGGGGCATCTATGTGTAAACGGGTGCGGAGGTTGTAGAGTTTGCACACGCCGGTATGGCCTGCTGTGCGGCTGAAGTGCTAGACGTGGAAAACGATAACTCTGGGAATGGGTTTTTTGCCTGTAGATGATAGGGGTACCGTGGCTAAGGCCATACGACGGTTGAGTGCTGAAGAGGGGGCGGGGGGACGGCCAATCATGGTTACAGAGGCACCGGAGCAGTCGAAGGTGAAGGGTACGGAGGTTGTAGAGTTTACTTACGCCGGGTATGTCCTGCTGTTAGGATTATGTACCGGACGAGGGATACGATAGTTCTCGACCGCTGGCTTTATTGTGTAGGAGGAGTTGGGATTGGCCTAGTAGGTGAGAGGGTACCGCCGGCGGATCCTAAGGTAGTAGGATGGTTGGATGCTCGAAGTGGGGTTCGGAGAGGACGTCTAATCACGGTTGCAGAGAGCAGCGGGCAGTCTATGTGTATACGGGTGCGGAGGTTGGAGGGTTTGCTCATACCGATATGGCCTGCTGTGCGGCTTAGGTACCGGAGGTGAGACGCGATAACTCTCGACCGCAGGCTTTGTTCTGTAGGAGGGGTGTGGGTTGCCTAATAGATGAGAGGGTACCCGGGGCCCGGGGGCGTAAGGCTGTCGGGCGGTTGAGCGCTTGGGGCCAGAGAGCTGTGCCGGGACACAGCCGGCGATTGCCGCAGGCGGGGATGCTATCTGGGTCCAGGGGCCAGCTGCCGCCTCCCGTTGTCCTGCTGCGCATGCAGAGGCCCGACACTGCAAACCGCAGGGCCCGGGCGAAGCCTTGGCGGCAAGCCTGCACCCGAGCTCATCGTCATACCGCCGGGCTAGTCGACCGGCAGCACGATGTCCAGGCGGCAGCCGTCCAGGTCGCCGGCGGAGAGATTCATCGATCCGCCGAGCTGCTGGACGCGCTCCTTCATGGCCGTAAGGCCGTAGCCCATGGGGGCTCCGGTATAAGGCCTGCCGTCGTTGGTCAGCAGGAAATGCAGCTCCCGCTCTTCCTGGGTGAGACGGAAACGGAAGCGCCGGCTGTCCCCATGCCGCATGCCGTTCGCCAGCCCCTCCTGCAGGGCATGGTAGATGACCTTCTTCTGCAGGGCGCTCAGCGGCGGCATCGGGGAGATGCGGTGCTCGACTTCAATGCCCGACGTATCCTGAGTGTCGTGAAGCAGCTGGCGAAGCGCGGCGGCCAGGTCATAGTCGGCCGTGCTGGCCGAGAGCATGTGCACGGAGTGGCGGATTTCGTTCAGGCTTTTGCGGACGAGCTCCTGGGAGACATCGAGCTTCTGGAAGCCCTTCTCGTCGTTCTTGGCGATCAGCCGCTTGGCGGCCTCGATCTGGACCACGGTCGTCGTCAGGGTATGCCCCACGATGTCGTGAATCTCGCGGGCCGCACGGCCCCGCTCCTCCGCCACGGAGAGCTCGGCGACCGCTTCGGCCGTCTCCCGCATCGACTCCTGCAGCCTGAGCTTCGTCTCTTCATGAGCGAGCGTCCGCTCTTCCATCTGCATCTCGAGCGAACGGTGCATGCGGTACAGCTGCAGCTGCTGTTCGATACGGGCGAGCAGTTCTTTTTTGACGACGGGCTTGGTCACACAATCGTTGGCTCCGGCTTCGAAGCCTTCGACGAGGCCGTCCACACGGTCTTTGTCCGTCACGAGCAGGATCGGCAGCTCGGTGGCTTTGTAGAGACGGCGAATGTGCCGGATGATGTCATAGCCGGTCATGCGGGGCATCATGAGGTCGATCAGAAGCAGATCCGGCTTCTCGGCCGTAATGGAGGCCAAGGCTTCAGGGCCGCTTGCCGCCTGAACGATCGTGTACGGCTGGAGGGCCAGGAGGTTGCCCAGCACCTGCAGGTTCACGGGATCTTCGTCCACGATAAGAATCCGTGCCGCCGGCCGGAAGGCGTGATGGCTGCGCGAATCCGCCGGCAGCCCGGGGGCTCCGGAGTGTCGGCCGGCCGACACTTCCTGGCGGCCTTGGGCCGCGGAGAAGACGGATGCTTCCAGCGAAGGATCAGCGTGAATCCCGGCGGTCCGGACCAGCCGTTCTCCGTCAATCGGAGAAGAAACCACCCCTGGAGTCCTCTCCCACATGGGGAGGGTGAAGCGGAAAAGGATACGGTCCAGCCCCTGTCGGTCCTCAAGTGTGCCCCCGTAGCCTTCCACGAGGGTTCGGGTCAGGGAAAGCGCAGGCTCTCCTTCGTGTGATGCCCGCTCTGCAGGCACCGTATCCGTTCCGAAGGCCAGCTGGATCCTCTCCCGTGCCTCCTTCTGCAGCCCCACCCCGGTGCCGAACACGGTCACCTCGATAAAGCCGTCCCGCGAACCGGCCTTCACGCCGATCTCGCCAGCGGAGGTGAAGGCAAGCGCCTGACCGAGCAGGGCGTAGAGAATCTGCTCCAGGCGGCTCTCCTCTGCAGACGCGGCAGGGAGGCCGGCAGGCAGGGAGGCGGTCAGGGCGACGCCCTTTTTGGCGGCCAGCGGAGTGAACACGTCGAGCGCGAGGCGGATGGAGCGGCCCACTTCGACCTCCGTGCGCCGCAGCGGCTGGGGATGCTTCGCCAGGGAGAAGTCGATCAGATCCCGCGTCAGGCAGGAGAGACGTTTGCCGCTGGAGACCGCAAGCTCCAGGGAGCTGCGGGCCGTCCGGTTCAGGGGTCCGGCAGCGCCGTCCAGCAGCGATTCCGCCAGGCCGATAATGCCGTTCAGCGGCGCCTGCAGCTCCCGCGAGGCTATCGCCAGACGTTCTTCGTTCAGCCGTCCGGCTGCAGCCAGCATGTGATTCTGGCGCTGGAATTCCTCCAGGAAGCGTTCAGCCCGGATGTAAGCCTCTGAAGAGCGCTGGAGGAGCATCATGCCCAGACAGACGAGGAAAAGCAGAACCGTCAGAAAAATTCCGTCGGCCGCATCTCCCAGCGATGGAACACCGGCATCACGCCAGGTGCCCGGAAGAAGGCGGGTCAGCACGGACAGTACGAGAGCGAGAGCGCCTACGCCATAACCGGCCAGCAGCCAGGCGTCCGACCTCTCCCTGGAGCTGCGGTAGGACTGCACTGTGAGCCAGGCCGACAGCAGGAGACAGACCAGGAACAGGAGCGGAAAGACCAGGGTGATGGTATCTTTATACAACACGCGGTCCCAAAGGGATGCCGCGAGGCTGATGGCAAGAAGGCCGAGCATGCTGCGGCTCATCCATCGGCGCAAACGCAGCGGACCGCTGCCGCAGAACGAATCGAGCAGGGCGAACAGCGCACAGCCGCCCGCGGGCAGGGCAAGGAGGGCGAGCTCCTGAAGCCGGTCAAGAAGGAACAGAGCGGCCATCTCCGTGGTGAGCAGCGTGCCGAAGGCGGCTGAGCCGGCGAGAAGGGCGAAGTACAAGTAAGCAGGCTTCGTGCGGCGGCGGAGATACAGAAGACAGCCTGTAACCGCAGCACCCAGGAACAGTGTGCCGGGTGCCAGGTGGTTCAGATCGCGGCGGAAGAGCCCGAGCCATACGTCCCGTTCACTGCCGATGGACAGATGGCCCAGCTGAATTCCCTTGGCGTCCTGATAGCTCCGGACGAGGAGCGTTCCGCTGCCGGGGCTGCCGGAGCCGGAAGAGGTCTGCCGCAGCGACGGCCCGGAGGCCTGGAGCTCCAGGAGAGAAAAGGAGCTGTCGAGCGGCTGCGCGCCCAGATAGACCTCATAAGCAGCCAGGTCCCGGACGTACAGCACGGGATGCTTCCAATCGCCGGCCGGAAGGGGGCGCTTCAGCCACAGGTACCCGGTATACCGCTTGCCCTCATACTGCGGGACTGCCTCGTTCCAGGGCTTCCAGTCCGCTGCGGATTCGTCGGGTGCCCGGCCCGCCTGCACCGGAAGATCCCCGATATGAACGGACCAGCCTCCGTCCCTCATGCCCAGGTCGTATCCGCCGGACGAAGCCGGCGGCACCGGAAGGAACCCGAGCAGGCCTGCGCCGGCGGCGGCCAGGACAAGGAGCAGCAGGGCGGTCAGGGCCAGCCGGGAAAAGGCGGTGATATGGAAGTACATTACGATAAGGCCCCCTTCGCACAGTAGAATGGCTATCCGGTCAATCCGAGGAGCCCGGGCAGCGCACGATTGCGGAATTGTGAAAAATCGCACAGTTTGAGATGTATCCTCTCTACTATGAAGCATGGGACAGTCACATGATAAGTGACGCCAGTCATAAGTTCGTGCACGAACTGCAGGACGAACCGCCCATTATGCCTGAGCAGGGGGGCCGGGATCAACAAACCAAATTGAAATACGCATACGTGAAAAAAGACGGCCATCCCGGTACCTTGGGACGGCCGTCTTTTGTGGTGCGGTCCGGCAGCGGGGCAGCCCGAGCCGGGATTACGGAGTCATCCATTCCTTCAGGGCAAGAATGGCCTTCGTCCGGTCGTTGGTGCCGATTTTGTTGTAGATCATCGACACATAGTTCTTCACGGTGCCTTCGCTCATGAACAGGAGGCCGGCGATCTGCCGGTTGTTCTTGCCTTCCATCATCAGCGAGATGATGTTCTTCTCCCGCTCCGTGAAGGAGATGCCCTCCGACTTGAGCCGCTTCGGGTCGAACTCGGCGGTGGCGGCCGCCGAGGCGGAGGACAGCCGGGCCGCCAGCTTGGAAGCGATCACAGCAGGCATCATGAGCTGGCCCTTCACGCAGTCGCGGATGGACTGGATCAGCTTGTCTCCCGGCATATCCTTGAGCAGGAAGCCCGAGGCGCCGTTCGCAAGCCCTTCCACAATATAGTCGTCTTCGGCGAAGGTGGTGAGAATGAGGATGATCGTCTCGGGAAACTGCTTTTTGATCCGCTTCGTGCTCTCAATTCCGTTCATCACCGGCATTTGAATATCCATCAGCACCAGATTCGGACGCAGCTGCTCCACAAGCTCAAGGGCCTGCTGGCCGTTCTCGGCCGTACCTACGACCTCGAGATCATCTTCGAGGGTCAGGATCGTGTGCAGCCCGTCACGCATGAGGGTCTGGTCGTCCGCCAGGACGATGGTCGTAGCGCTGTTCATGGTTTTCACTCCATTCATGCTTCCATTATAGAGCAATCTAGGGACGAAATGAATGCCCGGCCGCCCTCTCCTCCGAAAAAATATGACTGCCCCCATGATGCCGGTAACTGGTCATTGTGACCGGGCCGGTCCTATGATAAATAGCGTAAGCCGCAGCTGCTGCGGAAGCGGCCGGGCCTGGCGCTCCCTATCCTGAGCGAACGGTTCGCTGCCAGCCTTCCTCCCGCATGCCGGCCAAACTTGAAATGAAGAGGTGTCAACTCATGAAACCGATGGAACCCGGCCGACCGATCTCCGAGAAGGAAGACATCGAGCGGAACAAAACGTCCGCCGTGCTGGCCTACATTCTGTTTTTCCTGCCGCTCTTGACCGCCAAAGACTCCCGCTTCGCCATGTATCATGCGAACCAGGGACTTCTTCTGCTGCTGACCGCGATGGCATTCAATATTATTCTGGGCCTGATCCCCGTCATCGGCTGGCTGCTTATGCCCGTCACGAACCTGGCTGTTCTCGTCCTTGCCGTGCTTGGCATGGTGAAGGCCGCAAGGGGAGAGCGCCGGCCGCTGCCGGTTGTCGGCTCCTTCACGCTGATCCCTTCGCCTGAATAATTCCTTCCGGGTTTACGCTGCAAGCGAAACCATGTTCAGCCCGAACCGCCCCGCCTGACCTTACCCTGCAATAGCACGAACGCTGTGTAATTCTCGCAGAATCCCCTTCGTCTCCTGTCCCCTAACCCCCAAGTAAAGGAGAAGAACCATGTCCCCGAACTTCCCGCCTCCCGCAGGCTCCTCCGCCGTCCTGCCGCGCCCGAATCCCGGCCGCATGGTATTCACGGCCCAGTCTCCTGCCGCTGCGCCGGCCTCCGCACCTACGGCGGAGCCGCTGCTCCTGCCCGCCGGGGCTTACGGCGAGCTGCAGTCGCTGCTCGCGGCAGCGCTCGTCCGCCCGGCTGACGCCGCCGGCCGCCTGCAGCGCTGGCTCGGCGCCCTGCCGGACGGCGCCCGGCTGCCCGCGCTGTGGGCGTCCGCCATGCTGCAGCGGCTCGCCCCGTCCGCCGGCGCGCCCGGCCCCGCCCTCGCGGCCCCGCAAGCCGTGCAGGCCGGGCCAGCCCTGAGGCGGCGGCGCACGGCCGGCGGCGGCGCTGCTCGCGCGGCTCGGCCGGCCGGACGGCGGCGGGCTGCGCCGCTGCGCTCGGCCCCGGCAACCGCGGGCACAGCCGCGGCAGTGCGGAGCTGCTGCGCGCCGCCGGCCGCCCGCTACCCGGCCGGGTCGCCGTCTACGCGGCGGAGGCCGACCCGGCCGCGCTGCTCGCGGGCGAGCGCGCCCTGCAGCGGGCCGGCACCGCGTGCGGCCTGCCGGTGCGCTTCCATGCGCTCCCGCTGCACGGCTGCGCGCTGCCGGCCGCCTGGCCCGCGGAGCTGTCCGCCGGCAGCGGGACGCTGCTCGCCTATGCGGCCTGCGGCCTGCCCGGCGCGGGGCCGTCCGGCTTCACGCCGCAGGCGGAGCAGCTGGCCGCGGTAGGCGCCCTGCGCCCGCGGGCGCTCGTGCTCAGCGCACCGGACGCGGACTTCGCCGCCGGAGGGCCGCTCGGCCGCTTCGAGGCGGCTTGGCCGTACTACGAGGCGCTGTTCCGCTGGCTGGGCGACCGCCTGCTGCCGGCGGGCGTGCGCTCGGGCCTGCACGCCCGCTATGGGGCGGGGCTGGCCTCCGTTCTCGGCGAAGCGGCTTCGCCTGACGGGGCGCAGGCTTCCCGGGCGCTGTTCGTTCGCACGGCGGAGTGGATCCGCCGCCTGCAGGCCGCCGGGTACCGGCCCGCTCCGATTCCACCGGGAGCCGGCCTGGGCAGCCCAGCCGCGGACGGGCTCCGGGTAGAGCCGCACCCGTGGCATTACGGATTGTCCTATGCGGGCGTCAACCTGCAGTCGGTCCTCTGCGCCATCCCCGCTTCTTGAAGAAGCATCCCTGGGGTATAATGGAAGTGAACGGCAACCACGGCTCCGAGCCGTCCGCCGCCCGGAGGTCCTTATGCCCTTTTCCAAAGTATTCTTCGTCAATGTCTCGCTCCTCGTTACGCTCTCTTACCTCGTGAACCTGGGGTATAAATATACGGCCGACCGGTTCGGCTGGTGGACCGCCATGTCCGCAAGAGCGCGCGAAGCCCTGGTGGTGGCTCTGCTGGTGTCCGCCGGCTGGGTGACGATGCTCTTCGGTCTGCAGATCAATGAAAGCATGCTCTTCGATCTCCGTCTGGTGCCGGTGATTGTGAGCATTTTTGTGTTCAGGAGGGCTTCGCTCCCTCTATTGGTCGGCATCGGCATCGGTCTGGTCCGCCTGACCCTCGGCTGGAATTATGCGGCCTTGGCCGGCTTCTTCAATCTGTCGCTGCTTGGATTCGCCGCCACCGGCTTGTCCCTCTGGTTCCGGCAGACACAGGTGGGCTATCCGGCGAACTTCGTCATCTCGCTGCTCGCGATCAATGTGCTCAATGCAGTGAATCTGTCGCTGTTCGGTGCGATCCCCTCATGGATCTATGTGACCACGATCATGCCGTATACGCTGCCGCTCGGGACACTGCTCAGCGCCTTGTTCCTGTTCATTCTCCGGGATTTCTATCTTGACCGGAAGCGGACTGGGGAGCTCCGCGCGACGAACCGGCTGCTGATGAGGCAGAAGAAGGAGCTCGAACGGGCGAAGGCGGCGCTCGAGGAGCAGGCGCGGGAGCTGCGGATGGCCTCCCGGTACAAATCGGAGTTTCTGGCGAACATGTCGCATGAGCTGCGGACGCCGCTGAACAGCATCATCACGCTCTCGCAGCTGACCGCCGATGGGCATGAGGGGCGCTTCACGGAGGAGGAGGTGCAGTACCTCGGCATCATCCGGGCGTCCGGCGAAGAGCTGCTGCGGCAGATCAACGATATTCTCGATCTCTCAAAGATGGAAGCGGGCCATCTGGAATTTCACCACGAGGAGGTTTCCGTCCACGAGATCGCGCAGATTCTGGAGCATACCTTCTCCTGGGCCGCAGGGCAAAAGGGACTCACCTTCTCCGTCACCGCCGCCGGGGATATTCCCGAGATCATCCGGACGGACGGGGCCCGGGTGCATCAAATTCTCAAGAACCTGCTGACCAATGCCGTCAAATTCACCGAACAGGGCAGCGTGGGGCTGGATATCCGCAAGGAGCATGAAGGGCCCGGGGGAGAGGCGGGGTCCTGGGTGGCCTTTGCGGTGACCGATACGGGCATCGGGATCAGCAGGGACAAGCATGCGCTGATCTTCGAAGCGTTCCGCCAGGCGGACGGGTCGATCTCCCGGCGTTACGGCGGTACGGGTCTGGGCCTGTCCATCTCGCTGGAGCTGGCCAAGCGGCTGGGCGGGCACCTTGGCGTAGAGAGCGAGCCCGGAAAGGGCAGCCGGTTCACCTTGTATCTGCCCGTGCATCCGGAAGACGATCAGCGAAGTTCATCCTAGTAAGGTTCAAGGCGTCGGTCCGGCGCCTTTTCTTTTTCATTCGGTGAAAGGGACGCCGGAGAGGGTCCCGTATAAAAACAGGCTCCGCTGGTCAAAGTAGGAAAGGCGTATGGCCCCTGGGCTGGTGTGATTTGTAAAATAAAATTTACAAAACATTATATACTTTACAAAAGTAAGTGATTGGGATATGATGAAAAAAACAAGATTTGGGAGTGAGCCTAATGAGCCAAGTAAACCAAACCATCAGCGCGGAAGAAGCGATTCTGTCCCGCCATTCCGTACGCAAATACGAGCGTGACGTAGTCATCCCGCAAGCCGAGCTGGATGAAATCCTCTCCCTGGCGCACAGCGCACCTTCTTCGTGGAACCTGCAGCACTGGCGTTTCCTCGTGATTCAGGAGCAGGCGAACAAGGACCGTCTGCTGCCGATCGCGTTCAACCAGCAGCAGGTATCCGACGCTTCCGTCGTTGTCGTGGTGCTCGGCGACCTGGAAGCGAACCTTATCGCTCCGAAGATCTATGAATCCGCGACGCCGGAGATCCGCGACATGATGGTCGGCCAGATCAACGGCGCGTATGAGAACAATCCGGCCGTTGCCCGCGACGAGGCGATCCGCAACGCATCCCTGGCGGCTATGCAGCTGATGCTGGCGGCCCGTGCCAAAGGCTACGACACCGTACCGATGGGCGGCTACAACCCGCAGGCTCTCATCCAGGAGTTCAAGATTCCTGCGCGCTATGTACCGGTAATGCTTCTGCCGATCGGCAAAGCGGCAAGCCCTGCCCGTGCGACTGAGCGTCTGCCGCTCGACAATGTTGTCATCAACGAGAGCTTCTAAGTTTGTACGGTGGACCGCAAGGCTCACTTACCGAACCCCCGATTCCGCCCGAGGCGGACCGGGGGTTTTTGTCATGGGGCCGGGAGGGAGAGGCCGGCTGCCGGCCTCCTCATGTCTAATTTGCAGGTGAAAAGATGCATAGATCGGCCCGTAGGCGAAGGCTGACGCACTAAGGTATAATCAGGGTAACATCACCGGACGTACGGAAAGCCCAGCGCATCTGCTGTAGTAAGCGTTACCAAGAGCTTCTGGTTTTCCTCCCCGGATGCCGGGGCGCAAACGTCCGGCTCTTGAGGTGACTTCACATGAATCCGGTTACAGCACTTATCCGCTGGTCCAACAACATCAATATCCGCAACAAGCTCATTCTTGCTTTTATCCTCGTCGTCTTTATTCCCGTGATGCTTGTCGGCGGCTTTCTGACCTATGAGTTCCGCAAGACGGTGCTTGACCACGCGACGCAGCAGACCTCGAACAACGTGGATAAAATCAAGCAGCGTACGCTCGAGATCATCCGGATGCCGATCGAGGTATCGAACAAGCTGCTGGTGGATCCCCGCCTCAGCACGCTCGTCAACACGCGTTACGACTCAACCTATGAGGTGGTGGAGGCCTACCGGAACTACGCCGAATTCAAGGAATACATGAAGCTGTACAAGGAGATTGTCAACATCCGATTCTATACGACGAATCCGACGCTGATCGACAACTGGGATTTTATCCAGCCGGACACGAAGACGATGGGATCCTTCTGGTACCGCCATGCGATGAGCAACAACCGCGATACGATCTCCTGGCATTATATCGAGGACGAGACGAAGAACAGTCAGAAGTATCTCAGCCTGGTGCGGCGCGTGGTGTTCCATGACTACCGGACCTCGGGGGTGCTGGTCATCAATGTCAATGCCGATTCCCTGAATGCCATGGTACGGCAGGAGCCGTTCGATACGATGCTGCTGGATGAGCGGGGGTATGTCGTGGCCGCGAAGAACCCGGCGTGGGTCGGACGCAATGCGGCGGAGCTGCAGCTCGGACCCGATTTCCTGAACATGA
The DNA here is from genome assembly GCF_000250655.1 of Paenibacillus mucilaginosus 3016. NCBI lineage: Bacteria > Bacillati > Bacillota > Bacilli > Caryophanales > Paenibacillaceae > Paenibacillus > Paenibacillus mucilaginosus. The sequence goes on from NC_016935.1 coordinate 370,201, forward strand.
TGACCGGAACCTATGAAGCCGTGTTCGGAGGGAAGCCGTCGAAGGTGCTCGTCGAAGACCTGCTGCCTGAAGCGAGCGGCAACGGGCTTAAGATCGTGTCGATATTTACGATTGAGAGCATCGTCAGCGGAGCCAACCGGATTTCCCTGATGGGCCTGATTATTATCCTGACCAGCCTGTCGATCGCGATGGTGCTCATCTACTTCTCCTCGAAGCTGCTGTCGAGCCGCCTGTTCCGGCTCAAGGAGCAGCTGGTGCAGGTGTCCACGGGGAACTTGAACGTGGCCTCGACCATCGACGGGAACGACGAGATCGGAATGCTGTCGCGCCAGTTCAACTACATGGTGGAGAGCATCCGGGAGCTGATGGAAGAAGTAAGCGAGTCCAACCGCCAAAAAAGCCAGCTCGAGCTGCAGCAGCGGGACATTAAGCTGAAGATGATGGCGAGCCAGATCAATCCGCATTTTCTGTTCAACGCGCTGGAGTCGATCCGGATGAAAGCCCATATGCAGGGTCAGGCCGAGCTTGCCGCGATCGTCCGGTCCCTCGGCAAGCTGCTCCGCAAAAATCTGGAGATCGGCGGAGGGCGGATTCCGCTGACCGAGGAGCTGGAGATCGTGCGCTGCTACCTCGAGATCCAGACGTTCCGCTTCGAGGACCGGCTGACGTTCAAGCTCGAGCTCGACCCGCTGGCGCGCGATGTCCCGCTGCCCCCGCTGATGATCCAGCCGCTCGTGGAGAATGCGATCATCCACGGCCTCGAGAGCCGGGAAGAGGGTGGCGTCGTCGAGGTGCGGACGAAGCTGGAGGACGACCACCTGCGGGTCGAGGTGATCGACAACGGCCTCGGGATCCCTCCGGAGCGCATGGCGTTCATCGAACGATCGCTGGCGGACAGTGACGGCGAAGGGGAGCACCGGATCGGGCTGCGCAATGTGCACCAGCGGCTCAGCCTGACTTACGGCGAAGGGTACGGGCTGCAGATTACGAGCGGGCCGGATGCCGGCAGCCGCATCCATTTTATGATACCGATAGGGGGATAACGTGATGAAGAAAGTCGTGATTGTCGATGATGAGCTCGCGATCCGTAAAGGGCTTCGCACGCTGATCGACTGGGAGCGGTACGGATTTGAAGTGGCGGGCGACGCGGCGAACGGCAGGGAGGGGCTGCGGCTGCACGCGGAGCTGGCGCCGGACCTGATGGTGGTCGATATCAAAATGCCGGGCATGGACGGGCTGCAGCTGCTCGGCGAAATCCGGAAGACGGACCCGGTATGCCGGTTCCTGGTCCTGAGCGGCTACGCGGACTTCCAGTATGCCAAGCAGGCCATCGGGTGCGGCGTGAACGGGTACATGCTGAAGCCCGTGGATGAGGAGGAGATGCACCGGGAGCTGGAGCGGATCGCCGCCGAGATGGAGGATAAGGCGCAGACGGCCCGGCTCAGCCGCTCCAAGCGCCGCGAAGAGCTGCTGCGGGCCGTACTGCATGGCGGTGCGGCAGCGGAAGGCGTGGGACCCGAGGAGCTGGAGGAATTGACCGGAGGTCAGGGCCGTATCTGCGGCATTCTGCTCCTGGCGGTGAGCTCGAGTGCGAGTGCCGGTGCGGGAGGGGCGCCTACGGCGGCGGAAGCTTATGGGACCGCGAAGAGCTGGCTGACGGAGGCGTTCGACACGTGCGGCTGCGGCTTCGTGTTCCCGGCGGAGCCTTACATCGGCCTGCTGCTCTACGAGAACCCGGGCATGCCGAAGGTCCGGCAGCGGCTCTACGATGAGCTGAGCGAGGGACTCGGCGCGCTGGGCCTGACCTTCACGGCAGCGGCCGGTCCGGCGGCAGGCAGCCCGGAGGGCCTGGCGGCCTCCTACGCGGGGGCGTGCCGGCTGCTCGGGCAGCGCTTCCTGCTGGGCGGCGCCGAGATTCATACGCGGCTCGGCGCGGAAGTCGAGGAGCTGCTGGCTGCGGAGGCGGAGCCCGCGGAGAAGGCGGCGGCCGCTGCGGAGAAGAGCGCCGAGAAGCTCTACTTTGCCCTGGACCTCGGGGACAAGGAGGGGGTGAGGGACGCACTGGCCGAGGCCGGGCGCTGGATGCTGCGCCAGGATCCGGCGGAGCAGGCGGTGAAGACCCAATTCGCCCAGCTGATCACGGTGGTGCTCGGCAAGCTGTCCGCCGACGGGACTGCGGGGATGCCCCGCGTCCAGGAGGGCATGCCGGTCGTGACGGGGATCTACGAGCAGCCGAGCTATCAAGACCTGCTCCGCTATGTGGGCAGCGCCTTCGACAAGCTGATCGACGCGGCCGGCAGCACGAGCAGCGAGCCGGTACTGAAGCAGATGCTGCATTTTATCCAGCGGCACTACAGCGAGAACCTGAAGCTCGAGACGCTCGCGGAGCTGTTCAAATACAACAGCGGCTATCTCGGCAAGCTCTTCAAGAACTACACCGGCGACAGCTTCCACACTTATCTCGACAAGGTGCGCATCCGGCGGGCGATCGAGCTGCTCGGCGAAGGGCTCAAGGTGCACCAGGTCGCCCAGCTCGTCGGCTATGCCAATGTCGACTACTTCCACAGCAAGTTCAAGAAGTACGTCGGCATGCCGCCGTCCGCGTACAAGGAGAAGCCGCAGCGCGCCGAAGTGAAGGTTGGCGGAAACGTCTAGGACCTGTCTTTGTCCGGGAGCATCCAATATAAGTAAAAAGGGCCTACTCAATTCTTCCCCTCCATGTTATGTTACTAGGATATCTAAGGGGGAAGAGGCATGAAGAACAAGGGCGTCATCATGGTATTAGCCGCGGCCGTTGCCTGGGGATTGTCGGGCATCGGGGCGCAGCTGTTTTTCTCGCATTTCGATTCGACTCCCGGCTGGCTCGTATCCGTGCGCATGCTGTGCGCCGGAGGGCTGATGATTCTGCTGCATAGTCTGCTGCAGGGAGTGAAGAGCACCTTCTCTGTATGGTCGCATAAGAAGGACCGCCGTTCGCTGCTCGTTTTCGGGCTGGTCGGCATGCTGGGGGTGCAGTATACGTTCTTCGAAGCGATTGACAAGGGCAATGCGGCCACCGCTACCCTGCTCCAGTACCTGGGGCCGGTCTTCATCATCGCTTACGTGTCGGTTCACCGGCGCCGGATGCCCGGCGGCCGGGAGCTGTCGGCCTTCGCGCTGGCGCTGATCGGCATCTTCCTCATGACGACCGGAGGCTCTTTCGGCTCCCTGACCATGTCGGTGGAAGCTTTCGTATGGGGGATCGTGACGGCGCTCGCTGCGGCGTTCTACACGCTCTACCCCGGCCGGCTGATCGCCGCCTGGGGCTCGGTGCCTGTCGTCGGCTGGAGCATGATCATCGGGGGAACGGGACTTTCCATTCTGCATCCCCCCTGGGTATTCGACTGGAGCCAGGCTTCGCTGTACATGGGCGGTCTGCTCGCTTTCATTGTCATCATCGGAACGATTATCCCATTTTTCCTGTTCCTAGAGAGCCTTCGCTATGTGACGGCCGCCAAGGCAAGCATCCTGAGCAGCGCAGAGCCGCTGACTTCCGTGCTGGTCGGTACGCTGTTCCTTCACATCCCGATGGATGCGGTGCAGCTGCTGGGGAGCTTGTGCATTATTCTTACCGTTATCGTCCTGACCCTGCCGTCCCGCCGCAAGGAGGAGGCTGCCGAAGAGCCGGCGGTCACGGGGTAGCGGGAGATGTTTCGGGAATGCAGAGAGCCTCTGCCCAATGGGGCGGAGGCTTTTTGGCGCATGCACGAATGGGTGTCAGGTACGGGCAGCGGCCCGGGTGAGGGCCCCGCCGCCGGCTTTTCTTTTGCGCAGGGAGAAGGAGACGAAGGCGGCGAGCAGGCTGAGCAGGGCCGCCAGACTGCCGATCCAAGGGTTGTAGTGGACGGTGGACGCCCAGTTGACAGCAGCCCCGCCCGCACCGGCACCTGCCGCAAGTCCCAGGTGAATCACGGACAGATTGAGGCTGAGCACAAGATTGCTCGACTGGGGCGCCTGCTGGATGAAGTAGGTCTGAAGGGCCGGCGCACTCATAAAGAGGGAGCTGAACCAGAGCACGACGAGGAGGAGGCCGGCGGTCAGCGAGGCGGTGACCAAAGGGAGCAGCCCGAGAGTGACGGCTGCAAAGGCGATGGTGGAGACGAGCATGAACACGCTGCCCCACCGGTCAACCCCGATCCCGCCCAGCCGCGACCCGAGCATGCCCACCAGCCCAAGGGTCAGCATGACGGCCCCAAGCAGGGAAGCGTCCAGATGAAGAACTTCCTGCAGATAAGGGGTGAGATACGTCAGTAACACCGAATTGCTGCCGTTCTGCAGCAGGGAGATGAGCAGGCCGCTCAGAATGACCGGATTGCCGAGCACCGAGAACCGCTGGCGGAACGGGACGGGCGCATCGCCTTCGATCTGGGGGAGAAGCCGCAGGAGCAGCAGCGTGACGGCGAGACTGACTGCGGCCAGACCGGCGAAGATGGCCTGCCAGCTCCACCACCCGGTGATCGCGATCCCGATGGGCACGCCGAGGGCCATGGCGCTTCCGAAGCCGAGCGCGATCATGGAGATGGCGCCGCCCATCCGCTCCGGGGGCACCAGTTTGGTGACCGAGGAGACCGCGACGACCGTATAGACGCCTGCGCTCAAGCCCAGGATGATCCGGGAGACGAGCATGAGGGCATAGCCAGTGCTGGCCCAGGAGAGAAGAGAGCCGGCGATGAAAACGGCCAGTGAGCCAAGGAGCAGGGATTTGCGGCCGAGACGGGAGGTCAGGGCGATGAGAATGGGGGTTCCGAGGGCAAAAGAGAGGGAATAAGCTGTAATGAACTGGCCGGCGAGTGCGATGGAGACGCCGAGGTCTTCGGCCATGGCGTGCAGGACGCCTCCTACCACAAGTTCAGCCGTTCCCACCAGGAAGGCGCCAAGGGCAAGCATCAGAATAGGCAGTCGGTTCATAAACCATCATCCTTTCGATTTCGGACGTTCCGGCACTGCGGTCCTGCTGGAATCCGATGGATCTCGTTTGATTGACAGTATAATACAGCTGCTATATTCTGGTAAGAAGGCAAAGCTTTTGGACATTGTCCTGTTATTTTGACTAACTATACTTTAGTAAGCGGGTGATGGTATGGAGCAGTCTTGTCCTGAGGTACAGAAGCACTCGAACATCTGCGACGTCCTCCAAATTCTCGGTGCCAAATGGGCGTTCCTCGTGATTGATGAACTGCAGAAGGGACCGCAGCGGTTCAAGCAGCTGCAGCGTAGTGTCGCTGTGGTCAAAACCCAATCCCTGACCGATACGCTGCGCCATCTGGAGCAGACCGGCATCGTCCGGCGCGAGGTGTTTCCGACCGTGCCCGTCACGGTCGAGTACTCGCTGACCGAGAAGGGGCAGGATTTCCATGGGGTGCTGAAGGAGATGGACCGCTGGGCCCTGAAGTGGCGGATCCGCGATAGCCAGGCATAAAATCCAAAAAGCCGCTCCCGAAGGAGCGGCTGACATCATAGCCCGAATGCGGGTATATCAAGGAACCGGAGCTGCCGCTGAAAAGCTGAAAAGCTGAAAAGCGAAAGCCTCTCCGGTTCCTTATTTGTTTGGGTGCCGCAGGCCGGGGTACTGGATGGGCAGGAAGGCTGCCATCCTGAGTGCTGACGGCCTTAGCCCCTGACGGCCACGAGGGCCGAGCGGGGAGCGGTGCTTCCGGGCAGATGCGGCCAGGAGCTGACCTGCGGCGTTCCTTCGCCCGAGGCAGCGCCTGGATGCTGCACGGACAGGAACAGCGTCTGCTCCCCCGGCGTAAACGCCGGCGAAGCAAAGGCCGCTCCGACGGGCGCGGAGGCGAATGGTGTGACCCCGCTGCCGGCCGGTGCCTTCAGATCGAGCACATACAGACCGTTGCTGCCGTACCGGCGGAAGGCGGAGCGCAGCAGGCGGTCCGGCGCCACATCCGCGGCGATCCAGAGCCGGCCGCTGCGGTCGAAGGCGAGATGCCCGGGCGAAGTGAACCCGCTCTGCGGACCGCCGGTAGCCGTGATCTCGAACTCGAATGCGGATGCTCCCGCATCTCCCTGCTCCTCCACGATCCGCAGAATCTGGCCGTGCACGCTGGTGTCCACGAGCGATACGTACAAGCTTCCGTCCAGCGGATGGAGCGCCGCATCGCCCTGGCGGCCAAGCGGTGTCGCCCCCAGCAGGAGGGCCGCCTCGGCCGCATGAACCAGCACGTCCGCCTGCTCCCGGAACAGAGCTTGAAGCTGCTCCTGCGTATACTTGACCGCATGCGGCAGATCCAGGCCCGGGGAGCGCAGCACTTCCTTCACCGCGTCGACTGTGAGCTCGATCCACCGCCCGTTCTCCAGATCCGCCGCATACAGGGCACCGTCCGTCAGCAGATCCGAATTGGCCGTGCCGCGATTCTCATCGAACCGGCCGCGGCTTATGTACTTGAACAGCGGCGACTCGGCGGCCGTGTCGCCCATGTAGACGGCAGCGCGTCCGTCCCGAGTCAGCTTCATCGGTGCGCCGGAGTGGCGGAAGCGCCCGAGCGCGGTATGCTTGCGGAGCTTGAAGGCAGGATCTGCAGGATCGATCTCCGCCGCCCAGCCGTAATGGCTCGGGTCCAGCCCCGCATCGTGGCAGGTGCCGTCCCAGCTGCCCTCGGAGGTCAGCACCGTTCCCCACAAGGTCACGGCGCCCGTACGGTTGCCGAGCGTACCCTGCACTTGGACGGCGCCGCGCACGGCAGCCGCACCGCGGGCGGGTCCGGTCAGCTCGAACGGGTCAAGACCGGTGATGCGTCTTGCCGCAGGGGAAGCGGTGTCCATCCGCCACCGCCCGTCCGCACCGCGGTACACTTCCAGGACGGACGCTCCCTGGTTGTACAAAGAGCTGTTGATCTGCCCTGCCGTGTATACGCCTTCACTGCGGCTGCCGTGCGCCCACTGCGGGCTGGAGGTCTCGTGGTCGACGTACAGAAGACCTTTGACGCGTGACCCGTTCTCCGGCAGGAATACCGCGGAGGTGCTGTCATAGCCGAAGGTATCGCCTTTTGTATTGATGACGTCCCCGTACGCCGCAATGACGTCATACTGGAAGCCTCCGGGAAGCGTCAGCTCGTCGGTGGAGACGGGCTTGCCTGCGAGGGAACCGGAGGTTACTACCGGTGTCTCCTGGTCGAACAGAGAAGAGGCCGCCTTGGCCGTGCCGCTGCCGGTAAGAAGAGAATCGAGCCCTGAAGCTGCCGTGACAAGTGTGGCAGCCCCCGTGCCCAGGTAGGCAAGGAAATGACGTCTGGAAATGGGTTTATTGGTACTCATATGCTCTCCTTTTGTCGATTAATGGTTTATCGTGTCGTATGGTGGAAGATGAAGAAAAATATATAGTAGGATCGGCCTGCTTTCATATATAATAGATTAGCATAAATATCCAACCACAACTAGGACTCATACCATAAAATTATTCGCCCTGATTTCATGCGGCGGAGTTTGATACACGGCGGCTGCCGTATAAGGAGGGGCACTATTGAGGATGGAACCGGTTCGTCCGGAAGACGAGGCCCTGCTGTATTCGCTCTATGCCGGTTCACGGCAGGAGGAGCTGGATACCTGGGGCTGGGAACCGCAGGCAAGGGACCTGTTCCTGAGCATGCAGTACCGGCTTCAGCAGCAGTCTTACCGGTCGCAGTATCCGGAGTCGGACCATCGGATCATCGTTCATGAGGAGCAACGCGTAGGCCATGTGCGGATTGACCGGAGCGGGGACGACCTTAGGCTTGTCGATCTCTCGCTGCTGCCGGCTTGGCGAGGCAGGGGGATCGGAACGCAGCTTCTGCGGGAGCTTCAGATGGAAGCGGGAGCCGCAGGCCGGTGCATCCGTTTGAGCGTGCTGGAGGGCAGCCCAGCGGCCCGGCTGTATGAGCGGCTCGGGTTCGAGACCGTGGGGCAGCCCTCAGTCTATCACCAGATGCGGTGGAAGCCTTAACTGGGCATTCTCTCGGTTAAGCCGGCCACGATGAGCTGCAGGATGTCCATCTTCTGGAGGACCCGGTTGTAAACGCAGTCATCCGATTGCTTTTAAAGGGGATGCCCGGGGACTGGGTTGAAACCCGGAAAGAGGAATAAAAATCAAGATCAGGATGTGATTCCATGTCAGAAGCTTATATTGGCGAGATTCGAATGTTCGGCGGCAATTTTGCTCCGGTTGGCTGGGCCTTTTGTCATGGTCAGCTGCTGCCGATTTCGCAGTATGATGCCCTATTCACATTGATCGGCACTACATACGGAGGCGACGGACAGACGACGTTCGCCCTGCCGGACCTGCGAGGCAGAGCTCCGGTCCACCAGGGTCAGAATCCCATGACGCAGAGCAGCTTTGCCCTTGGGCAGACCAGCGGTGTGGAGAACGTGACGCTCAACCAGGGGAACATTCCGTCGCATACCCACCCGGTGCGGGCACAGAAGGAGCCGGGTACGACCGGCAGTCCTGCAGGCGGTCTGTGGGCGGCCTCCGCAGTCAATCCTTATGCGGTACCCGGCGGTACACCCAGCGGAACCATGCATCCGGCAGCGGTATCCCCTGCGGGCGGGAATCAGCCGCATGACAACATGATGCCGTATCTCGCGGTCAATTTTATCATATCCCTCGAGGGGATTTATCCGTCTCAGAATTAGTACATTGAAGTTTTTTGGCAAAGGAGCATGCGGTAATGAGCGAAGATTTTATAGGCGAGATCAGGGCATTCTCTTTCGGTTATGCCCCCAGAGGATGGATGCCGTGTAACGGTCAGCTGCTGGCGATTAATCTGAACCAGGCCTTGTTCTCCATCCTTGGCACCTATTACGGCGGGAACGGGCAGACCAACTTTGCGCTGCCTGATCTTCGGGGCCGGGTGCCCGTCCACGTGGGCACAGATATCACACTCGGCATGATCGCGGGTGAGGAAGCCCATACGTTGACATTGAACGAATTGCCCTCTCATACGCATCAAATCATGGCGAGTTCTTCCGAAGCTTCGACGAATCAGCCGGCAGGTGCCGTCTGGGCTAAGCAGACGGCGGCAGGCTATGATACGGCGGCTCCGAACACGGTTATGGGTTCCGCCGCACTGTCTTCCGCTGGAAGTTCGCAGCCTCACACCAATATGCAGCCCTACGGAGTAGTTCAATTTTGCATCTGCGTCGAAGGGATATATCCATCCAGAAACTAATAAATTTACCGAGAGAAAGGAGTGGATATCGTTTTGGAACCGTTTCTTGGTGAAATCCGGATGTTTGCGGGGAATTTTCCGCCGAAGAACTGGGCTTTCTGTAACGGACAGCTGATTCCCCTTACCCAGAACACCGCGCTGTTCTCTCTGCTTGGCACGATGTACGGCGGAGACGGCAAGACGACCTTCGCGCTTCCGAACCTTATGGGCCGGGCCCCTATCGGCTTCGGTCAAGGCCCGGGGTTAACGAACCGGACGCAGGGAGAGGCGGGAGGCAGCGCAGCGGTTACGCTGTTGAATTCGCAGATGCCTTATCACACGCACTTGGCGGCAGCCCATTCTTCATCCACGCAGTCCAGCCCGGAAGGAGCGGTCTGGTCGAAGACGGGGGGCCGGCAGGGGCCTGCCGCTTATGCCGCTGCCGCGCCGGACACGCCAATGAGCCCGCAGGCGCTGGGCATTGCGGGAGGCAACCAGCCGCACAACAACCGGCAGCCTTACCTTGGGGTGAATTACATCATCGCCTTGCAGGGCATATTCCCGCAGCGTAGCTAATCCGTTGAGCCAATAGTTGAGATCCCGGTGCCGGATTGAAGGGTGACCGGGAGGACCAGGGAGGTCACACATTTGAATCGGACACTTGCTCCGAATGCCGCATCGGCCGCTTCGGCGGCCTTTCGTCTGATGCGGTGGAGTTTATTTTGTTTATGGGCGGTGCTGGTTTTCCTGGTTGTGCCGGATGAAAGCGCTCAGGCCGCGACTTTTACCGTCAATCATACAGCTGATACCGTTGACGCTGCACCAGGCAACGGGGTGTGCGCCGATGCATCCGATGCGTCCGGGAAATGCACGCTCCGTGCGGCGATTATGGAGTCCAATGCTCTCCCAGGGGCGGATACCATTAACGTGGGTCCGGGCGTATATACGCTTATCTTGGGCGGAACAGGGGAAAATGGAGCAACCACAGGGGATCTGGATATTCTGGGGGATCTCGTGCTTGTAGGTGCGGGTGGCAATGCAGAGGGTGATCCTGCAGCGACGGTGATCCAGGCGGGTGAGAGCAGCAGCACGGGCATTGACCGGGTCATCGATATCAATCCCAATCTCGACCTGAACACGAACGTAACGATTCAGGCGCTGACTGTCCGTTACGGACGTGGGACGGATGAGTATGGCGCCGGGATTGCCGCCGATTCAGGCAGCGGAACGATTCGCATCTATAATTCCGTGATCACGAATAACCATAACGTGGTGGCAGGCGGGAACGGAGCCGGTTTGTATCTGTCGGGCGGCAATCCGGCGGGGAAGCTCCTCGTCGACAAGAGCAGGATCGACGGCAACACCTCATATAACCGCGGGGGCGGGATTTTTGTGGAGGGCGTAACGCCTTTCATCATGACGGACACGACCGTGGAAAACAATACGGCAACGGCCGGGAGCGGGGGCGGCCTCTTCCTTATAGGAGGCGGTCAGCGTACGATCTTTTCCAGCACCATTGCAGGGAACTCTGCAATTGGAACAGCCGGAAGCAGTCTGGACGGTCTCGGCGGAGGTGTCTATTCCATATCCAAGCTGAACCTGGATAATTCCACGGTCAGCGGCAATGCGGCCGTGAAGGGGGGGGGCGGTCTGCAGCTGGCTTACGCGGGGGAAGGCGCCTACCTTGTCCGCAATGCGACGATCTACGGAAACACGGCGGATTCGGACAATAATGCTTCCGGCAGCGGCGGGGGGATCGGGGTCCAGGCCGGCACGGCCGCTCCGCTGCTCCACAATACCATTGTGGCAGGCAACCGTCTCGGCTCCGAGGCGGCAAGCGATATATTCGGATCGGCCGCTGGGGGAAGCAGCTATAACTTAATCGGTACCGGCGGATCCGGCGGGCTCGTCACCGGGGCGGCCGGGAACCAAACCGGTGTCAGCGATCTGCGGCTCGGTGCGCTTGCCGATAACGGCGGTCCGACCAAGACCCACGCGCTGCTGGCCGGCAGCCCTGCGCTCGATGCGGGTACAGCTGCCCAGGCGCCGGGAGCGGCCGACCAGCGGGGTACGGCATTCGCCCGTACAGCCGATGCGGCCGATGCCGACACGGCGTCCGCTGTCGATATCGGGGCGTTCGAAGCACACCCGAGCGTTGAGGATCTGCAGGATGTTTCCATGGCAATGGGCGGCGCCAGGCAGATAGAATTTCACATTGGAGATGCCGATCTCGGTGTGGATACGGTCACCGCAGTCTCGAGCGATCCGCAGCTTATTCCCAATGCAGCGGAGAATCTCGCCGTCTCGGGCAGCGGAGGGGCACGGACACTCACGGTTAAGCCGGCCCCCGGACAAAGCGGGAGTGCGACGATTACCGTCACGGTCAGTCATCCGGTCGGCGGCGCCCTTCGCTCGATGACGGATACGTTCCTGGTCACGGTTGCCCCCCAGCCTGATCTGGCGATCACGAAGACGCATACGGGCAATTTCCGCAAAGGGCAACCCGGCGCGTATACAATCACGGTAACGAACGTGGGCTCGGCATCGACAAGCGGCGGGATTACGATAGAAGATTGGCTCCCGGCGGGACTAACCTTCTTGAGTGTGGAAGCTGCCGGCTGGTCCTGCGAATATGGACAAGAACCGACGAAGTGTACTTCGGGGAAAGCATTGGAACCGGGGGAAAGCTTTGACCCCATCGTGCTGACCGTGAATGTACAGGAGGATGCGGCCTCGACGGTAACGAACCGGGCTGTCGTCTCCGGTGGCGGGGATGTCAACCTGGATAATAATACGGCTTTGGATAGCACGGTCATCAAGTCATCCACGTCGGTTAGCTTGAACACCTCGAAGACACCGTCAGATTACGGCGAAAGAGTCACCTGGACGGCCAACGTTTCCGCCGATACCGGCACGCCGATCGGGACTGTCACGTTCAAGGACGGCTCCGATGTGCTTGGCGTCGCCTCTCTGAGTTCGGGCAAGGCGGTCTACAGCTCTGATTCGTTGGCGGTGGGCTCGCACAGCATTACGGCGGAGTACAACGGTTCGGCCGATTATCTGGGCAGCGTATCCCCAGTTGTGGAACAGGCGGTTCTGTCCTTAGCCACAAAGACAGTGGTTACCGCGCTGCCTACGTCTAGTGTCTTTGGCCAGCCGGTTACGTTCACGGCTGTAGTTACAGCAGCGGCTCCAGCAAGCGGAACTCCTACCGGTACGGTGACCTTCAAGGACGGGGATACCGATCTGGGTACGGCATCGCTGGACGGAGCGGGGGTGGCAACGTTGCCTGTGAACGGGCTGATAGCCGGGACGCACCGTATTACGGCGGTCTATAGCGGCTCGGCGACGTTTGCCGGCAGTGTCTCCGAAGGTCTCGACTATATGGTGGAACGGGCGACTACTACCTTGCTGAAGAGCTCGGTAACGGAATCCGTCTATGGCGAGAAGGTTACTCTGACGGCCGAGGTGAAGTCTGCAGGCGGGACGCCGACAGGAGAGGTTATCCTCCATAGTGGCTCTACAGAGCTCGGGCGCGGCGCCCTTGGGGCGGACGGTACAACCGTAATTAGCCTGATAGAGCTTGTTCCCGGGACTTATGACATCATCGCATCTTATTCGGGCGATGGTCTCCATGCGGGAAGCGTGTCTGCACCAGATCTTACCCTGACCGTAGACCGGGCCGCAACTACGACGTCCGTGTTGTCGGTGAGCGATGCGGTTTACGGAGAGAGCGTCACCTTGACAGCCGAGGTGAGGGTCATAGAACCGGGCGCCGGTAAAGTAGGCGGCACGGTCAGCTTTCTGCGGGACGGCGGGCTTCTGGGCGACGCTCCGCTGGACGCGGGGGGCACTGCTGTTCTTAAGGATATTACCCTGCCGCTGGGAACCTCGGCGATCACGGCAGTGTATGGAGATGGCAGTCCACTGTACAAGGGCAGCATCTCCTCTCCAGTGGAGGTAACGGTAAGGAGCCCGAAGCTGGAGCTCGACAGCTACAACTACACTCTTCGTCTCGGCGAGAACCATACGACGGTAGTCAGAGCCGTCTACGGAGCCGACGATCTCCGGGACGTGACCGGACAATCCTTCTTCTTCAGCTCGAACCCGTCGGTTGCTGAAGTGGATGCGGCGGGCAAGGTAACGGCGGTCGGCTTCGGTACGGCCAACATTACGGTCGTATACGGCAGTGAGCAGGCAGTGGCTCTCGTAACGGTACCGATTCCTAATGCGCTGAACTCGAATACGGCGCTGAAGTCGCTGACCCTGACGGAGGGCATGGCCGTTCTTGTGCCGGGCACCGACACCTACGAAGCGACCGTGGGCAGCGGTGTCGGCAGCATCGGTATCCAAGCGGAGACAGAGGATGCCGAGGCTCTGGTATCGATCAACGGCTCCACAGCCGTAGAGGGAACGGCATCACTGACAGCCGACCTCTCCGAGGGTCTGAATACCTTCGACATCGCTGTCACCGCGCCGGATGGGTCCAAGAAGCAGTACAGCCTGAAGATCACCCGTGAACGTTCCAGCACGGGAGGCGGCGATGGCGGATCGGATAATGGCGGTGGAGGCGATAACGATGGCGGCACGGGCAACAGCGGCAGCGGTCAGCCAGGCGAAACACCGAAGCCGGAAGAACCCGAAACGCCTGAAGTGCCGTGGCTGATTCCCGTACGGCCGGGCGGTACCGTATTCGTGCCTCTCGCGGTTACCGTGAGCCATAATGGCTCGACCACGGTAGTCAGCCTGAGCGATGGAGCCGTCAAGGATAAGCTCGACGGCAAGAAAGGACCGAAGGTGTTCCTGATCGCATTGCCGAAAGGCGCCCAGCGGTCTCAGATCGAGATCAGCAGCGGCATTATGGCTCTGATCCGATCCGGCCATCAGGCCAGCAGTGTGGGTATTGCCGCAGACGGGGCCTCGTTCGATCTGCCGGTGCGTCTCTTCACTCCGGACGCATTGGCTAAGGCGCTGGGGATCAGCGCAGCGGACGCGGAGAAAGCCCGCATCCTGATCACGGTCACCGCCAAGGCAGCGCCTGCCGGCGTGGATGCGGCATCCGCCCGCCTGTATGACTTCTCCATCGTGGTGGAAGCAGGCGGCCGGACCTATCCGTACGATCAGTACAAGGGCAGCTACCTGGCCAAAGCCTTCGGGCTCAAGCCATCGGCTGACGTAAAGAAAGCTGCCGGTATTACCATCACCGGAGAAGCTACGGCGTACCCGGTTCCTTTTGAGAAGGCTGAGGTAGAAGGCTCCCCTGTACTCGTTCTGAAGGCGGATCACAACGGAACTTTCGGCATTATTACGCAGCAGCGAAGCTTTACGGACACCGACGGAACATGGGCCCAAGATGCGATTGAGGGGCTGAGCGGCCGGCTCGTCGTGGATGGTTATCCGGACGGAAGCTTCCGGCCTGAGGTTCCGGTAAGCCGTTCCGAATTCGCAGCGATGCTGGCCCGCGCACTCGGTTGGGTGCCCGATAGCTCGGCATCCGTGCAATACACGGATGTGGATCCTGCAGCGTGGGATGCCGGCTATATTGCTTCGATGTCCGAGAGAGGGCTGATCTCCGGCTATGAAGACGGCTCCTTCCGCGGCAGCCAGCGGATTACCCGCGAAGAGGCTGCCGTACTGCTGACCCGGGCCCTCGCCTATGTGCAGACTGAGGCTCAATCGGCAGGCGCAGGCACGGGTTCAACCGCAGCCTTCGCCGACAGCGGCGAAGTAAGCAGCTACGCACGCGAAGCGATTGCCAAGGCGCAGGCCCAAGGCCTGCTCTCCGGCTACGAGGACGATACGTTCAAGCCGCAGGGCCTGACGAACCGTGCCGAGACGGTCACGCTGATCTCCAAGCTGCTTCAGCTGACCGGCTTGGCCGGAAGCTGAGGCGGGAGAGCTGTAACCGGAAGTGAGTAAGAAGAGGCTGTACCGCCCCAAGATTGGGGGGTACAGCCTCTTTCTTTTGTACCGGGAAGGGTCAGGGATCATGCTGGACTGGGTTCGGTGCCCATGGGGATGGGCAGGCCGATATTCATGCACCTTGTTTTAGATTTGTCGAACATTGGACAGTAAGTCGTATTTCATAAAAATGGTTATAATGTAAAAATATTTATTGACTGCGTAGTCAAGAACCGATACGATAATCCCATGAGCAGACCCAGAGAATTTAACATCGAGTGTGCCCTTCAGCAGTGCATGGAAGTATTCTGGACGAAGGGATTTAAGGCGACCTCCTTCGAGGATCTGACCCGTAGAACGCAGGTCAAGAAGCAGAGCTTGTACTGTGCCTTTGATGACAAGCGGGCCCTGTTCCTGAAGACGCTGGCCTTGTATCGCGAGCAGCATGCCGCGAAGATGGAACAGTTCGTCTCCCAGGAAGGGTCACCCTTGCAGAAATTGGAGAAGATTCGCGATGCTACTTTTACCCCAAGTGCTGAAGGGAGCTGCAGAGGATGTTTCATGGTGAACTCCGCCCTGGAATTCGGAATCAGCGATGAGGAAGTCACCCGTCAGGTTGAGATGATGTTCCGCGAAGTGGAACGGATGATTGAGCAGTTGATCCGAAGTGGTCAAGAACAGCAGATGATTACGAACCGGCATACCGCCGAAGCGCTTGCCGCCCATTTGACCAATTCGCTTCTCGGTGCACGGATGATGGAGAAGTCAGGTGCGTCAAGGGAGCGGATTGAAGCGGTCCTACGAACGTCTTTTGCGCTGATCCTGCCTTGAAAAAAAATGACTTGGAGGCTCTAATGATGAATACGAATGCGTCGGTACAATCTTTGTTCAGGCCTTTTGCTTTCGGGAATGTAACTTTGTCCAGCCGCATCGTGATGGCCCCGATGACCCGCCAGTACTCTCCGGACGGTGTGCCCGGCCCGAATGTCGTTGACTATTACCGCCGCAGGGCGGAGAACGAAGTGGGTCTCATCGTGACGGAGGGCACCGTAGTCCCTCACCCGGATGCATCGAATCAGGCCAACATCCCGCACTTTTTCGGTGAAGCTGCATTGAACGGATGGGCCAAGGTAGTGGCCGCGGTGCACGAAGCGGGCGGTCGGATCATTCCTCAGCTTTGGCACATGGGGGCAAAGGGGAATGTCGGTGAATATACGGAAGAGGAAGTCGCCGCCATCGTGGAGGCCTTCGCTCAGGCTGCATCCGAAGCCAAACGGATCGGTTTCGACGGGATTGAGCTCCACGGAGCACATGGCTACCTGATCGACCAATTCTTCTGGGAGCAGACGAATCCCCGGACGGACCGTTATGGCGGCGATGTGGTCAAACGCACCCGGTTTGCGGTGGAGGTCATCGAGGCCTGCCGCCGTGCCGTCGGACCCGAGTTCCCGATCGTACTCCGCATCTCGCAGTGGAAGCCGACGGACTATTCGGCGAAGCTGGCCGGCACGCCGGCGCTGCTGGAACAATTCCTGGCGCCGTTGTCCGCTGCGGGCGTCGATGTCTTCCACTGCTCAACCCGCCGTTTCTGGGAGCCCGAGTTCGAAGGCTCGGAGCTGAATCTGGCCGGATGGACCAAGAAGCTGACGGGGAAACCGACGATTACGGTTGGATCGGTCGGTCTCGACGGGGATTTTACGAATCTCTTTACCAATGGGGAAGGCGCAGGCAATGCCAAGGTCGACGGCTTGATCGAAAGGCTCGAACGCGAGGAATTCGATCTGGTTGCCGTAGGCAGAGCTCTGCTGGTGGATCCTGCCTGGGCAAGCAAGCTGCGCGACGGCCGGACCGATGAGCTGACTCCCTTTACGCCCGAGGCATTGAAGACACTGGTATAAAACCAGAATCGGCCGGAAGCTTGTTCTTCCGGCCGGTTGATAAATATAACGTTCCAAACGAAAGCAGGCTGCCCCCGGCAGCCTGTTTGTTGTTTACGTATGGCGGCCCGGGTGCCCGCTTCAAACAGATCCAAGCTCCTTATACAGCACGGCATGCTCCTTCGGGATATAGCCGGACCGCACGTAGGTCTTCAGGGCGGCTTCATTGCTCCCGCCGGTGATGACCTTGATGCTCTGAACCCCCTGCCTGCGGAGGTGCTCCTCCAGCAGGAGCAGCAGTTCACGGGCCAGTCCTTGCCCGCGGGCCGTCTCCATGACGAAGAGCTCCGTGATTTCGGCCTGCCGCTCCCGGTAACAGAAGGAAGTGAAGCTTTGGGCACAGGCAAAGCCGCTGAGCACTCCGTCAAGGATCGCCACAGCGACCAGCTCGGGGCCCAGCCGCAGGCTGCGGCTCACTTCTTCTGCCGTGATGTCCACCACTCCGTTGAACTCCCGGTTGAGCCGCACAAGGCCGTCTGCATCCTCGGGACACGCCAGCCTGACAGTTCGCTGCATTTTCGTCGCCTCCGCGTGATCAGCTTTCGAACGCTCCTGTCCTGCTCGCCGATGCGTCCCCGCTTCCCGCTTCCGGATTCCTCGCCACCACCGTCACGAAAATATCCCCGTAATACCGCTCCGTCCTCTTGATCTCCAGCCCGGCCTGCTGCAGGGTGTCCAGCGTGCTGCGGTTCAGGCAGCAGCCGTCGCACAGGCGCTTCCACGCCGGCGTGAGCCAGTCCTGCAGCCGGCCGAGCGCCGCATGTTCGAGGCGGACGTGCTCGAAGAACAGCACGGTCCCTCCGGGTTTGCAGACCCGGCGGATCTCCCGCAGCGCCCGCAGAGGATCGGGGATGGTGCAGAGCACCAGCGTGCCTACGACGGTGTCGAAGGAGGCATCGGCGAAGGGCAGATTCTGCGCATCCCCGCCGACCGGCTCAACTGGGACCGGGGCGATGAGAGCCCGCTTCATCGAAGTGCGGCGCATGACCTCGCTCGGCTCCAGTGCGACCACTTTGTCGCACCCGTGGTACAGCGGGAAGTTCAGCCCGGTCCCCGAGCCGATCTCGAGCACCGTCCCGGAGGCCTCACGCAGCAGGTTCGCCCGGATGCGGGTGAAGCCCCGCTTCTCCAGCCAGCCCATCAGGGCATCGTAATGCCTGGCAAAAAAAGTACCCATGTCTCCCCAGTCCTCTACCTGATTGTCGCGCTTTCCTGCCCAGCTCACATTTCAAAAAACGCATCCCGTTCCACCTTGCTTACCCTCAGCGCGTACCGTTCATACCAGTCCGTGCGGCCTTTCTCCTGCGCCGTTTGATGAAGGGCATGCTCCCGCCACGCGCGGATCGCTTCGAGCGAGCTCCAGTACGACACCGTGATGCCAAGTCCGCCGGCGTCACGGGCGCTCTCCACGCCGAGGAAGCCCGGCTGCTGTGAGGCCAGCTCCACCATAAGATCGGCCATACGGCCGTAGCCCTTGTCGCCTGCAGTCCGTTCCGAGGTGAAGATGACCGCATAATAAGGGGGCTGAGGGGTTTTTGCCAAATCACTCATGACTCCGATTCCTCCTGACAGGAAATTGTGGTTTTGGCTCCACTTTACCACAGGAGGCCCGGGAGTGGGGAGAGGGTTTGATGGCCGTCTCCAATTTGTGACCCTCCTCGACATCCGATTTTGACATGATATCAGGTGGAATCCGGCGTGTGTTCCGGGGGCGGCGGCTCCGGTATCATAGAATTAACGAAAGAACGAAACAAAGGAGGGAGCCTAATGGAACCGCTAACAACAAGGGGTGCTCTCCCCATGGAGAAGCCCCGCCGCTCAGGGGGGTTCTGGCAGACGATGGGCCGCCAGAAGTACCTGTATTTCATGTCCGTGCCGTTCGTGATCTGGCTGATCGTCTTCAGCTACGTGCCGATCTGGGGCTGGCTGATGGCCTTCCAGAAATTCCGGCCGGGCCGCTCGATCTTCGAGCAGAACTGGGTCGGACTCGCCAACTTCGCTGAACTCTTCGCGGACGAGCGCTTCTACCTGGTGCTCCGCAACACGCTGGCGATGAGTGTCATGGGCCTGGTGGTCGGGTTTACGGTACCGATTATTTTTGCCCTGCTCATGAATGAATTGAAAGGACAGTTCTTCAAGCGATCGGTGCAGACGATCTCTTATCTGCCCCACTTCGTGTCCTGGGTTGTCGTAGCGGGACTCGTCACCAAGATGCTGTCCACCGAGGGAGGCGCGGTCAACTCGCTGCTGCTCAGCCTCGGGGTCATTGATGCGCCGGTGCAGTTCATGGCCAAAGGGGAGTGGTTTTGGTCCATTGTAACCGCTTCCGACATGTGGAAGGAGACCGGTTGGAACTCGATCATCTACCTCGCCGCAATGGCGGGCATCGATCCCGAATTGTATGAGGCGGCAACGGTCGACGGGGCGGGGCGCTTCCGCAAAATCTGGCACATTACGCTGCCGGGGATCCGGCCGACCTTCATGGTGCTGCTCATCCTCTCCATCGGACACCTGGTCTCCATCGGGTTCGAGAAGCAGTTCCTGCTCGGCAATCCGCTGGTCATCGACTATTCGGAGGTCGTGGATCTGTACGCGCTGAACTACGGGATCGGGCTCAGCCGGTATTCGTACGGCACGGCGATCGGGATTTTCAACTCCGTGGTGAGCATCGTGCTCGTCCTGACGGCCAACGGCATCTACAAACGGTTAACGAAAGAAAGCATCATCTAGGAGGGCATGCATATGACTTGGGCACGCAAAAGCTTGTCCGACCGGCTGTTCGACTTGGTGCTCTACGCGGCCATGATTTTTACGGTGGTCGTCACCCTGTACCCGTTCCTGAACGTGCTGGCGATCTCGCTCAACGATTCGACGGATACGGTGAGGGGCGGCATCCATATCTGGCCGCGGGAGTTCACACTGAAGAATTATGAGACCATATTCCAGTACTCCGGTCTGATGACGGGCTTCCGCAATTCCGTGATCCGGACGCTGGCGGGCACGCTCATCGGCGTTATCTCCGCCTCGATGGTGGCGTATGTGCTGAGCCGGGAGGAGTTCCAGGCGCGCCGCCTGTTCTCGATGCTGTTCGCGCTGACGATGTACTTCTCCGGCGGGCTGATCCCGGTGTACATGCTGATGCGGGACCTGAGTCTTCTGAACAGCTTCTGGGTGTACCTGATTCCCGGGCTGCTCAGCGTGTGGAACGTATTCATCATCCGCTCTTACATCAATGGCCTGCCTTACGCGCTGCAGGAGTCGGCGAAGATTGACGGGGCGAACGACTTCACGATCTATTGGCGCGTGGTGCTGCCGCTCTGCCAGCCGGTGCTGGCTACGGTAGCCTTGTTCATCGCGGTGGGACAGTGGAACTCCTGGTTCGACACGTACCTCTACAATTCGTCGAACGAGTCGCTGACGACGCTGCAGTACGAGCTGATGAAGGTGCTGCAGAGCACGCAGAACAATGCGGACGCCGCTCGCAATCCGAATATGGCGCAGAACATAGCGGCCGTGTCGCCGGAATCGATCCGGATGGCCATCACGATTGTCGTTACGCTGCCGATCCTGCTTGTGTATCCGTTTTTGCAAAAATATTTTGTGAAGGGCATGACGCTGGGGGCTGTGAAAAGTTAAGCCCCGCAGCAGGCAGCCCGGGAAAATCCGGAAGGCCTGTGTTACGATAACCATGGGAAGAGAAAAGGGAGGATCCGTGAATGATGAGAAGATTGACAAAATGGGTCAGTGTCATGCTGGCGGCCGCGCTTGTAACGGTAACCGGCTGCTCCAAGGAGCCGGCCGCCGAGCCGGGTCAGGCTTCCGGTTCAGGTACGGACCCGATCACCATGTCCGTATTCAGCGCCGACCCCAATCCGGCCTGGAACAATATGCAGGACGAGGTGGGCAAGAAGCTTACCGAGAAAACGGGCGTGACGCTCAAGATGGAATTCCCGGTCGGCTCCTCCGACCAGAAGATACCCCTGATGGTCTCCAGCGGCGAGTATCCTGATATGATTCTGCCCAAAGGGGATCCCGGCAAGCTGGTGGCCGCCGATGCGCTGCTTGACCTGACCGACCTGATCGAACAGCATGGGCCTAATCTGAAGAAGGTCTACGGCAAATATATGAAGCGGCTGCGCTGGAGCACGGAGGACCCGAGCATTTATATCCTCCCGATTTCTCCGGTGGATCAGGAGTATTTTGACGCCGGCGGCGGCTTCGAGCTGCAGCATGCGGTCGTGAAGGAGCTCGGCTATCCGAAGATCCGTACGGTGAAGGATTTTGAGAACGCCATCAAAGCGTACAAGGACAAGTATCCGACCATCGACGGCAAGCCGACGATCGGGCTGTCGCTCAATGCGGATGACTGGCACATCATGATCTCCGTGACGAATCCGGCGTTCCTGACGACGGGCGCTCCGGACGACGGGGAATACTATATCGATCCGAAGACGTACGAAGCCAAATTCCACTATTTCCGTCCGGAAGAGAAGGAGTATTTCCGCTGGCTGAACCATATGAACAATATCGGCCTCATCGATCCGGAGAGCTTCGTGCAGAAGTACGATCAATATAAGGCGAAGATCGCTTCCGGCCGTGTGCTTGGTCTTATCGATCAGGACTGGGACTACCAGGAGGCACAGAATGTGCTGCGCAAAGAGGGCAAGTTCGAGCGGACCTACGGCCACTATCCGGTCACGCTCAACGAGAGCTTCAAGGATCACTCGTTCCAGGATACGGGCTACCTCGCCGGTTACGGGATCGGGATTACGAAGTCCGCGAAGGATCCGGTCCGTGCCATCAAATTCCTCGATTATCTGGCGTCCGACGAAGGCCAAGTGCTCATCAACTGGGGCATCGAGGGCGTGCACTACAAGGTGGAGAACGGCATGCGGGTCATCCCGCCGGATGTTCTTGACAAGAAGGTCAATGATGCCAACAACTTCGCCAAAACGAGCGGGATCGGGCAGTACTATATCTCTGCGCGCTACGGCGACGGTGTGAAGGATCCGACGGGCAGCACGTATACCACAACGACCGTAGAGCAGAAGATTGCTTCTTACTCGGAGGCGGACAAAGAAACGCTGAAAGCTTATGGGGCCACCACCTGGAAGGATTTGTTCCCGAAAAAAGAAGAGTTCCCGGTAAAGCCTTGGGGGGCGGCGTGGTCCATTCCTGTGGAGCCGGACTCCAACGTGAACGTCACCTACAACAAAGCGAAGACGATCGTATGGAAGCGGATTCCGGAAGCGATCCTTGCGAAGCCGGAGCAGTTCGATGCCATCTACGACGGGATGCTGCAGGAGCTGGATAAAGTCGGCGTGAAGAAAATGGAGCAGGAATACACGGAGCTGGTCAAGGAGCGCGTGAAGCTCTTTAACGAGTAGACGCTTAGAATAGGCTGGGTAAGAGTGCTCGGCTGAGAAAAAGGAAAGGTACATCCGGGGCCCGGTTATGGGCCCTTTGGGATGCTTGTCAGCATGCAGTCATCTGTCTGGAGCAGGCCGTGTGTTCAAAGAGGCGGGAGGCAGACAGCAGGCATCGGCCCGAGAGGGCTGCTGCCGGCGGTCCTCCTTCGGCCTGTTCCCCTACATACCATCAGCCGCGGCCGTTGAGCCGCAAGGAGGAGTTCTCTATGAAATTCAGTGACGGCTTTTGGATGACCCGTGAAGGGTATCAGCTGATTCCCGCGGTCCAAGTGTTCTCGGTGACGGCGGAGGAGCGCTCGGTTACCGTACTCGTGGCGCCGCGTGACGTCTCGCGCCGCAGTGGGCAGCTCGATTGTCCGCTGCTCACGATCCGCTACTACTCGCCGCAGCCGGATGTGATCGGAGTGAAGATTGAGCATTTTGCCGGTGTGCAGCAGGCGGGGCCGGATTTCGAGCTGCAGCGCAGCGAGACGCATGAAGTAACGGTGGAGCGCGGAGACGGCGTGGTGACGCTGACGGCGGGCCGCGTATCGGTGAAGGTGCGGGAGGCCGGGGATTGGAGCGCCGTGTTCTACCAGGACGGACGCCGGATTACGGGCAGCGGGTCCAAGGCGGCCGCCCATGTCAGCGGACCGGATGGGGATGTGCATGTGAAGGAGGAGCTGGACCTAGGTGTCGGGGAGCTGATCTACGGTCTTGGCGAGCGGTTCACCCCTTTCGTGAAAAATGGGCAGACCGTCGATATCTGGAACCGGGACGGCGGGACGAGCAGCGAGCAGGCGTACAAGAACGTGCCGTTCTATCTGTCGAACCGCGGATACGGGGTGTTCGTCAACCAGCCGGAGCTGGTGTCCTTCGAGGTCGCTTCGGAGAAGGTATCGAAGGTGCAGTTCTCGGTGCCGGGCGAGTCGCTGGAGTATTATGTGATCGGCGGACCTTCGGGCAAAGAGGTGCTGGAGCGCTACACGACGCTGACCGGCAAACCGGCCCTGCCGCCGGCCTGGTCGTTCGGGCTCTGGCTGACGACTTCCTTCACGACGAACTACGACGAGGAGACGGTGAACTCCTTCGTGGACGGCATGCGCGAACGCGACCTGCCGCTGCATGTGTTCCACTTCGACTGCTTCTGGATGAAGGCGTTCCACTGGACGGACTTCCAGTGGGATCCCGAGGTGTTCCCGGACCCGGCCGGCATGCTTAAGCGGCTGAAGGAGAAGGGGCTGCACATCTGCGTGTGGATCAACCCGTATATCGCGCAGCAGTCGCGCCTCTTCGCCGAAGGCCGGGAGCGGGGCTATCTCATC
This sequence comes from Paenibacillus mucilaginosus 3016, assembly GCF_000250655.1. Taxonomy (NCBI): domain Bacteria; kingdom Bacillati; phylum Bacillota; class Bacilli; order Caryophanales; family Paenibacillaceae; genus Paenibacillus; species Paenibacillus mucilaginosus. Next base: position 393,948 of record NC_016935.1, read on the forward strand.
AAGCGCCCGAACGGCGATGTCTGGCAGTGGGACCGCTGGCAGCCGGGCCAAGGCATTGTGGACTTCACGAATCCGGAGGCCTGCGAGTGGTATGCCGGCTACCTGCGCGAGCTGGTGGACATGGGCGTCGATTCGTTCAAAACGGACTTCGGCGAGCGCATTCCGACGGATGTCGTCTATCACGACGGCTCCGACCCGCAGCGCATGCACAACTACTATACCCACCTGTATAACAAGGTTGTATTCGATGTGCTGGAGGAGAAGCTGGGCCGGGGCCAAGCGGTGCTCTTCGCCCGTTCGGCGACGGCCGGCGGCCAGCAGTTCCCGGTCCACTGGGGCGGCGACTGCTTCGCAAGCTATGAGTCGATGGCGGAGAGCCTCCGCGGCGGCCTCTCACTCGGGCTGTCCGGCTTTGGCTTCTGGAGCCATGATATCGGCGGCTTCGAGAGCACGTCCTCGGCGGACGTGTACAAGCGCTGGACAGCGTTCGGCCTGCTCTCTTCGCACAGCCGCCTGCACGGCAACGTGTCGTACCGCGTGCCGTGGGCGTTCGACGATGAGTCCGTCGACGTCATGCGCTTCTTCACGCAGTGGAAGTGCCGCCTGATGCCGTACCTGTTCGGCGGGGCGGTGGAAGCGTCTCAGAAAGGGCTGCCGCTCATGCGGGCCATGCTGCTGGAGTTCGGCGATGACCCGACCGCAGGCTACCTCGACCGCCAGTATATGCTGGGCGATTCGGTGCTGGTGGCGCCGGTGTTCAACGAAGAGGGCCGCATAAGCTTCTACCTGCCGCAGGGCCGCTGGACGCACCTGTTCACCGGCGAGACGGTGGAAGGCGGCACCTGGCGCGAGGAAGAGCACGGCTACATGAGCCTGCCGATCTACGTGCGGCCGGGCACGCTGCTGCCGGTCGGCGCGGATGCGTCGCGGCCGGATTACGACTACGCCGACGGCGTGGAGCTGCAGCTCTTCGAGCTGGCCGACGGCGCCACGGCGGAGCGGGTCGTGTACAGCACGCAGGCGGCGGAAGTGCTGCGCGTGAGCGTGACGCGCAGCGGCGGCAGCCTGAGCGTGCGTGCCGAAGGCGAGAGCGCCGGCGCGTGGAGCCTGCTGCTGCGCGGCGTGGACAGCGCCGGCGCGGAGGGCGCCGCAGCCGAGCGGACGCCGCTGGGCGTGCGGCTCACGCCGGAGGCGGGCCGCCGCGAGTGGAGCGTGCGGCTGGCGTAGGCGGCCGGCGAGGCAGGCGAGCAGTGACAAAACCCCCAACCGATGAGGTTGGGGGTTTTGTGCTGCGCGCAGGGGCGTGAGCGGGAGCGGCAGCGAATGGAGCATGCGATGCAAAACATCGCATAACCGCCGGCTTGATGCTCAATCGTCCAGCATGTGATAAAAAACATCACATGCTGAGGCCCAGGACGTCATTTGCCGCATTCGCTGCGGTCATACGATGCAAAACATCGCATAACCGCCGGCCTGACGCTCCACAGCCCAGCATGCGATGCAAAACATCGTATGCGGTGTCCCGGAAGGCATTTTCCCGCATTCGCTGCGGTTATACGATGAAAAGCATCGCTTAACCGCCGGCTTGACACTCCACAGCCCAGCATGCGATGAAAAACATCGTATGTGGTGGCCCGGAAGGCATCCAAGAGTCACACAGATGGATGGAACGATGGGTGGAGGCTTCAGACGACCATGCCGGTTGTCCGGCATCTCGACACCGAACCGAACATCGATATTTTTCCGTAGGTAGGAGACTTACGGGTGAGGGGAAATGAGCCCGCTGATTTCTATGGTCCCGATACTATGATCCAAGACTCCGTCAGAGAATGTGGAAGCGCCTACAAGTTTAATGTGACCTTGAGCGTCAAGGGGCGATCCTGCCAAATTACCAAGCGAAGACTTTACGGACCCCGTTGATAAGTTAAATGGGATGGATGAGTCTTCTGTGTAGAATGGGATATCAATACTTTGATCTAAATACAGTTTGATGGGTAAATTCATATTTCCATTGGCAGAGTCGAACGAACCTATACCCCCGCCGGACATCGTAACGGTTGTTATATTGTCCCCAACGGGAGTGTGAAAAGGCGGTGTTTTGAACGGTGGAAAGTTTGTTACTTGAATGATTGTGCATGTCGCATCAAACAAAACGGAGATCGCTGTATTTCCAAAGAAAGGGCCTTTCGCTTAAGGATAGGAAGTCCGCAGGGTGAAGGCGGCATTAAAGGTGGCCTTGAGAGGAAGTTTACCTCCACCTCTCAAAATGCAGCTATTTAGTTCGTTCTTTAATGTGGTTATCTTGTGTTGTAAGGCTGATATCTGTTGTAATAAGGCCCATTTCTGAGCACCTGCCAAACCCGGTAAATCGGCTTGTAATTCTTTTTTCTGTGCATTCAATTCTTGAATCTTGACGTTAATAGACTCGCATTCCTTGGGAATCATGAACTGGCCCCTCTCAAGAATATTTCGTCAGCATCTCGGTTGGCATTAGATAATTATTCCTTGAACGGTAAATTATTACCAGAACATGGGGCGAGATGGTTTTTATATGACATAGGATGGAAGAGTTCCTCTGCTGTAACCATGCAGGGCCTTTAGGCCTAGGTCATATGAAAGTAGTGACCATCTCAATTACCGGTGTCACTACCCGACAGGAAGTCATCCCGTTTACACTGATACACATGTAAATGGTTGATACGTGAGTATTGAGGCGACGGGAGATGCACAGATGAAACGTAAACGAAGCAAGCTATGGAAGAGGGGAACCGCGCTGCTGCTGGCCACGACCATGGTCCTTGGCGATCTGGGAGCAGCGGCGGCCGTAGGGCCCGAGGAGTTCGATCCCGCCAGCGTAATTACGGCGGACACCATCATGGACGCGGTCTACGGACCTGAAGGGGGCATCGCAGTCCCCCCGCCGGTTCCCCCGGCCCCGCAGCCGATTCTGGTTCCACAGCCGGTAGCGGCCGGGGAACCGCTGTCTTGGAATCTGCTTACGAAGGTCGACCGCAGCAAGATTCCGTCGATCTATTTTCCGGAAGATCAGGTTCTGAAGATGAGCGCAGACGGGCGGTATATTGGGTTCAAACGCTTTGAGCTTGTCACCGAGGAGCCTGCCCATGTGAATAAGGTCATTACCGTCTATGACCGCAAGACAGGGGCCATGGACGATATCCAGTCTCCTCCCAATCATTCGCAGAACGATGAAGTTATCTATTTTGACATGAGCAGCGATGCCAGATATGTGGCTTTTTCCTATATGAGCTATACGGAGGACTGGAAGGAAAAGACGAAGGTCTATCTGTTCGACAGGGAAACCCGGAACCTGACGCCCATTACGACGGTGGAAGGCAGCACAGACTCCCATGAGGGGACGGACCGGGTAGCGATCAGTGCGGACGGCCGCTATGTGGCCTTTGATTCCGACGCTCCGGGCATCGTGGCGGAGGATACGGACGACCTGCGGGATGTCTTCGTCTATGACCGGGAGTCGGGAGCGACCCAGCGGATTACGGCGTTTCCCGAGATGGGGGAATACGACTACGGGGACAGCGAAGCTCCGACGATCAGTGCGGACGGACGCTATATTGCTTTCCATAGTGATTCGAAATTTGTAGAAAAGGATACATACGGTCAGACCAATGTTTATGTATACGACCGTGAAGACAGCAATGCAAGGCCGCAGCTGGTCAGCATCGGAGTGGGCGGAGCCGCAGGCGAAGGACACAGCACCCTGCCGTCCATCAGTGCCGACGGCTCGGTCATTGCCTATGAATCCACGGCCGAGAATATGGTATCCGGCGATTTCAACGAAATGAAGGATATTTTTGTATACAACCGCAATACGGCAGTGACCCAGCGGGTTTCCTTGGCGGAGGGCGGAATTCCCTTCAACCGGGACAGCATGAGCCCTTCCATCAGCAGGGACGGCCGCTACGTGGGCTTCCATCTGGACTACGTATGGGTGGAGGATACGGACGACGACCATGATAACGATGACGAGAACGATATTCCGGAGGAGGCTTATGTCGCGGAGGTAGCGTCCCAGACGGCCTACCCGGTGACGGTGCCCCAGGCACCCTACCGGCTCCTGAATCCGAGCCAGTCTCCGATTGTGGGAGATGGGGGCAAGCTCGTTGTCTATCTCTCGGAGTATTTCTACTCCTATACCGGCGGAAGCGAAGGGACTCCGTTCCCGGGAACCTTCATTGCAGAGAAGGGGACGGCCCCGGTATGGCCGGCAGGCAGCAAGCTGGAGCCGTCGAACCGGACGGGTGACAGCGTAACGCTGAGCTGGCCGGATGCCGTGGATGCAACGGGCATTCTCGGGTATCACGTCTACCAGGACGGGAAAAACATCGGTTATGTGGAGTACCGGGGGACGGGCAGCAATACGTTCACCGCAGAGGGACTGCTGCCGGTATACGAGCCTGAGTTTCAGGTGGAAGCGGTGAACTCGGCCTACCGCGAGAGCTACGGCGGTCCGACTTACAAGCTGGGTGCGGGCGGGGGAGAGAATCCTGCCGGCGAGCTGCGGGTTCTGTGGGACGTCGAAGACATGCGCTATAATATGGCATTTCCCGGAAGTATGGTGGGCCTAAGCGCTTACGGCGAACCGGGCAAACAGGTATCCGCGGAACTGACTTATATGGCATGGAAAAATGAAACGGAGCAGGAGACACGTACCGAATCGATCCCACTCACGGAGGGCGCAGCCGGCACCTATAAGGCCCAGTGGAAGATGGAGGAAGGCGTCAGCCAGCTGACATCGCTGAACGTCAAGCTGACGGATCCTGCGAAGCCCGGTACGGTGCTGGAGAAGCCGGCAGCCGGATTCCCGGTGCAGGTGGCGGGGGCCGTGGAGCTCAGCTTCACGAATCCGAGCGGCGCCAGTCTGACAGGCAGTCTGCTGACATCGACCAGCCGCCAGTATGGGCAGCAGATCGCGCTCCTGCCGAATTCGGACGCCTATGTGGTGAACGGACTCTACCCGGGCAAGGATCACAGCTTCACCCTGCGCTCCCCGGATGGGCGCCATACCTGGGGCAGCCTGGAGCAGGTGCAGGTGGAAGGCGGCAAGCGCAGCAAGATCAGCATGAACATCGAGCAGCCGGCCCAGCTCCGGTTCCAGGTGGTGGACCCGACAGGGCAGCCGGTTAGCGGCGTAGGACTGCAGCTGTTCGGCCCAGGCCAAAGCTATATCGATGCCTCCTCCACCTACGGAGATGGCTGGACCTCATGGACCGACTATATGAAGGCGGGCGATTCCGTCACGGCCAAGGTGGATATCGGTGACCGGATGTATGAGCAGCCTGCGAATCAGGAAGTCATCCTCAAGCCGGGCGCCAACGAGCAGGTGATCAAGCTGAGAGCGCCGGGCGAGGGCCTTGTGGAAGGATTCGTCAAGGGACCTGATGGCAAAGGGGTCCGTAACGCCTATATCGCCTCGACTCAAACGTTCAAAGGGCAGCCAGTGGTCCGCCGTACGCGAACGAATCTGGAGGGGGCTTACCGCCTTTCCCTGCTGGAGGGCGAAGCCAAGATCGAGGTCTTTGAAACTTCGTATATGTACGGCACAGACGGACCTGTTACGGTCCTGGTAACGGAGGGCGGGACAACAACGCTGGATCTGCCGGTGAAGCAACCGAGCAAGGGTATAGTGAATACGGAGGTCCGCCTGAAATATCTCGAGGATACCGATTTCGGTCCTCCGGTCAATATGGAGGAAATGACCTTCCTGACGCGCATTGAATCGAAACGCGGATGGATGAGCGGTTACTTCCAGAATGCCCATCAATTCTACGGATTGCCTGGGGATACCGTGTCGGTATGTGTTACGGGCAGTGTTCCGTCCTACATGACCAGCTGTACGGATGTGGTACTGGATCAGGACGGCAATGCGACCGCCAAGCTGTTCCTGGAGGAGAAAGGGGCCCGCATTCAAGGGAAGCTGGCACAGACCCACCACCGCTGGGTCTCCGGCGGACTCTACAAGCTGAAGGATCAGGGATACCGTTCGGCTGCGTCCTATCTCGGGGACAATGATTTTGAGGCGGACGGTTCCTTTAACATTAACGTGCCGGAAGCAGGCACCTATGTCATGGAGCTGAACGGGGCGCTGCCGGGCAGTCCTTTGAAATACGAATATGCCACGGTACAGTTTACCGTATCCGACCGGCAGATTCTGCAGGTGGGAAGCGTCTCCTTCAGCTCCAAGAGCTTCTTCTCCAACTATTACGGCAACTACTATAATGCGCTGAGCTCCCGGATTGCTCCGGGGGGGACGGTTACCATGCGGGCCGGCTATAAAAACAGCAGCGGCGTGGACGCCAGTGAAGCGAAGCTGCTCATCGACATTCCGGAAGGAACGACGCCGGTGAAGGATGCGGCCGGCCGCATTGTGGTCAGCGGTGCCCAGCTGGCAGGTGACCCGGTCCTCGACGGACAGACGCTCATCCTGCCTGTAGGCACTGTAGCGCAGACGCAGTCCGGCACCCTCAGCTTCCAGCTGAAGGTGGACCCGGCATTCAACAAGAGCTCGGCCAAATCGTCGGCCCGTATCCGGGCCAGGATGGGAGTGGAGCAGATCGAGGAATCAATCGGCAGCGTGCTGCTGGATGCCCCGCTGGTCACACTCGAAGCACCGGAGCGGGTCTCCAAGCCGGTGGACAGCAGTGCCCCGGTCATCAAGCTCAGCGGGGTTGCTCCGGCCGGCAGCCAGGTCAACGTGTACGACGGCAAGCTGCTGCTCGGAAGCGCCGCAGCATCGAATACGGGCTTCTGGCTGATGGCGGTTCAGGAGCTGCCGGACCTTGGGGATCCCGGGGTCCACGCGATCCGGGCCGAGGTGGACTCGAACGGTGTGAAGCTGCAGTCCCCTGTCTCTTATGTTCACTATGACAACGTGAAGCCGCAGCTGCTTGAGCTTGCGATGGCGCAGGCGCCGGAGGGCCGGTGGATGACGCTGAATCTGCGCGAGGGCATTCCGAATCAGCCGTATACCGTTGTTCCGGGCAATCCGTTCCAGTTCGAGCTGAAGTTCGATAAGCCGGATGAGGTGGAGAATGTTGAGATTTATCTCGAAGGCCAATCCGGGGAGCCGGTGAAGGCGGTTCGGGAAGGCGGCATCTTCCGTGCTCTGACTCCGACGGATAAAGGCGCACTTGGCGCGATCTATGTGGATTACGACGTGAAGCCGAAGCCGTTCGTACTTGACGACAAGCAGCCGACGCTGGATGAGCTCCGGGAGACCCTTCCGCCGACCATGCGTGATTTTACGGCAGAAGTGACAGCACCATTCGAGCTCAAGGACGGCAAGTATGCAGGTACGGTGGAGCTGACCTTCCCTCAGCTGCCGGGCCTCAAGATTACCGAGAAGCTCAGCATTAGTCCGGACGCCAAATATACGGCTTCCCCGCAGGAAATTGAACTTGCGCAGCGGTCCGGCCTGCCGATGCTGAACGGTTCGGTCAGCGTAACGGAAACGGACGATGGGTTCAAGACGGTTTCCTCCGGCTATATGCCGATGAAGCTGCTGTTCCCAAGTGGCGTGCCCGGAAGTCTGAAGTCCGCTCTGGCCGCCAAGGTCCGTGCCCTGGCTGCAGATGAAGGGCCCGACTTCGGTACACTCGCGGACGTTTCGGTCGAAACGTACGTGCAGTACGGCGAAGGCGGCGAAGATGCCGGGACCGTCTACAAAATCAAGAAGCAGTACGAAGACAGCATGGAATTCGCCGAGAAAATCAACAAAATTGCCTACAAAGTGGAAGTCAGCGGAATGGACTGCATCCAGGAGCTGCCGACCACCGTCAAGCAGGCAGGCAAAGCGCTGGTTGCTGTAGTGGGCGGCGAAATCAGCAAGGTCGCACTCGGCGCATGGACGGGAGCCATGGGGCTTACCGGACCGGGGGCGATTGCAGCCGCAGGTGCGTCGGCCGTCATTGAAGACAAGATCGATAACTATGTTGACGAGCAGATTGACGCCATCGGAACAGGCTACAACCAATGCCGCGACGAAGACGAAGAGAAGAAGCGCAAGCGCAAGAAAATTGCCCGTCTGCGCTGGATCTACGACCCGAGCGGTTATGTGTACGAAGCTGTGCCTGCCAACCGCCTGAGCAGCGTGAAGGCGACGGTTCTGTACCAGGAGCCGGCCAGCAAGGAATGGGTGGTCTGGGATGCAGGCCCGTATGAGCAGGTGAACCCGCACGACACGGACGATCAGGGCAAATACGGCTGGGACGTTCCGGAGGGCAAGTGGAAGGTAGTCTGGGAGAAGGACGGCTACGAGACCCAGTCGAGTGCCGAGCTGGATGTCCCGCCTCCGCATACCGAAGTGAATGCCGGGCTCGTATCCTATGAAGCACCTAAGGTTCAATCGGTCACCGGTGTGACTGCGGCGGCCGGCAGTTATGTGGATGTAGAGCTGACCAAGTATGTCAAAGTGACGGATGCAGCGGCAGCCGCACAAGCCGTAACCGTGACAGGTCCGGACGGCAGCCCGCTGGAAGGCAGTGCTGCCTTCGTGGAACCGGCCGATAATCCGGCGGACGCTGAAGGTGCGGATCTCTCGAGGATTCTCCGTTTCACGTCCAAGACATCGCTGACGCCTGGAACCGGCTACAGTGTGAAGGTGAACGCCGCCTTCCAGAGCTACGCAGGGGTATGGATGGCCGAAGGACACTCGGGTACGTTCGAAGTAGGGACGCGCGACGAAGAGGGGCCGACCGCCGCAGGAGATGAAGTGAATGCGGAAGGCGAAGGCTCCATCCTCCGCGTCAAGTTCAACGAGAAGCTCAGCAGCACGGTGGATGCTGCGAAGTTCACGCTGAACGGCAGCAGTGACAGCATCGTATCTGCCGTAAGAGCGTTGAAGCCGAATCCGGAAGGAGAGCTCACGGCCGTTGATGGGGATTACGAACAAACGGTGGTGCTCACCTTGAGCGAGTCTCTGGCTCCGGGAACGGAAGCCCAGCTCGGCATCCTGGCTGGAGCGGTCTCGGATACGGCGGGTAACGCGGCGGTGCCGAAGACGCTGAAGGTAGTGAGTGCTGCCGGGGAGTCCAGCAATGCGGCCCTCGCTTCCCTTGCCGTAGAGGAAGGTGCTCTGGCACCGGCATTTGATCCATCGGTCCGGTCTTACAAAGTCGAGGTTCCTTCGGCAGCCGAAACGGTCAACCTGACGGCATCCCTGGCCGATGCGTCGGCGCAGCTAGTGATCGACGGAACGATAGCGGCAAGCGGAGTGCGTAAAACGGTACGCATCCCGGATACCGGCATCATCGCGGTCCGGGTCACGGCAGCGGACGGAACCACCGTGCGGGAGTACAGCGTTGAGGTGGTTCGCGGGACAACCGATCCGCTGGGAACCGAGGCGTCCTTGTCGGCGCTGACGGTCACGCCGGGCACCCTGTCGCCGGTGTTTGAACCGGCGGTGGAGACGTATGACGTTGAAGTTGCGGCGAATGTGACGGAGCTGCAGATTGCAGCGACAGCCCAAGATTCGAAGGCGAAGAGCATTACCATCGCCGGGGAAGCCGCGGTAAGCGGCACGGCGAAGACCGTGGCCATCCCGGCGGGAGGCCAGATCGAAGTCGTGGTCACCGCCGAGGACGGTGTAACGAAGCGGACGTACAAGGTTGCGGTGAGCCGGAAGACGGATTCGGGCAGCGGCGGAGATAACAGCGGCGGCGGTTCGGACTCCTCCGGCGGCGGATCGGTGCCTCCAGCCAAGCCGGCGCTGACGCAGCAAGAAGCCTTTACCGGCGCGAGCGGCGGTAAAGGGATTCGCGTCACGCTGCGGCGGAGCGATGCGATTGCATCCGCCCTGCAGACGGGGACGGACGGACAAAAGCAGCTGCTCATCGAAGTGAAGGAGCAGGCAGACGAATTCATGCTGCAGCTCTCGGCAGACACGCTTGCGAAGCTGACGGAGAGCCAGGCCGGCGTACTCTTCAAGACGACACGCCTGCAGGCATCCATCCCATCCGCTCTGCTGGCCTCGGTGCAGCTGCCGGCGGGTGCCCATCTGAGCTTCTCGATGGGTGCCGCTTCGGCGGCCGAGCAGACGGCTGCTTATGAAGCAGCAGCCCTTCAGAGCGATGCACTGAAGCCTTCCGGGCAAGCGGTGTCCGTCAAGTTGGAGATGATCCAGGATCAGAAGGCTTCCCTCCTGACCTTTGGTCATCCTGTGATGGTGGAACTGCCGGTGCAGGGAAGCGGGCAGGAGGCGGTTTACCGGTTTGACCCGGCAGATGCCAAGTGGGCCTTCGTATGGAAGCAGCGTCAGGTATCGGGCAGCAGGTCGGCCATCGAGGCGGATGCCTCCGGTACGTACGCGGTCATGGCTTACGCTGATCCATTTGACGATATGAAAGATCACTGGGCGTCTTCCGATGTTGGCTGGATGGCCCGCCGGCTGCTCGTCAGCGGAGCGGCTCCGGGAGCGTTCCATCCGGATCACTCGGTTAGCCGTGCGGAGTTCGCAGCGCTGCTCGTCCGGGCGCTGGATCTGAAGGCGGTCGCGACCGTAGGCTACCAAGGGTTCAGCGATGTTCCGGAGGAAGCCTGGTATGCGGCTGATGTAAGAAGAGCGGCGGAAGCAGGGCTTCTCCAGGGAGTAGCGGATAACCGGTTTGCTCCTGATGCCCTGATCACCCGGGAGCAGATGGCCGTGCTGATCTGGCGTGCCAATGTGTACCTGCGGGAAGCCGCAGGGGAGCAGGCAGGAGCTGGTCACGCCCTGAAGCAGTTCAAAGACCAGGGAAGCATCTCTTCCTGGGCTGAGGCTGCCGCAGCGGCTGCATTGGAAGCCGGCCTGATCCAGGGAACCGCAGCGGATACCTTTGATCCGCAGGGCTCCGCCACCCGTGCGCAGGCTGCCGTAATGATGAAGCGGCTGCTTCAGCTGGGGAGCGGACAATAACCAAGCAAATAAATGAACTGCTGTGAATAAACAAACGGCCGGGCATGGATGAATCCACTGCCCGGCTGTTTGTTTTTTGCTGGTTGAATTGTGCAGGAACGGCCGGATGGCTGTCCTGGATCGCATTTTCCCGAGCCGAACACGGATTTTCCGTGCTATCGAAGCAGCGGGGCGGGGCGGTCGCTTTTTAACACGGAAAATCCGTGCAGCCCGGCCCGTAAACCTGCCCTTCGCCGCGATGTGCCGTGCCGAACGCGGATTTTCCGTGCTATCGAAGCAGCAGAGCGGGGAGATCGCTTTTTAACACGGAAAATCCGTGCAACCGTGCACGTAAGCCTGCCCTTCGCCGCAATTTCCCGTGCCGAACGCGGATTTTCCGTGCTATTGGAGGCAGCAGAGCGGGGAGATCGCTTTTTAACACGGGGTTACCTGTACCAGCGTTCATACTGCTCCTGCAGGTTCTCGCGGGTCAGCTTTCGCCGGTGGAGGCTGAGGCTGGGCGCCTGGTAATTGAGCTCCGTGATCTGCTTGTTGGCATCGTCCAGGGCTGCGTCGATCTCGGGGCTGCCGGGGTCCTGCTTCAGCAGCTCCATCGCGAGCTCCATGTTCTTGCGGATCTCCGTACGAAGCATCATGAATGGCGGCTGCACCCGGGCCTGCTTCATGATGGAGGCCAGAATGTCGCCGGTCGGCACCTCAATCGGTTTGCCGAAGCCGGGGAGCTTCTCCAGTCCGCCGTTCTTCACGAACTCCTCGTACGCTTCATTGGCCAGCCGGTGCTGTTCCAGCTGGGCGTGCAGAATCACGTCGCGGTCCTCCAGCGTTTCCTTCGGCAGGGGAATGATCGGCCGTTCCGCCGCTTCCTGTTCCCCCTGGTGGCCGTGCCGGCGCCGCTCTTCCCGTTCTCTGTTCAGCATAGGTTCACGTGTCCCCTTTCTGAGCCGTGTCTTTCTCTCAGCGTAAGGGAAGCGGGAAACGGGGTCAAGCCCCGCCATTCCCCAGACCAATCCCATCATCCCATCCAATCTGCCTGCAAAAGTCCAGCAGCGGGGGGACGGCACTCAGGCCGGCGTCCCATGCACCGAGCCGGTGCCGTCTCATCGTGTCCGGGAACGGCCTACAACGGACGATGCCGCAGATTCCCGCGGCTCAGGCGAATACCGGCTCGCCCGCCAGCGGACGCACCGCCTGCGAGACCTCCACGTGCACGAACGCGTCGTAGCGGTCCGGCAGCCGGCTCGGCACATAGTTGCCGCGCTCGTGCGTGGGGCGGTACACGACGCCGATGGCCCGGTGGCCGATGGTCTCGCGCAGCACGGCCGGCGCGTCCTTCAGCAGTAGGACGCAGTCCTCGCCGACGGCATGGTGCAGCAGGTCTTCCCACGACCCGCTGATGCCCTGCGGCACGTCCATCACCTGGGCCGGCGATCCCCAGCTGGTGCCGGCCATCACTTTGCCGCGGTGGGTGCCGAAGCCGATGGCGTACACTTCCCCTGGCGCCATCTGCTCGCGGGCGAGCTGGCCGACGTTGACCATGCCGTCGGTGAACATGTCGGTTGCCCGGGCGTCGCCGATGTGCGTGTTATGCTCCCAGACCACCGCCTTGGCATCGGGGCCATGGAAGTTCAGAATGCGGTGCAGCACCTCGGTCATGTGCCGGTCCCGGATGTTCCAGGACTCCGCGTCGTGGGTGATCATCGCACGGTAATACCGCTCGCCGTCGACGGCCACGAGGGCGTTGATCTCGGCATCCAGTGCTTCTTCCTGCGGGTCCTCCGAGCGGGTACGCTCGGTCCGCAGCTTGGCGAGCAGGGCCACGACTTCGTCTTCGCAGCCTTCCCCGAAGAGGGAAGCCGAGATCCCGTAGGATTGGCCTTCGCCGCCGAAGGGCTCGAAGCATTCGAACGCCGCGCGGGCTTCCTCCACGTTCGGGGAGCCGGTACGCTCCAGATACTGCAGAATCTCGTCCATCGATTCCCAGAGGGAATAGACGTCGAGCCCGTAGAACCCGACTTGGCGCTCGGGGGGAAGCGAGGCGTTGTGTGCTTTGAGCCACTCGACCAGATCGCCGATCTCATGGTTCGCCCACATCCACTCCGGCCACCGGTCGAAGGCGGCCAGGGCCTCGGCGGCACTGCCTGCCGCCCCGGGAAGGCCTTTGATATACCGGTTGACGCTGAAGCAGGAGGGCCAGTCTCCTTCGACGGCGATGATGCGGCAGCCGTGCTCGGTGATCAGGCGCTTGGTCAGCTCGGCCCGCAGCGTGTAGAACTCCGAGGTCCCGTGCGAGGCTTCGCCGAGCAGCACACAGCGGGCGCTGGATGCCGCTTTCACGAGATCGTCCAGGGCGGCCTTTTCTTTCAAGGGAACGGCCAGCTTCCGCAGGGCTTCGATGCGCTCCGTAGATTTGGTCATGAGATAAGATTCCTCCCCCAATTAGGTTTTCTTATAGTATCTTTACCCGCATGGCATTTCATGCCCCCAGCCCCTGCTTTTTCCTGCCCCTGTTCAAAGCTGACCTCCGAAGTAAGGTATTGCCGCTCTTCCCTCCGGAATGATACACTGTTATCCAACTGTTTCCGGGTAGGGGAAGGGGCGGGTGGCCCGCCTGGGGTACAGGGCCGCTTAACCGGGGGACAAGGCCCGAAGAGAGGAGAAGCTGCATGCAGATAGAGGACAAAGAGATCGTAGAGTACCCGAGTACGCTCAAACTGGCCGGGCTGTCCATAGGCGCTGCCATATTCGTGGCCGGGGGAGCGGGATTGTTCGCTTGGGGACAGGAGGAGGAAGACCTGGAATTGGTGGTCGTGGGAGCGGCCGGGGTGCTGTTCTTCGGCGGGGCGCTGTTGTATTTGCTGTACAGGCTGCTTCGAAGAAGGCCGTCACTGATGATCAACGCAGAGGGGATCGTGGACCATTCCTCTTACACGGGGGGAGGGAGAATCCGCTGGGAGCAGATCAAGGATATGACCGTCTATGAGCTGATGGGCCAGCGTTTCATCGGACTCGAGCTGCACGATCCGGAGGCCTTTTTGGCGAAGCAGACTCCGTTCAAAAGAATCCTGCTGCGGATGAACCGGGGCTTGGTGGAGGCTGCCGTCAATATTCCGCAGACCGGTGTCCAGATGCCTTTGGATGAGCTTCATGCGGTCATGATGGAACGCTGGAATGCGGCCTCCCGCAGGAAGGAAGAGGCAGGACTTGAGACTCAATTCGGTGCTGCACGCCGGCAGAGTGATTGAATTTCCAATGGATGAATTGTAAAATCAAGCGGTAAGCTGGAAAAGTAGTCTTTTAATCCCATGTAATGTTATTCCATATAGGCAATAATACATATCCAAATATTTCAAATTGGGACGGACGGATCGTTGTAGGCCAAATCCTGAAACACAACGGCCATTCCCGACGTACTTGATCCCTAAGCCTGCCGCAGTGGTTTCAACATCAGGCGGAGTAAGGCGCATTGAAACGTTTCGTCCCGAACCGGAGGGTCTATGAGCTATCGTATACAGGCAACAGAGAAAACACCGGCCCTGATTCTTTACCTGCTCGACATCAGCCGTTCCATGACGCTGCCCATGGGAGGCAGGCGGAGGCTCGATATCGCGCTGGATTCGCTGACGGCGTCGCTGAAGCAGATGGTATTCCGCTCGACGAAGGGAGGCAGGCTCTCCCCGCGGTACCGGGTGGCGCTCATTGCCTACAGCGATGCGGTCTACGATCTGTTGGGAGGGATCAGGCCGATCGATGAAGTGGCCCGCAAAGGCATACCGGACCTTGTCCCCCAGCGGCTGACGGAGACCGCCGAAGCGTTCGCTTATGCCGAGAAGCTTCTGCTGGCCGAGCTGCCGGGTCTGGACGGCTGTCCCGCTCCGCTCGTGTGCCATATAACGGACGGCACGCCGACAGGGGCCGATCCCGAGCCGGTGGTCCGCCGGATTATGGACATGACGGTTCCCGACGGGGCCGTGCTTGTAGAGAATATTTTTATCTCGGAGCATCTGCTGGCCGAGCCGGTCGGGGATGTCCGCAGCTGGGGCGGCATTCAGGACGATACGCCGTTCCTGGACGAGACGGCCGTACGGCTGAGACGCATGTCCTCGCGGATTCCGGAGAGCTATCTGGAGCTTCTCCACGATTCCGGTTATCCGCTGGCCGCCGGATCGTATATGATGCTGCCGGGCAGCAGCGCGGAGCTGGTGGGGCTCGGATTCCAGATGTCTTCCGCCACGCCGGTGCGCTGATGAATACATACGAATATCGTTTGGATCCGGCGGAGGATGTCCCTCTGACCACGGTGGTGGTCGGTCCCGCCTTATACCGTTTTGCGGCCCGCCGTGCGGACGAAAGCCGGCTTGCGGGGGAGCCGAGCCAGGATGATCTGGTCCTTCGTGCGGATGAGACCGGCGCCTCCTTCTGCATCTGCGACGGGGTCAGCCTGTCCTTCTTCGGCGGGCTGGCCGCCCGGCTGCTCGGAGATGCGCTCCTGGAGTGGTGCGCGAGCGGCATTCCCGCCAAGGCCGGGGAACCGCAGGTCCGCCTTAGCCTCGAACGGCTTCTTGCAGACCTGACGCACACCGCCGGCGAAGCCGTGCGCAGTCATCCGCTGCCGAATTCGGCTGCCGGCCTGCTGCGGGAGGTGCTTGAGGACAAGCGCCGGCTCGGAAGCGAGGCGATGTTCGTCTTCGGCAGGGTGGACTTTCCTTGTACGGCCTATCCTGCGGGAAGACTGGTGCTGGGCCGCATGGGGGACATCCGGATACGGTTTGCAGCGGCTGACGGGCAGTGGGAGTCTTCGCTGACAGGCTTCACGGAGCAGCGGTGGTCTACCCGCCGGGGAGCCGTCGGAGGCCGTCCGGCTGTGCTTATCACCGAACTGCCGGCTGCGAGGAGCGGCCTCACCGTCTATACCGACGGATGGGCTGCTTTTTGCGACGGGGTTACGACTCTGCCGCCGGAGGGTCCGGATCCATGGTGTGCTGCCCGGGACGGAGAGGAGCTTCCGGCGGACGATGATCAGTTATTTTTTCAGATGCAGTGGCAGATGGAGCCGCCGCCGGATCACGAAGAGGAGGCATCATCATGAACCGTATTATGACGCTGAGTATGGATCGTCAGGAGGTGGATGTGGAGGTTCCCGACGACGTGCCGGTGGGCCGGCTGCTTCCTCTTCTGGCGGAGGCGGCGGGTACGGCTGTAACCGGTGGGGAGCGGCTGCTTCTGGAAGCAAGCCAGCCGGGCGAAGCCTGGAGGATACTCTCGCCGGGGCGCACTTTGAGTGACGAGGACATCCGGGACGGGGCCTTCCTCCGCATCAGCCTGACGCCTGCAGCCCCGGAGGACACGTCCGGGCCGGAGAAGGCCGAAGCCGGGCAGGAGGATTCCTCCGGGCTGCCGGTCGCAGGCTGGAAGCCGCTTTTTTCCTGAGCCTCGGGCTGTAACCGCGGACCTCCAAGGTCCCAAGCAACGCAACATCATGTGGAGGTACTTCTATGCAGAGACCCCAGTATTTTCAGCGGTCGCCACGGATCAAAAAAGGAATTCCATACGGGACGGTGGAAGTGCACCGCCCTCCGGCGCCGCCTGCCCCTCCCAAGCTGTCGCTGATCTCCATGCTGCTGCCTGCGGGCATGACGGCGGCCAGCGTCCTGCTGCTGGTGATGCTGAATCCGAACCAGAACAGCTCTTACCTGGTCGTGCAGCTCATCTCGATGTCGACGATGGCCGTATCTTATCTCGTGCCGTTCCTCACGCATCTCTCGAACAAGCGGGAGTACAAGAGGGAGAAGGCGGAGCGGGAGTCCAAATACGAAGCCCAGCTGGAGAGCCACCGCAAGGAGCTGGAGAAGGTGCGCGAGCTGCAAAAATCAGTCATGCTGGACACCGATCCTCCCCCGGAGGAATGCGTGCGCCGCATCCGGGAGTGGAGCGGAGAGGTCTGGAACCGTTCGCCGCAGGAGGAGGACTTCCTGCACCTGCGCCTTGGGGTGGGAGACCAGCCGTTCTGCATCCGGATCAAAGCCCCGGAGCAGGACGGCTACGAGAAGGAGCCGCTGATCGAAGCGTCCCAGAAGCTCGACGACGACTACCGGACGGTCTCCCATGTGCCCGTACAGCTGCCCGTCTTCGAGTCGAAGGTCATCGGAATCGTCGGGGACCGGCAGGCGGCCGAGAACATGGTACGCGTGCTGGCTCTGCAGCTGGCCGCCCATCATGCGCCCGACGAAGTGAAGGTCGGCGCTTTCTTCGGGGAGGAAGAGGCCCGGCGCTGGGAGTGGATGCGCTGGCTGCCCCATACCTGGGATGACGATCGCAAAACGCGCTATCTCGCCAAGGATATGAGCACGACCCGTCAGGCCCTGGACGCCCTGTATCATGTGCTGCACCCCCGCAAGCTTGCATCCTCCCCCGGACGGGAGGCGGAGATGAAGCTGCCGGCCTGGGTGTTCTTTCTCAGCGACATCCGGCCGATGGAGGACGAGCCGCTTGTGCATCTGCTCCTGCGGGAAGCGGAGGCGCTGTCCGCCTGCACGTTCATTCTCTCGGACCGCCGGGAGACCCTGCCGAAGGAATGCGGCATGATTCTGGAGGTCACCCTGGGCGAAGGCAGGCTGCTGGAGACCGCTTCCGGCCAGAGCGGCGTGACGGGCCGGGAACGTTATTTTATCCCCGACCGCATCACGCTGGAGCAGGCCGACGAGGCGGCCCGGCTGCTGGCCCCTTACCGTCTGCGCAAGTCGGCGGCCGGGGAGCTGCCAAGGGTGCTGACGCTGTACGACATGTTCGGCGTGCGGGAGACGGGCGAGCTGTCGGCTGCGGCCCACTGGTCCAAGAACCGGTACCCGGACACGCTGCCGGTTACGGTAGGCGTGCGGGCCGGCGGCAAACCAGTGCAGCTCAATATTCACGATAAGATCGAGCGCCGGGGCCACGGGCCGCACGGCCTCATCGCGGGAACGACGGGGTCGGGCAAAAGTGAAGTGATCCAGTCGCTGATCGCTTCCCTGGCTCTGCAGTTCCACCCGCATGAACTGGCGTTCATGCTCATCGACTATAAGGGCGGCGGGATGTCGAACACCTTCGCCCTCCTTCCGCATCTCATCGCCTCGATCACGAATCTGGAGGGGAAGGGCGTGATGGACCGGGCGCAGGTGTCGCTCAAAGCGGAGCTGGCGCGCCGGCAGCGGATTCTGAATGCGGCGGGCAACCTGCAGCATATTGACGAGTATTACCGGTCCCCTTACCGGGACAAGGAACCTCTGCCGCATCTCGTTATCGTGATCGACGAGTTCGCGGAGCTGAAGAAAGAGCAGCCGGACTTCATGAGCGAGCTCATCTCGATTGCGGCGATCGGCCGGACGCTGGGCGTTCACCTGATCCTGGCGACCCAGAAGCCGGCAGGCGTGGTCGACGACAAAATCTGGAGCAACGCCCGCTTCCGGATCTGCCTGCGCGTGCAGGACGAGGCGGACAGCCGGGACATGCTCCGTGTGCCGGATGCGGCACGGATCAGCAACCCGGGCCGGGGCTACTTCCAGGTGGGCAGCAACGAGGTCTTCGAGCTCGTGCAGTTCGCCTGGAGCGGCGCCCCATACCGGCCGGAAGCGGCAGCCGCCGCCGTGGAGGCGGAAGCTTACACGGTTGCGCTGAACGGTACACGCCACCGCTGTGCAGCACCGGCGGCCGCCTCGAGGGCCGGGGACCGGCTCGATGAACGCAAGCAGCTGCAGGTGTTCATCGACTACCTGGCCGAGACCGCCCGGGCCGAAGGCATCGAGCCCCTGCCGGGGCCGTGGACGCCGCCGCTTCCGGCGGAGCTGTTCCTCGGGGACCTGCGCGACGGGTCTTCCGGCTGGAACGGCGCCGGCTGGCAGCCGGCGGAAGGCTGGCTGCAGCCGGCCCTCGGCCTGATCGACGACCTGGCGAACCAGGTCCAGCGTCCGCTGTGCTTTCCGCTCGAGGAGGGGCATCTGCTCATCTATGGCATGCCGGGAACCGGCAAGACTACGATGCTGCAGACCCTGCTCCTGGGGCTGGCGTCCGAGCACCATCCGGAGGATGTCCAGTTCTATGTGCTGGACTTCGGGCGGATGCTGAAGGACTTCGACCCGCTGCCGCATACCGGTGCGGTCATCCAGCAGGAGGAGGCGGAGAAGGTCCGCCGCCTGTTCCGGTTCCTCGCCGGGCAGCTCGATCAGCGCAAGCAGCTCTTCTCGGAAGCGGGCGTTAAGTCGCTCGAGACGTACCGAAAGGTGACGGGCAGCGCGATGCCGGCCCTGTTCACCGTCATGGACGGGTACCTCAGCTTCAAGGACTCCTATCCGGACGAGCATGACCGCTGGGAGGCTCTCCTGCGGGAAGGGGCCAGCCTCGGGCTCTACTTCGTGGTGACGGCGAACCGGGTATCGGACATGTTCGATAAGATCCGGAGCAACTTCCCGCTAGCCTTCAGCTTCGAGCTGGCGGACCCGAGCGACTATTACTTTGCCGTGGGACGGCCGGTGCGGCCGCTCAGCCAGGCGCCTGAAGGGCGCGGTCTCCTGAAGGGAGCGGTGCCTCCGCTGGAAGGACAGATCGCCCTGCCGGCAGGCGGGGCCGACGAATTCGAGCGCACCCGGGCGATCCGGGAGACCGTGAAGCGGATGAGCGAAGCCTGGAACGGCCCGCGGGCCTTCCGGATTCCGGTGCTGCCGGAGATCGTTTCCCTGGGTGCTCTGCTGGACGGAGAGTACGGGGGGGCGGCGGACGGCGGTGCCGCAGACCGGCCGGGGGCCAAGGAAGCGGTGCTGCGCGTTCCGGTGGGCCTCGAGACCGAGGAGCTGACGCTGTTCTGCCCGGATCTGCGCGACGGGCCGGTCTTCGTGGTCGGCTCCCGCATGGAAGGCGGCAAAACCGCGCTGCTCAGCTCCTGGGTGCTTGCTTTGGCGGGAGCCAATCGGCCGGAGGCGCTGCAGCTCGTGCTGGCGGACTTCCGACGCACCCCGAGCGGCCTGTATGCGCTGAGGCAGCTTCCCCACGTCACCGGCTGCGCGGTCGACGAGGACAGCCTGCTGACGCTGCTCGGACCCCTCCGGGAAGAGCTCGAGCGCCGCAAATTCCTCCTGCAGTCGGAAGGGGACGGAGCCGTGGGCGCAAGCTTCCCGGCGATCGTGCTGGCGATCGACGATGGAGAGGCCGTGGCCCGGCAGATCGGCATGTCGTATGAGCTGCAGGGCCACCTGGAGTGGATTCTGAAGCAGGCCAGGGGACTTGGCGTCTACATCCTCTTCGGCTGCATCCCGGCGGAGATCGGGAACTGCTTCGACAGCTGGACCGGCCCAGTTAAGAGCGCACAGACCGGATTCCTCCTCGGTACGACGGAGAGTGCGGATCTGAATCTGTTCAACCTCAAGCTGCCGTACGCCGAAACCGGCAAATCCCTTCCTTCGGGGGAAGGGTTCTATGTCCGGCGCAGGCATGCCCCGTTCAAGGGAGCCCTTCCTTTTACCGGGGGAGCGGGTCCTGAGGAGTGGGTGAGACGTATTACTGAATCGGTCGGCCCTATGACAGGCCGCATGAGCTAAAGGAGGATCAGCTTTGAGAATTCGAGTCAGTCCCGAACAGCTCGGGCAGGTCGCCCTGCAGTTCCAGCAGGCCCAGCATCAGAGCCAGACTTCGATCGCCCGCATGCGCGGGGCGATCGGCCGGCTGGAATCGCAGTGGAGCGGCGTGACCCGGGAGGAGTTCTACCAATCCTTCCAACGGGCCAGCCAGATCATGAACCGGTATCTGGAGACGCTGCAGAAGATTGAAGGCGACCTCAAACAAATCAGCCAAAGATTTGCAGATACGGACAAAAAGGAAGACTCTTCCTCCGAATTGTTAAAGAAAGCCATAATTTCGGGCCTGTCCACGGCAGGCAAGCTTGGGTTTGTCGCGAGTGCGCTGAAGGTATCCGCCAATGCCAAGCGGGCCGACCTGGTGGACATAGCCGTGAGAGATTGGGTGAAGAACGGAAAAGTAGCGGAAGTCTGGAGCAAGCTGCTTCCGGTGAAGAGTGTCAATACGCCACAAAAGATGGCGGCCAAGCTGGGTAATATCGATCACACGCTGCCTGGCAGCAGCATTAAAGCAACGAATATGGCGAAGCATATCCGCGGGCAGCTCAAGCCGTTCGGTTTGGTCGGTGTCGCTCTGACATCGGTCGGTGAAGTTAAGCCGCTGGTTTCGTCAATCCAAAGCGATATCGCCAAGTACGACGGCCTGGAAGCTGCAGGGCATGTCGCGACGGACGTTGCCTATTCCACCACCAAAGTGGCCGCCACGGTGGGCGCTTCGTATGCGGGAGCGGTCGGCGGGGCCCAAGCGGGCGCATTCTTGGGCTCCTTCGTCCTTCCGCCGATTGGTACGGCGGTAGGCGGCATCGCGGGCGCCATCATCGGTTCTTCCTTGGGGGGAGCTGTAGTTAGCGAAACCATCGAGAACCTGGTGCCCAGGGAACGGTTTAAGTCCGGGGTCCAAAAGCTAAAGGGCCTGCTTGGCTTGTAACGTACATAACAGGAGGAGGACAAGACTGCCCCGTGCGCAGGGGTGGTTTCGGATACATGAGTGCATCTACGATAAAAGTGTCTTTAGAGGAATTAGCTCTGCTTCTTCACCTGAATGATCGCGACGAGGAATCAAAATTAATGCTCGGGATCGCATATGAGGAGCTCACACCCAAAGAAGTAGAGAACATCTTCGTTACCGCATCCCATTCACTTCTGGTTCGCGACCTGCTGCTGATGGCCGGGGATGGGGAGAAGCTGTGTATCGCTTCCACGCTCAAGGAGGCCTTGGATGTCACGGGCGCTCCGGAGGGTACGCTGTTCTTCCAACGTGTGGATACCGGGCTGCAGACCTCTTATACCGGACATCTGCACCGCAAAGGAAGCTCCTATGTCTCTTATCAGAGCTTGGACGGGATTGTTCATACGTTCAAGGATATGGGGAGCCGTGAAGGCCTTGCGGAAGAAGGGATGTCTCTGCTGGGCTTAAGGATCAAGGGCGATGCGGAGAACGGCGGCCCCCTCGCTGAACTTCCTGCTAGGTTGGTGAATAACTTGGCGGGCCTGACCTCAGAGCAGGCAGCAGAAAGCAGGGAAGCCCTCGTGTCGGGTGGATTCACCACCGAGCTGGCAGACCGCTTCCTGGAGGATGCGCAGCATGCGGCTTCCATCTACAGCGTCATGAAGCTGGAGGAGGGGGAGACGCACGAGCTCCGGGCAGACCGCGGTCTGATTGTCATCGAGTCCGAACAGACCCAGTGGCTGCTGTATCCGAATGGGCAGGGGAATGGCTTCACGGTTTCGAAGCTGTCGGATGCCCTCTTCAGGGCTCAAATACAAGGATTGGACTTATAGCGGCAAAGGCGGGTTGAAGATGTCCAAAAAATCCGATGGAGATTTTTTTGAATCAGGTTTCGGGAAGTTTTTGATCGGGGTCGCTGCTGCCATTGGAGCCATCTACACGTTCCTCCTGGCTGCCTCCAAGTATTTTATGATCACCGTTATGGTTTGTATGGCGGGTGGAGTCGTATATCTGCTCTTCCTGAAAGAGGTCTTTTATGCGCTGATGCTGCTGGTACCCCTGCTCATCTGGTATGCCATGTACCGCCACTTCACCAGTAAGTAAGAAGACCTAGGAAAAGGAAGTCCAACCTGCATTAATTTACATTTAATTACTTTTATTTCTGTTGAATTCCATATATTTTCCTAATTCAACTTCTATTTATTGACCTAATGTCAATTAAAAATAAGTCTAAATCCATTGTATTCCTGCTTTGGATATAGTACGATAGAAACGGATATAATCCCCACATTTACTACATATTGTCGCAGGAGGATGACACCATGGCAAAAATTTTGGTCTCACCGGAGACACTCCAGCAAGCATCCAATACCTTCAAGCAGGGCGGAGCTGAGAGCCAGGCTCAAGTCCAGAAGCTGAAAGCCACGATCAACGGGCTTCAGGGACAATGGGAAGGGATGACGCAGCAGAAGTTCTTCGCGGACTTCCAGCAGGCGGAATCGATGATGAAGAACTATGTGGAACTGCTGCATAACATCTCGACACAACTGGATACCATCGCGCAGCGCTTCCGTCAGGCGGACGGCCAAGGGTAATGATACCCGATCAGAGAAGACCAAGCCCGAGTGCGCTTGGTCTTTTTGTTGCCCATCCGGGGAAGATATGAGTCCTCAGAACCAGGAACCGATCGCGATTCATCGCGTTGCAGGAATACATAGATCATTACAAAGGAAGGGATTTCCTTGTCGTTTCAACCCGAAGCGGGAGAAGAGCTTCGTACAGCCCATAGCCGGTATATCATTGCGGAGCATCCGGCCGCTCCCGGTCTGCCGTACGGGCAGGAAGGCCGGCAGGGCACGGTCTACCGGCTCGATGATCCGGAAGGCGGGCCGTCCCGGGCGCTGAAAGTATTCCGCCCGCGGTTCCGGCAGCCGTTCATCGCAGAACAGGCCCACCGGCTGGCACCTTACGCCTCCATGCCGGGGCTGTCGGTCTGCGGCAGAACCGTATGGGTGCCGGGCGACTCAGAAGGCCCGCCGGGACAACCGGGACTGGACTACGCCGTGCTCATGCCCTGGATCGACGGCCCGACGTGGACGGATGTGCTGCTGGACAGGCAGGAGCTCGCGCAGGAGACATGCCTCCAGCTGGCGCTCGCGCTCTCGAAGATTCTCTTCGATCTCGAACGCAGCGGGATGGCTCACGGGGATCTCTCCTCCGCGAATTTACTGCTTCCGGCTCTCCTGGGCACAGCGCCTTCCCGCAGCGGATATCCCGTCGAGCTGATCGACGTGGATACAATGTACCACCCCGACGCGGCCCGGCCGGAGGTGCTGCCGCAGGGGACACCGGGCTATGCCAGGAGCGGAGCGCAGCAGACGGGGGCCTGGTCCCCGGAGGCGGACCGGTTCGCGGGCGGCGTCCTGCTGGCCGAGATGCTGGCATGGGCCGACCCCTCCGTGCGGAGGGAAGCCTATGGGGACAGCTACTTTGACCCCGTGGAGATCGGAACGCCCTGCCGCCGTGCCGAACTGCTCGAAGATGCGGTCCGGGCCCTGTGGGGGGAAGAAGCCGCAGCGCTGTGGAGCCGGGTATGGCACAGCAGCCGGGAAGAGGAGGCGCCGGGCTTCAAAGCCTGGTACCTGCTGCTCAACCGGATTCACAAGGAGCCTGCAGCCCGTATGGAGCCCGTCAGGCAGGAGGAACAGCCAATGGAAGAGATGATTATCATCGGCGGGGAGCCGGATGAAGGGCTTCAGACCCGCCTTGAGGCCCATAACCTGGGGAAGGCTGCGGTGTATCCGGAACTGGGGGCATTTCTCTCGGATATCGAGCAAGGGAGAGGGCCGCTCCGTTCCTGCCGTTTGATCGTGCTGCATGCCTCGTCCGATCAAGGCCGGAAGGAAGCCGAACGGCTGCAGCAGACTCTGCTGCAGTCGGGCGGGACCGGCAGCAGCCGGCCGGCTCTGTATCTGGTCATCAGCCGGATGAGCTTGTATGAGCAGTTCATCGAGCTGGACGAGCTGCTGGCCTATGACAATGCCTGCGCGGTCTTCCTTCCCGGCATGGACGGCGGTCAGCTTGTGCGTCTGCTGTCGGGTGAATATGACCGGGACGGCATACGGCATCCCCGTTTCAGCGGACCGCCGCAGGCAGCCGGCGGCGGCTTAGGCCGGCCGGCGGAGGCGGGGCGGCGTCAGCCGTTGGCCGATACGCCAATGCGCACGGCAGACCCGCAGCCGCCTGACGCCGGCAGGCCGCCGGAGGGGCAGGCGGCCGCCCGTTCCGGTCCGCAGGCGCCGGATGCAGCCCAGGTGCAGCCGTCCTCCGGCCGCTGGGGCGCACCGGAGGAGCGGGAGCTCTCCCGGGCGGCACAGCCGCAGGCGGCCCCGGAAGCCGAACGCACCCGCAGGGAGCCTTTGCCTGAGCAGCCCCGGGAGCCTGAGGCTCCGCCGGAACCTCCGAAGGAGACCAAGCGGGGCGGCCTCTGGGGCCTGAAGGACAAGCTCAGCATCCGGTTCGACGCGGATGAGCGGGGCCGGGGCCCCCAGGCGGCACCGGAGAAGGAACGCCTTTCGGGCAAGTCGTTCCTGTGGAGCCGGGAGAAGAAGGTCAAACTGCCGAAGCACGGCAGCATTCTCGTTACCGGCGACCGGGGCAGCGGCGTCACCTCGACGGCCGTGAATCTGGCCCATCTGCTGTCCGGCTACGGCACGGTGGCTCTGCTTGATTTTGACTATAAGCGCAAAGGGGTCTCCTACCTCTTCCCGGACACGGTGAAGCGGCAGACCGACGAGCGGCAGAGCTTCGGGCTCTATGCGCTGCTGAACAACCCAAGGCTGTTCGAGGATGTCATGTTCGTGGAGCACGAGCAGCTCTCCTTCGTCACGATGACCGAGCCTTATGTGCTCGAGCTCTACGGCGACCGCCGGTTCGAGAGGACGATCGGGGAGAAGCCGAGGGAGGAGCTGCTGCAGGACCGGCGCTTCTATGCGGCAGTGAACTACGTCAAGACGCTGGTCGACTGGGTCGTCATTGACCTGCCGGCCGAGACGATGAAGATCGCGGAAGACCTGTCGATCTACTCCGACTACGTGCTGTTCACCTCGCACAATTCGGAGCTGGCGCTGTCCAACCTGCTTTTCGTGGAGCTCGGTTCGCTGTACAAGACCAATGAGCTGGCGTTCACCAATTACCTCGCCAAGGGCTCGATCGTGCTCACCCGCTACGAGAAGGAGAGCCTGCTGGACCGCAGGGAGCTCACCGGAGCGCTGGCCGAGAAGCTGATCCGGCGGCAGGGTGATCCGTGGAACCTCAAGGTGGTCGGGGCGATTCCCTACACGCCGGGTTATGCGGGCCAATACAGCACCGGACGGATGCTGAGCCTCGGTGAGCTGCGGGAGCCTTTTCTCCAGATCATCGAGAATATGTAGCCGAATGCGGGCCCAGCGTGATACATCAGTTGCAAGTTAATCGTGTGAGTCAAGGAAGGAAGGCGTCATAGCGTGTTTAAAAGGGGCAGCAGCGATACACGGGTGCTAGTCAACAAGCTCAAATCCATCGGCGTGTACTTGCTCGCGCTCGGGGTGTTCCTGGCCTCCCTGGTCATGATTCTGAACAACACCTCGAAATACAAGCGGGATGTTGCCGTAGCCGAATTCAGGGAGGACGTCGGGAGCGGGACGCTGATCAAGAAGGACATGATCCAGAAGCGCACCCTCGCCGAGCGGGACTACGACAGCAAGACCATGGTGCCTTATGATCAGGCGGCAAGTCTGATCGAGGGCAAGTATACGGGCATTTACATACCGAAGGGCGTTACGCTCCAGAAGACCTGGTTCACGGACAAGAAGAAGGAGCGACTGAAGTATCTCAAGGACATGAAGGAGAATCAGGAGTTCGTGACAATTCCGTACGACTCCCGGTACAGCGGGGGGCGGGTGCTTCTGCCCGGCGATTACGTGAAGCTGTACGCGGTCTACCAGGGGACGGACCCGGCCACAGGGCAGCTGAACAAGCTGGCGGATGTCGACGTCATTTTCAAAAAAATCAAGGTCACCGACCTGCTCAACGCCGAGGAGGAATCCGTGCTCGGGTACCTCGAGGATGCGCAGATGCTCTCCCGGGAGCAGCAGGAGGCGCTCATGAAGCGCAAGGAATTCCAGGACAGCCTTACGCCCAAATTCATGGGACTGGTGCTTACGAACGAGGAGGCCGAAGCCCTGCAGAAGTTCCTCGGCAACGGGAAGATCCAGATCAAGGCGGATATTCTCACCCGCGATGAGAACGTGGAGAACAGCAACAAGATCGGGTCGCTGCTCTCGCAGCTGCAGGGCGGCACGGCAGCACCGGCGCCGCAGGCGGACGGGGCAGCTCAGCCATAGGGGGCATAGAATACAATGGATTTTCTGAACCGCACCAAGAAGATCATCGAATACAACGTCGAGAAAATTCAAAGCGAAAGCTACTTCTGCTCGAACTTCGGGTTCGTCTCCCTGCTCAACGGGGCCGGGACTTCGACGCTGGCCGCCAATACGGCCTCATTGCTCTCCAAGCAGGAGAAGAAGGTGCTGCTGCTCGACGCGAACTTCCACCAGCCGAACCTGTTCTATTTCTTCGACGGGCTGGAAGTGCCGGAGAATCAGTCGCTCAGCATGTATTTTGCGAACAAGATCGAAGAGAAGGAGCTCAATATCCGGGTGCCCGGCCATGAGAACCTGTGGCTGATCTCCACCTCCCCGAAGGACCGCGTGGACAAAATCCTGCAGGCGAACGAGGACAATCTCGGCCGGCTGATGGAGTACGTCTCGGAGACGTTCGACTTCGTCATCGCGGACATTCCGTTCCTGCCGATGAGCGAGTGGTTCATTGAGATTCTCGAACGGATGGACAAGTCCATCATCGTCTGGGACGAGCAGAACGACTGCGGCTACAAGACGGTGCAGATGCTCGAGTTCCTCGACAGCCACAGCGACTGCGTCAACATGGTGAAGAACGTGGTGATCAACAAGCGGACGAAGCGGGCGTACGAGCTCGACAAGATCAAGAAGGAGTTCAACTGCAACTACGTCTGCTCCCTTCCCCACATTGACGATATGGACGAACTGAAGGCCGCCGGGGAGCTGATCATCGATTCGGGCAAAATGTCCCGTGCCTACGGCAAGGAGTTCTATCATATGGTGGACTACCTGCTGAGCAACCACAAGACAGGAAGCAGCGGAGGTGAGGGCTGATGCTGACACCGGAGAAGCTGAAGCAGCGCCGGGCGAGGTACGGGCGGGCTTCCCTTTATACCAAGGAAGAGATTTCGTTCACGAAGATCGTCGAACAGTGCAGCCGCTACCTGCACCGTCTGAACCGGGAGATGAACCTGAGCGCACTCAAAGCGAAGCAGAGGACCCGGGATAACATCGACCGGTTCGTCAACGACCTCGAAGTGAAGGTCGAAGGCTACGAGAACCCGGACCAGCTGCGCAAGGCGCTGAAGGACGAGATGATCCACTACGGCATCATCTCGGAGCTCATGGAAGATCCGGCGGTCAACGAAATCCGTATCAATGGCTATGACCGGATCTTCTATGAGGCGGGCGGGATGACGAAGCGGTACGACAAGGCCTTCTCGAGTCCCGAAGATGCCCGCAGGGTCATCGAGCGTCTGCTCGGCGAAGTGCGGATCACGGAGAACGAGCCGTTCAAGAACGCCCGGACGCTTGAGGAAGGCTGGCGGATCAACGCCATCCACGGCGAGATCTCCCATCTGGGAGAGTACGGTGTGGTCATCCGGAAATTCCGGGAGAATACGTTCCGTGATGAGGATTTCCTCGAGAATGGCGTAATGACACAGGACATGCTGAACTTCCTGCAGTTCATGCCGCAGATCTACGTGAATTGGTGGACTGTCGGGCCCACGGGCTCCGGCAAGACCGCACTGAACGAGGCGATCCTGAAGAAAATGAACCCGTCGGACCGGACGATCATCGTCGAGAATCCGACGGAGATCCGCTTCGAGCAGAGAGATGAACGGACGGGGCAGACGGTCAACGACTTCCTGCAGCTCGTCGCGAAGAATCCCGATCCGGAGAATGAGAAGAACCCGAACTGGCCGACGATGAACAACCTGCTGACCAATGCGCTTCGCCAGACGCCGAAGTACCTTGGGGCGGGGGAGATCCGTACGCCGGAGGAGTTCAAGACGATGCTGGTCGCGGCCCAGACCGGTCACCAGACGTTCGCCACCTTCCACGCCGATGCGGCGGACAAGGCGCTGCAGCGGTACCTGACGACCTACCTGATGGTGTCGCCGAACGAGCCGCCGGAGCTCGTCATGAGCAATCTCTGCGATACGATCGACCTGATCGTCTGCGTGAAGCTCTTCCCGAAGACAGGCAAACGGCGGGTGACCTCGATTGCCGAGGTGATCGGCTCCGAAGGCATGAAGCCGCTGATCAACATCATCTACGAATACGAGATTGAGCATGTCGACGATGACGGCGTCGTGAAGAGCTCCTTCGTCCGGCGCAATGCCATCAGCGACAAGCTCGTTGCTAAGTTCAAGGATGCGCATATTCCGTTCAGCCGGTATGCGAAGTGGACCCAGCCTCCGGCAGGAGGCCGGGAGGTGGAGGCGACTTACTACGAGGGTACTCAGAAGGAGGCTGTCCTGCTGTGATTCGCGAGCTGAAGCTGTTCCTGTTCAGCAGGGACATTTTCCCTGTCCTTCTGGCGCTCCTCTCCCTGTTCCTGTTCACCGTGAAGTACTGGAAGATCGATCTGCAGAACAAATCGAAGGAGATGGGCTCCCGGACCTTCACTAAGCTGCTCGCTTGGGGGGTGGAGAATAACCGGAAGCGGGTACAGAAGGAGCGGATCGGCCTCAAGCAGCGGAAGGTCGTGAAGCTGTACCAGCGGATTCTCGGCAGTGTCATCGAGGCCTACGAGATCAAGATCACCGTGGAGAACTTCACGGTCTTCTTCATCGTGCTGTGGTTCGTGCTGGTCGCCGTGCTCTATTGGACGATCGAGAACCTGCTGATGGCGGTGCTGATCGCCACGCCGGCGGTAGCCGCTGTCTTCGCTGCCATCGTCACTTCCTCGAAATCCAGGATCAAGGCACGGGATACGGCCGTGATGGACTTCCTGGATATCATCTGTCCGCTGATCGGGCGCGGGGTCACGGCGACTTTCGAGCGAAATATCGCCGCAGCCGATCCCCGGATCCGGGGACATATCCAGACGTACATCAACCAGCGGAAGTTCAGCACGATTGCGGTTGAACGTGCGATGGATGAACTGGCGGAGAAGCTCGGACCCCGGTTCCACGAATTTGCGAGGAAAGCCAAGAACTACGAATACAACGCCCGGGAAGGCGATGCCGAAGCATTCATGGACGTCGTCGAGATGAACAAGCTCATCCGGATGTTCGAGGTCCGGTCCGAAGCGCTGTTCGAACGCAAGAACCAGGACATGCTGGCGCGGATTCTCATCATCATCCTGCTGGCGCTGTATGCCAACTACGTCGGCGTATCCGCCGAGTTCATGCAGGGCTCGGGTATCGCGCATATCATCAACTCGGTTGTCGTCTGCTTCTGCCTGGTCATCTTCGCCGGCAATCAGCTCGTGCAGATTACCGCACGGGTGAACGACGATGAATTCACGGAAGAAGCGTAATGAGGAAGCGTAAGGCAGAAGCGTAAGGCAGAAGCGTAAGGCAGAAGCGTAAGGATAAGAAAGGGGATGCCCTGTGGCATCGATATTATTTTTTGCGGTGATCGGCTCGCTGGCCCTGGGCTGGCTCGGTTTTGCGCTCGGGAAGGCGATTTTCCGGCCGGTGGCCAAGAAGAAGGCCGTCCGCTTCCGGGTGAAGCAGGAGAAGAAGAAGGACTGGGACCCCGACAGCGTGTTCCAGCTCCTGAAGCTGGATCTCAAGGAAGTGTTCCTGTCGGAGACGGCCGAGCAGGAGCTGAACGCCAAGCTGCGGCGGCTGGGGCTCGCCAAGAGCGCCCGGGACGTGCGCAAGGAGCAGATCGTACTGTCCGGTGTATCGCTGCTTGTGGGGCTGTTCTCTTATTGGGCCTTTGCACCGGTCCTTGGACTTCTCGGGCTGGCGATTGCCGCCGCCGGGTGGATCTATCCTGTGGAGACCATCAACCGCGAGATCCGGCAGATGAACGAGATCGTCTACAAGAAGTTCCCATCCTTCTACCGGCGCAATTATTACTCTTACAAAAAGAACATCAACACCTCGCTGTCCCGCGTGGTCGAATCCCATATGCGGGTATGCCACCCGGCGTTTCAGCGGGAGCTGAAGGTATTCCTCGAGGACATCGAGTCAGTAGGGGAGTTCGAGGCCATCCAGCGGTGGAAGAACCGCCTACCGCTTCCTTATATCATCCGCTATGCGGAGATTATCGAGAGCCGGCTCCGGGGGGAAGACAACACCCCGGTTATGGAGAACTTCAAGCTGGAGCTTGATAAGATGCGGGAGGTGCAGGTCGACAAGGACCTGCTCAAGCTGGAGAGCCGGATCAATGGCGTACTAGGCCTCATGTATGTGCCGTTCTTCCTGCTCCTCATCATTTATTTCCTGGCCCAGATGCAGGGCTCGGGACTTGTTCAATTCTTCAAGCAGCTGCAGTAGCAGCTGCGACAACCAATTTTCGGGAGGGTTTCATTATGGTGAAATTTGCGCAAATGGCTGCGGCCATCTTCATTATCGGAGTTGTGATTGCGGTACTGAATGACAATATGGAGGGCTGGATTAACGAGGTGTGGACACACGTTTGGGGCCTGTTCAAAGGCTGGATGGGTCCTGGTACGGCATAATTTACATACTTTATCGGAAGTGGGAGAGGAAGCATGCATCATTTTTTCTGGCTGATCGTCCGGTTCTCCATGCTGATCCTCGGGGTTCTCTGCCTGTTCTCCTTCCTGACCTTCTTCCCTTACCTGATGGATGTGAAGGCGATGGCCAACCAGATCTCGCTTCAAGTGATGAATGACGGCTATCTGGATCGGAAGGACGTGGACAAGCGGCTCGCCGAATTCCGGACGGAGCGGGGCTTCCTCTCGAGTGCCACGCTGGTACCGGGGGAGGCCGATGCCGGGTATCTGCTTCCCGGCTTAGGTTCACCGGATGAGGTGAGCATCAAGGCTGAGTACAGTCCGGGCGAGGGCCAGGCGGAGCGGGAGCTGCTGCCGATCTGGAAGGAAGAGAAGGCGGCCCGGGTGACGGCTGCCGAATCAAGCGGTACGGCGCCTGTGGGTGTGTTGGACCGTGACGTGCCGATTCGCGTGGAGATCCGGACCAATTACAAAGTCGAGACGATTGCCTTCGGCAAACGGCTGGTGATGTACCTGCCCTTCAGTGTAAGCTCGGCGGCCATCACGATTGCGGACTACAAGTGGTAGCGCCATGGTCAGATTCGGAACCTTCGTAATCAAGATGATGCTGCTCCTGTTTGCCCTGCTGGTCGTGACGGATCTCATGAGGTATTTCCTGCTCCACTCGGAGGTGGAAGCGGAATCGAGTAAAGGCTTGAAGTATATGCTCTCGGCACTAGGTACGGGTGAAGGCTCGAATGTAATGGGCACACTTGAGGAGGTCAAGCAGCGGACAAGGGATGCTTTCGACCGCTATATTGCCACCCAATATCCGGACTCGGCCTATGTGAAGGAGTCAGGCGAGGATGGCACCTATTACTTCTATAACATCACGCCCCGGCCTGACCGGCTGCAGAATACCAAGCTCAGGATACTCTCCGGGCGTATTACCGTGCAGTTGAAGCTCCCTGCGGAGGTCGAGAAATCGGACAGCTCTGCAGACCTTGTGCCTACATATGAGGTGGGGCTGGGCTACCGCCGGTTCCTGATGTCCTCGCTCAATCTGCACCCGGGCGTGGATACCGTATGGGAAGAACGTTCGATGATGCGGTTTCCGGTGAGCCATGTAGAGCTGGCGGAGTTCCGAATCGGAGTGAGCTCCGGAACGATTGCCGTGCCGTCACCCATACCAACACCCTGAAGAAATGGAGGTTATTCGTATGAACAAGAAGGCAATCGGCATGGCGGCCCTACTGACGGCTGCGTCGCTGCTGGTCGTATCCTCGGTTTATGGCCGGACCATTATCACCTACGTATCGGAGTTCTTTGAACCGACTCCGGCTACCGCCGATTACGGTACTGTGAAGAAGCTCACCGGCGACTTCCGGCAGCAGGAGATCTCGGACAGCCAGACGGAGGCCGTTTGGACCCAAGGCAGTGTGACGATCAAGAGGCCGGACGGAACCACGGTGAAGGGCGAAATTCCGGTCGGCGGCTTCGAAGTGGAGACGAAGAAGTGGCCGCAGATTCCGGGCGTGCCGGATCTTGAGTACAAGACCTTCGGCAGCGATACGGCGGCACCATAATAGGTGACGAGGCGAACATAAGGGGAATACATATGAAACGAGTTTTAAAAACAGCATGGGCGGCTTCACTGCTGTTCTCGGCTTTCGGCGGCTTCGGCGGAGGCAGCACATCAGTGATAGCGGCGGGTTTCAATGATATCGAGAACCATTGGGCAAAAGAAACGATCACCTGGGGACAGCAGGAAGGCTTGATCAGCGGTTATCCGGACGGCACGTTCAAGCCGAACGCGCAGGTCACGGAGGCCGAATTCGTCAAGATGATGGTGGCATCGTTCAAGACGGAAGTCAGCGAGGTGCAATCTCCGAAGCACTGGGCGGATGCTTATTACTATTTTGCGGAGTCGAAGAACTATCCCTTGAAGGGTTATCAGGAACTTGCTGACCGCGATAAGCCGATTACACGGGAACGGGTAGCGGAATTTGTAGTCGGGACCGTCGGTAAGAACTACAGCGGGGACCAGGCGATCCAGTATCTCATCGGATTTAAGCTGGCAACAGGTAAAGTTGAGGGCGAGATGACTATCGCCTCCTTCAAGGGCCAGGATACGCTAACCCGTGGGGAAGCGGCCCAATTCATCCGAAACTTGAAGATCAACAATGTGAACTATTTCCGAACCAGGCCTTATGAACCTTCGCCAGCCAGTGGGCTGCCACTCATGCCAAGCCCGACCCAGGTGGGATTGAACCAGATCATGTACGTGCTGAATACACACGTCATGACCAAGTTTCCGGGGTACAGTGTCCGCAGCGCGAATCATGACGGTCATTTCGATACTAGTACGGTTACGGTGATTGACGGAAAGAACCGAAACATACTGGTAACGCAGATTGAATATGATCCAAAAACCAAATCGATTGTCTTATTCCACCTGCTGGAATCCGAAAAAGAAGGAAATGTGGAAATGACAGCTGCGTCGGTGAAGGCGCTGGGGTATCCGGTGCCGGACAATTTCGCTGATACTCTTCATACCGTGCTAAAGGAGCATAAAGATCAGCGAGTGCGGGCAGGACAGTGGACCCTTTATCTGAAACCGGATGAGAATCTCATGACTCGAATGCAAATCATCGTAGAATAAAGCTATTTAAACAATTCTAAGGGGGATACATAATGAAAGGCCGGTTAAAAACAGCCTTGGCAGCCTCGCTGTTGTTCTCGGCTTTCGGCGGCTTCGGCGGAGGCGGTACAGCTGTGCTGGCGGCGGGTTTTAACGATATCGAGAATCATTGGGCGAAAGAAACGATCACCTGGGGGCAGCAGGAAGGGCTGATCAGCGGTTATCCGGACGGTACGTTCAAGCCGAACGCGCAGGTCACGGAAGCGGAGTTCGTCAAGATGATGGTAGCTTCCTTCAAGACGGAGGTCAGCGAGGTGCAGTCTCCGAAGCACTGGGCGGATGCTTATTACTATTTTGCGGAGTCCAAGAACTACCCCCTGAAGGGATATCAGGAGCTTGCCCAGCGTGATAAACCGATTACCCGGGAAAGAGTGGCGGAATTTGTAGTCGGGACTGTGGGTAAGAACTACAGCGGGGACCAGGCGATCCAGTATCTCATTGGCTATAAGCTGGCCAGCGGGAAGGTGGAGGGTGATATGTCCATCGCATCCTTTAAAGGCCAGGATACATTGACCCGCGGGGAGGCAGCGCAGTTTATCCGGAATCTAAAGCTGAGTAATGTAAACTACTTCCGAACCCGGCCTTTTGAACCTTCACCGGTAAGTGAGCTGCCCCAGCTTCCGGGGCCTACCCAGCAGGGATTGAACCAGATTATGTATACTTTGAATGACAAAGTAATTACTAAGTTTCCCGCCTATGGAGTGCGTCCAGTCAATCATGACGGTCACTTTGATACGAGCTTCGTTGTGGTGTACTACGGGGAGAATAAACACGCAATGGTATTGAATATAGAGTACGACCCCAAAACAAAATCCATTATTCGATTCAACTTTATTGACGGAGAGAAAGAGGGCAGTGTGGAGATGTTTGCCGCTGCAGTGCAAGCTCTTGGATTTCCAGTGCCGAATGACTTTAGCAGCACCCTTCGTGCCGTGATGAGTGAGAATAAAGCTCAGCGGGTGAATGCAGGCCAGCGAACATTGCTCCTTAAGCCAAACGAATTGGTTGTAACCCGGATGGAAATATTCGTTGAGTAGAGGGGAATGCAGATGAAAAGGTGGACAGCTTGGTTTTGCATTGTTGTCCTGCTGCTGCCCCTTTGGCCGGCAGGGAATAGGGTGGAAGCAGAAAGTAATTCTTCTCTTATAGCACGCTTCCAGTCCTTTATGAAAGATAAGGATATTAACGGGGGCTATACGGCTGAGGATTTCAGAAGGGACAATGGAAGGTTGAAGGAAGAAATAGACCGATACTTTGATTCCCTTGATATTCCTAGATTTATAAATGGCAGACAGGGGCGTGTTGAAATTAACTACCCTCTTGCTGCCCGAAAGAAGATTATCGTCTACGGCACGCCGTTTGATGACGGTAACGATCCACCAAAGGGCGACCAGCATCGATATTGGGGTCAAACGGAGTCTCTGACGGTGTTCCCCAATTTTGATTATCCTCCGGATGCGGAGAGCCACACTCCTTTAAAGGAGAGGGATTGGATAGAGGAGCCCTGGAACAAAAATATTAAGAGAGCTCAGAAAACCGACTATATGGAAGGTGAGCTATGGGATACCGGGAGTCAATCGGACCAACAAGACTCTCATCTCGAGGCATCACCTAAAGAGTGGCTGAAAGGTGCTGTAAACCACTACAACAATGACAGCAACCTGCTCGAAGATCTCGGGTGGAGCGTGGACAAGCTGTACAAGCACGCGGTGATTCTGTCTCGTCCTACGGAGTATTCGTACGGTCAGATCGTGCTTTTCCATCATCGTAATGGGGTAAACTGGTACGACGACTTCATGATTCCTCCGCTGAAGAGCCGGTATAACATTTCGCTAAGAGGCTCCTCGCTCACTCCGAATGACAAGGGGCCCGAAGGTTCGCCGCTCCGGCTTCACACGGAGGTGGAGCTCAGCGCTTACAATTCGGAGCCGGTGCGCATCAAGGTAGAGTTCCGCAGGCTGAACGGCGATATCATCAACTCCAAAGAGATCGAGCTTTCCCGCGAGCATCCAATGGAAAAGGTCAGCATCGACTGGAAGCGGCCGGGCGGCGGGGAGAAAGTAACCGTCGAAGCCTATGCGGTGAACAGCAGCGGGCAGCGGGACGAGAAGTTCCCAGAAGCCTACGAGGAAGATAACGTAGACTACATCGCCTTGTCGGCCCCGGTGGATGTACCGGACGGTCCGTACGAGGGCTTCTATCATGTGAGCGACCTCAACAAGCTGAAATCCCAGGAAGACGTCCGTTCTTATGGCGGCAACCCGGTGTTCATTCAGGAGCTGTCGACCGGCGGCAAGACCGTAAGCGGCATATCGGACCTGCCATCGGAGCCGGTTTGGAAAGACAACAAGGGCAATGATATCAGTCCCCGCAGCTTCTTCGTCAATGACGGAAGCCGGACGTATCTGAAGCTCTCGTCGCTGGCTTCGCTCTCGGGCGCCAAGCTGACGAGCAAACTGACCGCCCCGGCCTTCAGGACGGACCATGAGTCAGAGATTACCCGCACGGAACAGGGAGCCTGCGTAACGGAGACGGAGTGCGAGACCATCTACCATGTGACCGAGACGTTCAGACTGCAGTCCATGGGCTCCTACTACTCGCAGAATCTGGCGGAGTTCGAAGTGGAGCAGTCCCGCGCGCCGCAGATCAGCAAGTTCGCGGTGGACCCGCAGGGCAATCTGCGCATCTCCGCCTCCGCGTTCGGCTTTCCTGCGGGCGGCCTCAAGGCGGATCTCATCCTCGACTATGAGGCGAACAAAGAGAAGCTGCCTGAGGGCCTGCGTTCCTTGGACAATCCGGCCAATCCGCAGGGCGGCTACTGGCGCAAGATGGTGCTGCCGGCCTTCGCATCGGAAAAGCAGCCGTTCATTCACGAGCTCACCTCGTCGGATGGGGCGGTGATCACGAAGGGCACGGAAGCCAAGCTGAAGGGCAGCTCCTCGGATGAGCTCGTCATCTCCCAAGAGAAGCTGCAGCAAATGTTCGCTTACAGCGAACAACTGGATCTGTTCCGTCAGTCGGAAGCCTACCACAAGGCCCAGGGAACGGAAAAACACAGGCTGCTCAAATACATGGAGGGCATCGGGAAGGACCGTCCGGCGCTGTCGCCGGGGCCTCATACGCTGACCCTTTACGTAACCGACACCTTCGGCCGTTTCGATTATATCACCATCCGCTACTCGCCTGTCGCCCTGCATGACGGCAAGGCAAAGCCGGAGTTCGCCTACTTCCAGGGTAAGGGAACGCCGACCGAGTTCAGTCACGAGACGGCGAACGGCCGCTCCGGCATGAACGCGTACCGGGACTATGCCGTTCACTTCGATCTGACGGTGCCGGCAAGTATCCGGAAGAGCGGTACAACGCTGGAACGGCCGGGCTTCCTGGCGGCATGGGCCACGGATTTTCCGGCTATGCGCACCGGCTCGCAGTATAAGGTCGGCATGTCGAAGGACACCGCCGGAGCGCTGCATGCTGCAGACACGGGGGATTTTAACACTTTCGATGCGGATGGATCGGTGAAGAATGTCAGCGATCTGGTACCGGCCAATGAAGCCAAGGTCTACAGCAAGTTCGATCCAAGAGACTTCTATAACACAAAGCTGATTCAGGAAGAGAAGAACACGTCGGCACAGTTCAAGGCGTTCCCGAGGGTGATCCGCTCCGGACAGGGCATCTTCACGGAGAGCAGCCTCGAAGTGAGGGCTGTGCTGGAAGGACCGAGCGAGGCGGATAACATCCGCCGCATGGCTGAGCTTGTCAGCAGCGTGATCGAGGGCGGCTCGGGACTTCAGCTCTCGGGGGCCAAGGACGAGGAGCTGATCACCTCGGTGACAGGGCCGGGCAAGTACGGGGATCTCACGAACAATCTCAATGAGACAAGCCAGAAGCTTGTGCTGCAGTCCGGCACGGTACAGTCCATCATCGAGGCCTCGAAGCCCGTCACTACGAGCCAGACGATCATCGAGGACAGCAGGAACCGGCTGCAGGTACAGCGCACGGAGTTCATCTTCGCCGTACCGGTCTGGCTGGAGCCGGCCAAGGGAGCCTTCGGCGGAAGCAACCTCAACACGAAGTCGTATGACTGGACCGGCCGCGGCTACCGCGGTTTCATGATCCACCCGAATACCAAGGACGGCTTCTACACGATGCGGGTGGAAGGCAGCGCGGATCTGTCCAAGCTCGATCCGTCGTTCGCCGGGCGCAAGCTCAGCCTGTACAGCCGGTTAGAGCCGCTCGTTGTCCTCGGATCCGTGTTCCAGGACATGTGGGTTGATACTTCGGCCCCTGCACCGGCACAGCCGGGAACCGTCGATTCGGGATCGGATTGGCAGTGGACCGATTAAGCGACTGAATACATTTTGGAAGGCAGCTGCAATACCAAAGAATAGCAGAAGGACCGCACCCCGGGGCTGAGGGTTGCGGTCCTTTTTGCATTTGTACAGGCTAATCTAGAAGGGGCCATTCTTTTTTCGGACGGCGCAGCATTCAAGCAGCCGGATCCTTCAATGGCTGCGTTCCCTAATTCTTGCCTACAGTCCCTTCCACCGGACGACGGTGAGCGAGACGGTCTGGGCGCCCGCTCCCTTGGTATAGGTCCGGTTCGCGATGTCGGTGCCCGTGGAGCTTACCTCCACGGTCTCCCAGGAGCCGCGGGTGATTTTGTACTGCACGGCCGTGCCCTCGGCAATTGGCAGCGTCACGGTATACGTGCCGTCAGCCTGCTTCACCAGCTTCGAGGCCGGATCGGCCGCATTCCAGCTGTTGAAGGATCCGGCGACGTAGAGGCTGTCGCCCGCAGGCGTATTCGACGGCACCGTGACCTTGAAGGTCAGCGTGCTGGCCCCCGCAGCCGGATTCGTGGTCACGGACAGCGCAGCCGACGCGGTGGAGGTGTTGCCCGCGGCGTCGAAGGCCTTGACGGTGTAGCTGTACACGGTGTTGGCTGTCAGCCCGCTGTCCGTGTACGTCGTGCCGGCGGTGGTGCCGACCTTCACGCCGCCGCGGTATACGTCGTACCCGGTAACCTTGACGTTGTCCGTCGAAGCGGTCCAGCCGAGCGTAACGCTCGTATCCGTCTTGGCCGAAGACTGCAGGCCGGCGGGAACGCTTGGCGCCTGGCTGTCCGCCGGCGGAGGGCCGGACGTGATGACACCGCCGCTGTAGGTGGACGTGCCTGCCGGGAAGATGTAATTCTTCCCGCCGTTGTTGTCCCACGTGCCGCTGCCGTTGTTGAACACGGCTTCGAGGGAGGCCGCGGCGCCGAGGTCCACGGTCAGCTTGTGGTAGCCGGCGATCTCGGAGGCCGGCATGACGGTACCCGGAGACGTCGTCCATGTGCCGCCCGCCGGACGGTAGTGCATGTAAGGCGTCGTGTAGCCGGGCTTATAGTAGACCGTGGCCGAATTGCCCTGGTCGGTTGTCGACAAGGTGGCTGCCGCGCTGGCAGCGGACGTGTTGCCTTTGGCATCAAAGGCTTTCACGGTATACGTGTACGCGGTCAGAGCAGCCAGGCCGGTGTCCACATAACGGTTCGCCGCAGAGGTTCCTACCTTGGTGCCGTTCCGGTAAATCTCATAGCCCGTGACGCCGACATCATCCGTGGAGGCCGTCCACGTCAGTTCGATGGACGTCTTGGAGGCGGAAGCGGCTTTGATGTCCGACGGTACGCTTGGAGGCGTCGTGTCGAGCACCGGCGGCTTGTCCGTCAGGAACGGATACGTGCCTTTGATATCGCCGCTCGGGTCCTCGATGATTTTGCCGCCAACATTCTTGTATGTGCCTGCACCGACATATACCTGCTGAATATCGCTGCGGGTAATGTTACCTTTGCTGTCCTTCGCTTCAATGTAGTAGTCGACAAGCTCGTCACGCAGGTCCTTGATGTACGAATAGTACAGATCGCCGATCTCCTGTGCCGGCACCTTCTGAAGCACAGCTTTGGAGCCGGCCTGCCAGTCGACGCCGTTCATGTCCGGCTTCAGGTCGCGGCGCAGCATCGGATATTCCTTCCACTCGCCGACCTTGGCCGGGTCGATCCCTGCCACGCCCTGTGCCTTCAGCGCCGCCGGGTCATAGACGCGGAACGTGTTGTCCGCCGCATCCGCCTGCTTGCTCGTATGCTTGCGGATCTTGACCTTGATGTCCGTGATGCCGTTCAGGTCATAGGCGTAGGTGTAGATGCCGAACGTATTGTCAAAATGATGAAGCGTCCAGCCCTCGGACTTGTCCACGTTGGCGCTGCCCGGGTTATATGGCCAGCGCTGCGGCCACCAGACGGACGGGCCGGTGCGGTCCTTGTCCGCTTTGGGCGTAACATACGGCTTCGAGAAGTGAAGAGACTGATTGAACGAAACGGTCGGCTTCACGGAATCGTCCTGGTTCTCGTCATAGTAGCCGAAGCCCGAATCGATCGCCGGCATGAGGAAATACCACGACAGCTCCGCCGGGTTGGCACCGCCTGCATAATCCTTGGATGCATCGCCCTTCACCGGATAGGACATCATCCACGGGTTGAGCTGGTTGCCCGCATAGGTGACTTCCTTGTCAAGCGCGGTGGCCGGCTGCCAGTGGTTCGGATGCTCGTCGAGCCAGATCTGCTCGGCCGTCTTGGCGTAGTTCTCCGCCGCCTGCAGCAGCGCAAAGTTGCGCTCGAGGTAGTGGTAGCCGTGCTCGAATGACACCGTCATGCCTTCCTCGACGCCAGCGAGGTTCTTTTTCGGCGTATAATTGGTGCCCATCACGCGGTTGAAGTCGGCGAACTGGCCCTTCCAGATGCCGAACGGCAGCTTCCAGTGATGCCACTGCGGGTCCGAGGACGAGTCGCGCGTATCGATCCAGGAGCCGTCCTGCACGTGCACGACATCCGACGCGGCCGGCTTGTTCGTCGCGAGATATTCGTCGATGCCCATGCCTTTGACCCCGGTATCGGAATACGTCACCGCTCCCGCGTTGAGGTAGGTACCTTTGTCACCGGCGCGGCCGGAGGAATTGTCCCCGTCATGCGCGATGACGAAGAACTGCTTCTGCGGCACCAGCCCTTCGAACGGCTTCAGTGCCTTCGCCGTCACCTGGCCCTGATACCCTTCCTCCCAGGACTCGGCTTGGGCTACCGGGACCCCGACGATCTTGGACTCCTTGCCTGTGGTCGGATTTACATACTTCACCCAATGCGGAGTGGAGGCAAAAGGAAACTTGTTATGCGTCACCTGCTGCTCGTTGAACATCTGCTGCGATACCCAGGAGCCGACATTGCTCTCATTCTGCAGGTCCGCACGGTTTGGCGGGGAGACCATCGTGTCCTTGCCCGGGTCGTTCAGCAGCGGATAGTCTCTCAACGTACGGGAGAAGTGGTTGTTGCCGATGACCGACCACTGGATGCCAAGCTTCTCCAGCACGGGAATGATGCGCTCGGAGAATCCAAGCTCTGTCGGGAAGAAGCCCTTCGAGGACTTGAAGTCGCTTCCGAGGAAGTAAGGCTGGGCAAGCGTCGCGTTATGATAGATGAGGTCCTTCAGCATATAGTCGTTGCCGACGAGAGGTCCCATCGTATGATGGCCAGTAAAATGCACCATATCCATCGTGCGGTTGCCGCTTGGGGTCTTGAGCGTATTGTAGGCGTTCTTCCATGGGGCTCCCCAGTTCGTGTTGCTGTAGCCCGGCACGTTGTTCGTGTACATGAAGCTGTTCACGTTGTTGATGACGGCAGCGGACATCGTGACC
Source organism: Paenibacillus mucilaginosus 3016 (assembly GCF_000250655.1). Taxonomy (NCBI): domain Bacteria; kingdom Bacillati; phylum Bacillota; class Bacilli; order Caryophanales; family Paenibacillaceae; genus Paenibacillus; species Paenibacillus mucilaginosus. The sequence continues at coordinate 435,662 of NC_016935.1, forward strand.
TGCATCTGGGCGGAAGGATGATTGGCCCGCAGAGTGGCGGCCACATCCCAGGGCCATTCCAGGTAGGCACCGGTTTTGGCGTGATGCGTGTAGTAGGAGACGAGATCGTCATGGGGCATCGGGGCGCCGCTGGGCAGGTAGTAGGTGTAGTTGGCCGGCGGGTTCTTCTTTAGGTCGATCACCTGGCCGTCGTAAATGTAACGGACCGGACTGCCTACAGGGGTAGAATCATACTTGGAGACATCGTAATAGGGCCAGAAGTTCGGCATGTGGTTGTGGTACACGTGAGATGCGGCAATCTCCGCCGAAGCGGAGGCAGATGGCAGAGCGAGAGCCAGCGCCAGCGCGGCGGCACTGAACCGGCGGAGCCATCTTGAACGGGATTTCATCAGAAGTACACCAGCTTTCTTTGGGTAGAAGTAGGAATCCGCGATCGTTAGCGGCAGGGGGCGGAAGAGGGATCTGCCCCTCCGGCAGGATATGCTTCTTCCGGACAGGAAGAAGGATGCCTGCTGACATGGGGCGGGCCCAGCCGCAGATGCCGTAAGGTCTTGGGGGATGGGATCAGGCGGGTGTTCGAGGGACCTCCTTTCGGGTGGGAGACAAGGGATCTGTCGTCCCAAGAATGAGTAGAGCGCTTTCATGAAGGGTCATGCATGTCATTCTTGTTACTTCGGCAGCTCAGTTGAAAGAAGAATGAGCTGAAACCGGTTTCCGATGTAATGCAGCATTAGCCAACACGAAATAGGAGGTGCCGGAGACTCAGGTTGGCAAGCGATTACAATTCCATTATATGGTGTAAGGGACAGACCGGGTACCCGACAATATTGCTCTCAAAAGTGGAATATATTGATCTAGCCTGCACCATCACTCATTGAAAATGGTTTACATTTGATTGAAACGGCGGGGCGGCTGTACCGTATCCTCTTGTATAAACTTAGGATACGAAGGAGGTGAGAGGGCGGATGGCGGAATGGTCGCCGGATTGGCCGGCCCTGCTGCTTTTGCTGGGAATGACTTCCCTGGTATGGGGACCTTGGATGCTGGCAAAGGGGGTTTTTATTGCAGAAGGGGCAGGACAGCGGAAGGACGTGGTGCCTCTGCCTCCGGAGCCTCAGGAGGATCTCCGGCCTTCGGGGACACGGCGGTTTGCCGTTCGCCTTCTTCGCCCGCCAAGGGCAGGAACGGATGACAGGGATGAGGAGGACTGACCTTCCTGGGAGCGTGCTGATGCAAGGTTCACCCCAAGCACCCTGCGCTCGGCCCGGTCACAGCCGGAGCCGAAGCGCACGATCCAAAGGAGGAAACGGTAACCGATGTATACCCTCGTTCAACCCTTGATCGACTTCCTGGCCTACCTGCTTGCGATGCTCTACGAATGGACCCAAGACTGGGGTCTTGCTCTGCTTCTGCTCACCTTCGGCGTCCGGCTGCTGCTCGTCCGCTTCAACCTGAATGCCGGCCGCCAGCAGGTCCGCACGGCCGCCGCCCAGCCCGAGCTCGCCAAGCTGCGGGACACGCATGGAAGCGATCTGGCCGAGCTCGTCCGGCACACGTCGGAGGTCAACCGCAAGTACGGCATCCGGCCGCTGGCCCCGTTCGCCGCGGCGCTGCTGCAGGCTCCGCTGCTGATGGCCATGTACGGCCTGTTCCTGACCCACGGCAGCACGATGACGACCGTGCTGCTCCCCTGGATGGCCGGCCTGGGTACGGCCGATCCGCTGCACCTGCTGCCGCTGGCGGCCGGGCTTCTCTCCGCTGCGGCGGGCCTGATCCCCTTGGCGGATGTGCCGAGCCTCGGCAGTGCGTTCACCGCTACAGGTGCCCGCCTGGTGCTGGGCAGCCTGCTGCTGCTCGTGCCGCTGGCCGTCACGTGGACGGCCCCGGCCGCCGTAGCCCTGTACTGGACCGCCGGGAGCGCGTTCGCGCTGCTTGAGCGGCTGTTCTACCGAACGGCCCCGGGCCGCCGTCTGCTGCACCGCGGGCTGCCGGCAGCCGTACGTCCCCTAACCTGACAACAACCCCAAACTCCCGTTTCCCGGCTCTAACCGGGGAACGGGAGTTTTTTGGCATCGCGCCCTATGCACGCCCTCGCTCTCCATACTATCAATACTCTGTCGTGATCACCGGCGTTCCCAGCGTCAACCGGGACTCGCCCGTCTCCGAGCTGCGGTGCACCGCCGCCTGCAGGTTCAGCATCCGGCCTCCGCTCTGCACCGACGCCTCGAGGAGCGGTGAGGCATAGGAGACGCTCACGCTACGGCCGTCGTCGTAGCTCTCGACCGCTTCGGCCCGAAGCTCCGCCTGCAGCCAGCCGTTCAGCTTATCCGGGGAGGCGTAGTCCGCCTTCAGCTTGCCCTGGACAATCACGTTCCAGTTCGGCGTGACGCCCATGCCTTCGAGGACGCGGCTCAGCTTCGTCTGGGCTTCCTCCATCCGGGAGGCAGCTTCCCCGCCGGTGCCGGTGTCCCCGGATTCCGGGGTCTCGGCGGAGACGATCAGCTCGGTCGACCCGTCAGGGAACATGACCCATAGCAGCGTACGCCGGATGCCGCCGGAGTCGGGGCCGGAAGCTTTGTAGAGGATGTGGTCCCCGCCGCTGCGCAGCTCTGCGGGAGGGAGGCCGAGCCGCTCGCTGAGCCGGCGGCCGGTCTCGAGGAACGCAGCCTCGCCGGCATGGGGCTTGTAGGGGCTGATATGCTTGACGACGACGCGCACGGGGCCGTCGATCACATCGAGGGAGAGGGGCAGCAGACGCTCCAGGTCCCGGTTTGCTCCGGCGCCGGACGCCAGCGCTCCCCAGACGCAGAGCACGGTAACGGTAAGAAGAAGGAAGAAGGACGCGGTACGTTTCATATCGGAATAGGCCCCCTCGAATCTATCAATCTGGTAACTACTACAAAGCATAGTCAGAGAGAGGGACAAATATACCCGGGGGCCGAACATCTAAAAAAATTACAACAGATCCTAAAACCAGCCTCGTTCAAGGGGCTTCAGCAATCGCTTACAATATCAATATAAAACGCTTACATATAAGCCGCACAAAAAAGAGGTGACTCCCATGCAACAACTGAAGCGCATAGCCCTATGGTTCGACTCGCTTCTGGAGAACCTGGCGCAGATCGCGCTGCTCTCCATGATCCTGATCGTCACCGTACAGGTGCTGACGCGCAAGCTGTTTAATTACGTGCTGCCGTGGTCGGAGGAAGTCACGCTGCTGCTGCTCGTCTGGTTCGCCTTCATCGGGATCGCGATCGGCTTCCGTGAGAGACTGCATCTGGCGATCGATTCCTTTACGGCGAAGCTGCCGCCGCTGGCCAATAAGGTGCTGGACAAAGTAATCTATGCCGTCACGCTCGCCTTCGGCTTCTACCTGGTTGTCTCGGGTACCGAATTCACGCAGCTCATGCACGAGAGCCGGCTGGCGGCCACCGGGCTGCCAAACTCGATCATTTATGTGATCATGCCGATCACCGGCGTTCTCGTCTGTATTTACTCTTTTCTGCAGCTGATTGGCATGGATACGGTAAGACACAAAGGCATGGACGAAGGAGGGGGCCACTAGCATGGAAGAAACCACAATCGCCGTACTCGTCCTCTCGATCTCGTTCGTCGTGATGCTGCTGCTCCGCTTCCCGGTCTCGCTGACACTGGCGGTCTCGACACTGCTCACCGTCATGTATCTCGAAATTCCGCTCGCGGTCGTAGGCCAGCGGATGATCCAGGGGATGTCGTCCTACTCGCTGCTCACGATTCCGTTCTTCATCCTTGCGGGGCACATCATGAGCGAGGGCAATCTCGCGCTGCGGATCGTCAACCTCGCTCAGCTGTTCGTCGGGCGCGTCCGCGGAGGACTCGCGATGGTGAACTCGGTGGCCTGCATGTTCTTCGGCAATATCTCGGGCTCCGCCGTCGCCGACGTGTCGTCCATCGGATCGGTCATGATCCCCATGATGAAGAAAAAAGGCTACGACACCGACTACTCCGTCGGCGTCACCGTCTCTTCCGCCATCCAGGGCGTCGTCGTGCCGCCGAGCCACAACCTCGTGCTGTACTCACTGGCCGCAGGGGGCGGAATCTCGATCACCTCGCTGTTCCTTGCAGGCATCGTGCCGGGGATTATCCTGTGTCTGTCGCTCATGCTGACGAGCTACGTGTTCGCGGTGAAGCGCGGCTACGCCAAGGGCGACCCGATCGACCGCAAGGATGTGCCGAAGATTCTGCTCGACGGCTTCATGTCGATTCTGACGGCTGTCATTATCCTCGGGGGGATTTTCTCCGGCTGGTTCACGGCTACGGAGTCGGGGGCGCTGGCCTGCCTGTATGCCTTTATCCTGACGTTCGTAATCTACAAGGATATCCCTTACAGCCGCATGTGGCTGATTCTGAAGAAAACATTCCGTACCGTCTCCATGGTGCTGTTCCTGATCGCCGCCTCCGACGCGTTCTCCTGGCTGCTGGCGTTCCTGAAGATTCCGGCGATGGTGACCGACGCGATGATCTCGATCTCGGACTCGCCGTTCGTCATACTGCTCATCATCAACCTGCTGCTGCTGCTGCTCGGGGCGCCGATGGATATGGCCCCGCTCATTCTGATCATGACGCCGATCCTGCTGCCCGTCGTAACCCATCTGGGGATGGACCCCGTGCACTTCGGCATCATCATGATGCTCAACCTCGGGATCGGGCTGCTGACGCCGCCGGTGGGCACCGTCCTCTTCGTCGGCTGTGCGATAGGCAAGATCTCGATCAGCGAAGGAACGAAGGCCATGATGCCGTTCTTCTACGTGCTATGCGTCGTGCTGCTGGTGCTTACCTACCTGCCGGGACTTGTGATGTGGCTGCCGAATCTGGTGCAGGGCACCGGATAGACAAGAGTTGGCAGTGGATTGCGGGGAAGGCCGGAAGTACAATATCCATAAGAAGAAAAGGGGTAGTTCTCACATGAAAACACTCAAGAAAACGGTTACGGTACTGTCTGCTCTGGCGATCGCCGGCGGCCTGCTGGCAGGCTGCGGAGCGAAGGAGACGGCGGGCGGTACGGAAGGCGAGAAGAAGGCGGAGGGCAAGAAGTATACGTTCCGCCTGGCGGATACCCACCCTGCGGATTACCCGACGGTCATCGGCGACAAAAAATTCGCGGAGCTGGTGAACGAGCGGACGAACGGACGCATCAAGATCGACGTGTTCCCGGGGGCGCAGCTCGGGGAAGAGAAGGCGGTGCTCGAGCAGGTGCAGCTCGGCGCGATCGAGTTCACCCGCGTGTCGTCCGGACCGCTGGGTGAATTCTCGAAGGGCTTCGGCGTCTTCTCGCTGCCGTACGTGTTCGACAGCGACCAGCACCTGTGGAAGTTCCTCGAGAGCGAGGCCGGCAACAAGATGCTCGACAGCCTCGAAGGGGCGAAGATGAAGGGCCTGGCCTACTACAGCTCGGGGGCGCGCAGCTTCTACTCCCGCAAGCCGATCGCGAGCCTGGCCGATCTCAAGGGCCAGAAGATCCGCGTCATTCAGAACAAGATCAACATCGACCTCGTAGCGGCCCTGGGCGGCAGCGCGACGCCGATGCCGTACGGCGAAGTGTTCTCCTCCCTGCAGACGGGCGTTATCGATGCGGCGGAGAACAACTTCCCGAGCTACCAGTCGTCGAACCATTTTGAAGTGGCGAAGAACATGATCCTCGACGGCCACCAGCGCGTGCCGGAAGTGCTGCTCATCTCCCAGACAGCGTGGAACAAGCTGGGCGAAGAGGACCGCAAAATCCTGAAGCAGGCGGCGCTCGACTCCGTGAAGACGCAGCGCGAGGCATGGGATAAGTATGAGAAGGAAGCCGAAGCCAAGGTTCGTGCCGCCGGCGCGACCATCACGGAAGTGAAGGACCTGAAGCCTTGGCAGGATGCCGTGAAGCCGGTCATCGAGAAGTACCGCGCGGATTACAAGGAAGCGCTGGACGCGATCGACGCGGCGCGCAAGTAAGCTCTTCAGCCCGTATCCCGGGCGTGCGTGCTCCCGTCCCGCGGGGCACGCTTCTTGCGCTTCGGAAGCGGTGAGGGTGGCCTGCGCCGCACAGAGGTCGGCGGCATGCTCCGCATGTCAGGAGGCCCTCCCTTTCCACGTCAGACGCTCTCTTCCGACCGTACACGCAGGTTCGCGTACGCGGTCCCAAAAGGGCAGCCAAGCTTCAGATCACGGGAAAGCGGACGGCTGTTATAGGTTTCTCGCTTCCCTGCGGGAAGGTTCGCGTCAGCCTGTTCATCCCGCACACAAAGCGGTCCCTCTTGGTATCGCTTCCATGATACAATGAGAGCAGGGAAGGGATACGGAAGAAAGGGGGATGGCCATGAGCATGCGGATCGGGCAATGGATGGACAGAATACAGCGGTACGGGCTGCTGCGCGACAAGCCGCTGACGCTCCGGCTGTTCGTCTTCTCGGCGCTGCTCGTGGCGGTGCCGCTTGTTCTGGTGGGGCTGATCTCCTACCAGCGGTCGGCGGATGTTCTCGAAAGCGAGGGACGCGAGTCCAGCCTGCAGATCATCGAGCAGGTGAAAAGCCACATCGAGTATTACGTGCGGGACTTCGAGATTACGACGCTCGGCATCGTCAATCACCCGGACGTTACCCGTCTGCTGCGGATGCGGACTGCGGAGGAGATCCAGCAGAGCGGCATCCGCCCGGCCGTCGTGCAGATGCTGAAGAACGCGTCTTACTCGCGGTCGGACATCTCCAACATCACGCTTGTGCTGGACGGCCGGCAGACGTTCGACACGGCGGGCGTCCGCAGCCCTTATCCGGCCGACGAGCTCCGCAAGGAATACTGGTATGCGGATGTGCCGCTCCAAGGCACGCCGAAGCTGATCTCCCGGGTCATCCGCTGGCCGGACGGGCGGCAGGAGCAGGTCTTCTCCATCGTCCGCCGCCTGATGTCGCCGCAGACGCTCGAGCCGGCGGGGATGCTGATCATGGACGTGAATTTCAAGCGCATCCAGGAAATCTCGGAGATGGTGTCCATCGGGCGGACCGGGTTCCTGTACATGGTCGATGCGCAGAACCACTACGTGTACCATCCGGACCTGTCACTGGTGGGTACCCCGGCCGAGCCCGGCCATACCGGGCAGATGACGGAGGAGAGCGGAGCGCTGATCACCGGCGACAAGCCGAGCCTCTTCCTGACCTACAGCCTCTCCCCCTACCTCGGCTGGCGGCTGGTTACCGTGCTGCCGTACAAGGAGCTGACTGACGGCACCGACTATATCGGGCGCACGATCCTCTGGACGCTGATCATCGCCCTGACGGCCGCCTACCTGCTCGGCATCGGCTTCGCGGCGTCCCTCGTCGGTCCGATCCGGCGGCTTCAGGCGTATATGCGGCGGGTGGAGGTAGGGGATTTCAGCGTGAAGCTGGAGGTGCGCTCCAAGGACGAGATCGGCCTGCTTACCCACGGCTTCAACAAGATGGTGGAGCGGCTGGAGAGCCTGCTGGAGGAGATCTACTTCAGCCGGCTCAAAGAAACCGAGGCTTCGCTGCGGCAGAAGGAGAGCGAGCTGAAGGTGCTTCAGTCGCAGCTCAATCCGCATTTTCTCTATAACTCGCTCGAGACGATCCGGGGCATGGCGCTCGACCAGGATATGGACGATATCGCCTCCATGTCGGGGGCGCTGGCGAAGCTGCTCCGCTACAACCTGAAGAACGACCGGCCGGTGGTCACGCTCCGCGAGGAGCTGCTCTTCTGCCGGATGTATCTGCGGGTGCAGCAGTACCGGTTTGAAGACCGGCTTGACTCCGAATTCGACGTGCCGGATTGGGCGCTGGAGCTGCCGGTGGTGAAGTTCGCACTGCAGCCGATTGTCGAGAACAGCATCATCCACGGTATGGAACCGGGGGCGGCTCCGATGCGCATCCGGATCAGCGCGCGGCGGGACGGGGACGCCTCGTTCCTCGTGGCCGTCGAGGATACGGGCGTGGGGATGCCCGTGGAGGTGCTCTCCCGGATCCGCCTGGATCTCGAGCAGAAGGATGTGCTGGCCGGAGGCGACCATATCGGGGTGGCCAATGTGCACCGGCGGATCGTGTATGTGTACGGAGAGGCCTATGGGGGCCGGATCGATTCCCGGGAGGGCGGCGGCACGACCGTGACGCTGCGGTTTCCGGCGGAGGCCCGGCGGCAGGCGGATACGGACGAGGGTCTGTCTCCGCTCCGGAAGGCCGGGCTCCCGCTGTCAAGTCCTGAGCAAAAGGGAGGTAGCGATAGTGTACAGCGTGCTGTTGGTGGATGACGAGAAGTGGGTGCGCACCTCGCTGCGCAAAGTGATCGAACGCACGGGCCTGCCCTTCGAGGTGGCACGGGAGGCCTCGCATGGGCTGGAGGCTCTGGATATCCTGAAGGAAGCGCCGGTCGATATGGTGCTGACCGATGTGCGGATGCCGGTCATGAACGGCATGAGCTTCGTCCAGCAGCTGCGGCAGACGGCCCGGGAGCAGAGCGTGATCGTCGTCAGCGGCTATGACGACTTCGCTTACGTCCAGGGGGCGCTGCGCCTCGGGGTCACCGACTACCTGCTGAAGCCGGTCGAGGTGGAGGAGATGCGCGCCTGCCTGGAGGGCTGGCTGCAGGCCCGCGCGGGCGGGCAGGCGGCGGGAGCTCCCAAGGCTTCCTGTGATCCGGCGGACCGTTCGCCGGTGGAACAGGTGCTCGGGTATATCCGGGAGCATCTCGGCGGGGAGCTCACGCTGACCGAAGCCGCCGCACGGGTGCATCTCAACCCGAGCTACCTCAGCCAGCTGTTCAAGCAGCAGCTCGGGCGGGGCTTCGTCGAGCATATCGTCGAGATGCGGATGGAAGAGGCGAAGCGGCTGCTGGCGGCTACTTCCCTGCGGGTCAGCGAAGTGGCCCAGCGCGTGGGATACACGGACGTCGCGTATTTCAGCAATACCTTCAAGCGGAGCGCGGGCTGCACGCCGACGGAATACCGCCGGTGCCCGCCTGCATAGGATAAGAGAGGGAGTCGGAGTGAGCCCGGCTCCCGTAATGCATAGGTTCTTCAGCGTCCGGATGTCCGGACGTTTTGTTTTTTTATGGAGACGCCGGCTTTGGATTTTGCAGATGAGAAGACTCCCTCGGTAACGGTCCTATGCCCGCATGCCCAATGATTTCATTTCAGTCCGGCGGGATATAAGGTATACTAGATTGATACAGTATGTGGGGTGCCTAGCAGAATAAGGTACGGCCAGGTTCTGAGGGGAGGACAATGAAGGATGCATGCAGGCTACACCGCGCGTCGTGCCAAAGCTCCGGCAGCGTGCGAGGTACTGATCGTAGAGGATGACAACATCAGCCGGCGGGTGCTTCATACCATACTGGCCCAGCTGGGCTTTGGCCATATCGACATGGAGGATAACGGAGAGGCTGCCGTATCCGCCGCAGCTGCGAAGCGCTACGACCTGATATTCATGGATCTGCGGCTGCCCGTTCTCGACGGGCTCTCGGCCGCCCGGCGGATTATGGCGGACTGCGAAGGCCAGCGGCCTGTGATGATCGCCGTGACGACGAATACGCTGCCCGAGATCAAGCAGCAGTGTATGGCGGCGGGCATGGCGGATTACATTATCAAACCTTACTACAAAGCTACGCTTGTGGAAGTGCTCGATCACTATTTTCCGGTCGTCTTGTAAAATCACGCATGAGGGAAGGCTGCGACATTGCGGCCTTTCTGCATGTTCATGAGGGGGAGAGCGAATGCCAGCCCATACGGAGGCGGGAGTGCTGCTGCTTGATATGGCGGAGCAGCTCGCAGACCAAGTGACGGAGAGACAGTACAGCCTGCAGCCGGATCTCATCCAGAGGTTCGGACCTGCGGGCCGGGAGCGGACGAAGCAGGACACGGTGTTCAGCCTCAAATATTTGGCGGAGAGTCTTATGATGGACAGTCCCTCGTTGTTCGTGCACTACATCACCTGGCTGAAAGCGCTTCTCGAGGGGTACAAGGTCGGCGTGAAGGAGATCGAGGTGAATCTCGCCTGTCTCCGGGAAGAGGTGTGCCTCTCGATCGGAGGAGAGCATCAGGAGCATGTCACCCGGTTCCTCGACATCGGTCTGCATCAGCTTGCACTGCCGGCCGACGTGCCTCCGTTCATCGCGGCGGATGCGCCTTACGGGGCCGAGGCGGCCGAATATCTGCGCATTCTGCTGGAGGGCAGGCGCCAGGAGGCGAGCCGGCTCATCATGGAGCTGGTGGAGGCGCAGACGCCGCTGGCGGACATCTATCTGCACATCTTCCAGCCGGTGCAGTACGAGATCGGCAGGCTTTGGCAGACGGGCGGAATCAATGTGGCCCAGGAGCATTACTGCACGGCGGCCACGCAGCTCATCATGTCGCAGCTGTACCCGTATCTGTTCGGCTCCGAACGCAAGGACCGCAGGCTTGTGGCCACCTGTGTCGGCGACGAGATCCACGAGGTGGGCCTGCGGATGGTAGCCGATCTTTTCGAGGCCGAAGGCTGGGATACGTATTACCTCGGCGCGAACGTGCCGGCCCGCAGCATTATCCAGACCGTGATCTCGCAGCAGGCCCATATGGTGGCCATCTCGGCGACGATGACGTACCATGTCCATCTGGTGAAAAAGCTGATCGAACAGATCCGGGCCTCCGAAGGGTGCCGGGGGGTCAAGATCATTGTCGGCGGCCTGCCGTTCAACATCGATCCGCAGCTGTGGATCCAGGTAGGCGCGGACGGCTGCAGCCGCAATGCGGGCGAAGCGGTGCGTATGGCGGCCGGGCTGCTCCGGGAGATCCCCGCATCCTAAGGAGGCTGGCAACCCTATGACAACCATCGGCGAACCGGAAGAAGCGCAGCGGCTGAGAGAGACGATCGCCCGGCTGTCGGACGAGCTTATCCGTTCCAAGCAGAGGGAGGATGCGGCCCTGACGGAATTCTCCGTGATGAACAACGAGCTCATCACACTGCAGCGCCTGCTTGCCAAGACGAATGCCCAGCTGAAGACGGCCAAGGAAGAGGCCGAGCGGGCGAATGCGGCCAAGAGCGATCTGCTCGCGATGATCTCCCATGAGATCCGAACGCCCCTGAGCGGGATCATGGGAATGTCGGAGCTGCTAGGGCTCTCCGGCAAAGCGGCCGAAGCCCGGCAGGAGCTGGCGCTGATCCGCTCCTCGGCGGCCCTGCTGCTCACCATCGCCCATGACCTGCTTGATCTTTCGCGGATGGAGGCGGGCAAGCTGACCCTGGTGTCCCGCCCGTTCCGCCTGCGTGAGGTGCTCCTCCATGTCGTGGAGCTCCTGACCCCGTCCGCCGTCTCCAACGGAACGGCGCTGCTCCAGCAGGTGGAGGAGCGCATCGCGCCCGTGCTGGTCGGCGATGCCGACCGGATCCGCCAGGTGCTGATCAACCTGGCGGGCAACGCCATCAAATTCACGCCGGGCGGCACGGTGACCATCCGGGTGGACCTGCTGGGCGGAGGTGCCGGAGAGCAGCGGATTGCTATGGAGATCCGGGATACGGGCCGGGGCATCCCGCAGGAGAAGCTGTCGGAGCTGTTCCAGCCGTACTACCAGGCGCATGACGCTTCCTCGGCCGACATGCCGAAGGGCACCGGACTCGGCCTGTCGATCACCAAGCGGATCGTGGAGCTCATGGGCGGCACCATTGCCGTACAGAGTGTGCTTGGAGAAGGCTCCACCTTCCGGGTGGAGCTGCCGCTGCCGGTCGGGGAGAACAGCGGGAGGGCGGACGAGCCGGATTCCGGTCCGGCCGATCTCCCGCAGCGTGCGGCCGTCAAGCGGGAGATCGCCGTCCTGCTGGCGGAAGACGATGCGATCTCCCGCCAGGTCATTCTGATGCAGCTTCAGAAGCTGGGCCTCAGCCGCATCACGACCGCAGGCAGCGGGACGGAGGCGGTCGAGGCATGTGCCCGCGGAACGTTCGACATCATTCTGATGGATCATCACATGCCGGGAATGAACGGCAGCGAAGCGGTTCGCGCCATCCGGCTTCAGGAGGCCGCCGCCGGGCGGCCGCGCATTCCGATTCTGTCGCTCTCGGGGTCCACGCTCGGCAGGGCCGGTGAGAGCCGCGTCCTCGGTTCCGAGCTCGACGACGCCCTGATGAAGCCGTTCACCCTGAAGGCGCTGAGAGAGGCACTCGAGAAGTGGGTCCCGGCATTCCGTCCGGAGCCTCAACCGGAGCTCCTCGAGCAGGAGGTGCTGGCGGAACTGCTCGAGCTCGATCCGTCCCGTGCCCTGCTGCGGCAGCTTGTGGCGGATTACCTGGCGGATACCCCGGGACGTCTGCAGCGGCTGAAGGAAGCGGCGGACCGCGGCAGCCATGAAGAGATTGCCAGGCTGGCCCACAGCCTCAAGTCCGGAAGCGTCACCCTGGGGCTTCGCCCGTTGTCCGACCTGCTGCACACGCTGGAGGAAGAGGCACGGGAGGGCCAGCCGTCAGGGAAGCTGGCCTGCCTCGTCAGCGGGGTCCTCGCCGAGTACGAGCGGGCGGACACGGTGCTGCGGCAGCTGGTTTGACGCAGCCGGTCCAGGAGCCGCCGGTTCCGGATACAAGAAGAGTCCGTCCCTTGCTTTAGAGGGCGGACTCTTCTTGTTTGCGGACCCACAGTCCCTTGATGACCGTGTAGAGGATGAGCAGGGCGGGCATGACCGTTAAGCTCATGGCCGCCCTTCCCTGGACGGCGCTCTGCACAAGATGAACCAGCGGCACGGTGCCGGCCGCAGCGAGAATGAAATGCAGAGTAGACGGGCGCAGGCGGCATCGCTTGTCCAGAAAGCGAATGGTCCAGGCGAGCAGGGTACGGAAGATAATGAAGATGGCGAGCAGCCCGAGGGCTTTGCCGGCCAGCGTCATGGGATCACCCCCCCTCAGTAGAGCGAATTCGGCAGGACAGCTTAAGGATGCGGGCGGCAGTTCACCTAACGCAGGCATCCTATTCTGCTTACCCCTCCCTGCCGTTTGTTACCCATTGTCTTCCAAGTGGGGCCGAGCCCGGCTCAGGGGAGTGTCGGGGCAGGAGGGAGACGTGCCGTGCCCCGCGCAAAAAAGCAGCCTGCGGAGCTCGGGGCTCAGCAGGCTGCTTGGGAACACGTAATGAAGAGAACTGGCTTGGACGGTTTAGTACTTGGTATTGCCGGATTGGTAGGTATTTCCGGAAGCGAAGCCCTTGAACAGCGTCGGTACGCTGCTGTAACGGGTGTTCGTGATGCTGCCGGTGGATACAGGGCTGTCCGTGCGCAGGATGGAATCCTTCACGTTGGAGATATCGCTGGAGTCTACGTTCATGACGACCTTGAATGTCGTGCCCCCGTTTTGGCGTACCAGCTTGCCGATGTCATTGGCGCGGAAGTTCTTGATGTTGAACGTACCCGCAGCATTCGCCTGGAATACTTTGTCGTACGCCTTGTAGGCGGAGCCGCCCGTGATGTTCACGGTACCGGAGGACTTGAGCGTGAGGGCATCCTCACCTACGTCCTGCCAGTTCACGTTCGTGATGTTGCAGCTGCCGTAGCAGTGTACGCCGTCCGCGGCAGGAGCGCCGAGGTTCACGTTCTTGAGCGTGCCGCCCGCTTCGACGCGGAAGACCGGCTTCTGGCCTTCGGCCTGGCTGCCGTCGCCTAGCGTGCTTGCATTGGCTACATAAGTGTTGCCGGCACCGTCGAAGGTCTGCCCTGCAGCAACCACGATCGTGGAGTTAACTGTAATGGTAGCGGCTTGTGCCGGGAGAGCGGCGAATACCGAAGAGACCAGACCGACCGACAGCATCATGCTTGCGACTTTTTTCATTTTCATAAGTAACGCCTCCATCATTTGAATTTTGGTTTTGGTAAATTGGTTTATACAAGCTTACAGCCAATAAGGGTTGGGTCCCTGCACCTCCTCGTCTTGGGCTCGTCATTACCGTACCAGAATTTCCTTATTTCGGAAATAATCACAGTCTTAGTTTGAGGGAGTTTTCAACCAAAGGTTGAGAAGAGCGTATCGGTTTGAATGCAGCATATGGCGGTGGACGGGGGAAGTTGAAAGCGCGCTACGGGTGTAATCTAACGGGTAAGGCGTGTAAAAGCGAGGAGATATCTTTTTGAAAGCGACCTTTATGTGAAGCATAACGGAGCCCCAAAAGATATGCCCGAGCGCAGAGTATGCCGAAATCAAGAGGAGCGGGATCCAGACCAGCCTAGGAGTAAAAGCGAGGAGATGTCTTTTTGGAAGCGACCTTTATGCGAAGCATAACGGAGCGCAAAAAGATATGCCCGAGCGCAGAGTATGCTGAAATCAAGAGGAGTAGGATCCGGGCCAGCCTAGGAGTAAAAGCGAGGAGATATCTTTTTGGAAGCGACCTTTATGCGAAGCATAACGGAGCGCAAAAAGATATGCCCGAGCGCAGAGTATGCAGAAATCAAGATGAGGGATTGGTGCCGTTTTTATTCCTGGGGGGACCGGGGCCTCATGTGATCCGAGGATCAGAAGTGAGTTGTGAGCAGCTGCACGGGCTGTTTGTTTGACCCCCTCCTCAAACAGGTAAGTAATAGTATCCACAGCTTGGAAAGGGGAGAGTGCAAGATGGAAACGCCGAAAAATACGGAACGGATGCGGCAGCGTGTGAACCGTGATCATCCGGAGCAGTATCCGACGGACAAGCCCAGTCTCTTCGATCTGTACGAGAGCGAGCAGACGGTGGATGCCATTCCGGTGGAGGACCTGACACTGGAGCAGCAGGAGGAGAAGAACGGGGAAGAAACAAAGCACCGCTCTTCGAGCGAGCGCAAATATCATCCGTAAGCTTGGAGGCGGCCGGCCGCGGAGGCCTCGGATCAGCGCTGGAACACCGGGATATCGCCGGTGTTTTTCTTTTTGCCCGGACGTGTGATCTGGTTCACATCATCGGCTGAGGAGGCGTGCTATAGTAAAGGCATGAAAGAGAGCAGCACAGCACACGGGAAATAAGAAAGCACACTTCCAAGTAAAGCGAGCCATGAAGGGAAGCGAAGGTCATGAGTCCACCACAACCGCAGGAGCAGCCGCCTGAGAGCCCGACCGGAAACAACAACTCAGCGCAGGGCAGCAAAAGTAAAGCTTAGGTTAAAGTCAGAATGTTCTAAAGAGCTGCTAAACTGCACACTAATTTGTGAAAATATTCACTTGAATCAATTATTGGGACGAAATCCAGTCGTTCTGCATTCCATAAAACCATCCGAGGGAGATGTATCCATCATGTTAACCCGATTCCTTAGAGACAACGTGTATGCCGCCGGACTGCTGATGGTCCTTCGCTTGTATCTCGGTTACCAGTGGTTTACCGCAGGGCTTCACAAGCTGACGGGCGGATTCGATGCCGCCGGCTTCCTCAAAGGCGCCATTGCCAAGCCGGTGCTCGATAAAGCCACGAACGAACTGGTCTATCCGACGTTCACCGCCTTCCTGCAGCACTTCGCCCTGCCGAACGTGAAGCTGATTAACTTCCTGATACCGGTAGGGGAAACGCTGGTCGGCCTGGGCCTGATCCTCGGGGCCCTGACGACAGCCGCCGCCTTCTTCGGACTTATGATGAACTTCATGTTCCTCTTCGCCGGTACTGTAAGCACGAACCCGTGGCTGATCCTGCTTGGGGTCATCGTCCTGATGGCAGGTACGAATGCCGGCCGGTTCGGCGTAGACCACTACCTGATGCCTTTCCTCCGCAAGCTGCGCCGCCAAGGCGGCCATGAAGCCGGCCGCGGGAACGGAACGGCGGCCAAAGTATAACGGCTGCAGCGTAAACGGGCGCCCAAGTGTTCGACAACCGAAGCAGACGAAAAAACCGGGAGAGCCAAGCTCTCCCGGTTTTTCTTGCAGCAGTCGGTGGAATCAGCCCGTTTGCGGGTGATGTCCGCCCTGTTTCTTCTTGGCGGCATAGCCGGCCAGCAGGACAACCGCAATGATGGCGATGATGATGCCCCATTTGAGCACATCGTTTTCGCCGATGAATCCTTTAAGCAGCGGCTCGTCCGTAATCATTTTGCCTGCCGTCATCGCGAGAACCGCTGTGCCGATATAGACGATGACCGGGAAGCGTTCGATGAGCTTCAGGATGATGGTGCTTCCCCAGACGACGATCGGAACGGAGATGATAAGGCCGAGGACGACCAGCAGGAAGCTGCCGTGTGCCGCTCCCGCCACCGCGAGCACGTTGTCGATACCCATAACGGCATCGGCAATGATGATCGTGCGGATCGCTTCTTTGAGCGAGGTGGTCGCTTTAATATTGTCGTGGCCCTTATCGTCGGCCAGCAGCTTGTAGGCGATCCATACGAGCGCCAAGCCCCCGATCAGCAGCAGCCCCGGGACTTGCAGCAGCCATACGGCAACCAGCGTGAAGATAATCCGGATAATGATCGCGCCGGCGGTACCCCAGTAGATGGCCTTTTTTTGGTGCTCCTTCGGCAGATCCTTGGATGCCATACCGATGACGATGGCATTGTCTCCGGCCAGGATCAAGTCGATGATGATGATCGCGCCGAGGGCTGACCAAAATTCCGGTGAAAACAGATCCATGAATAAACTCCCCCTTTTCGTAAGTAATGACTGTCACCATGCAAATTCCTACACGTTTCGTCGTAGATCTTATACGGAACATCAGCGGACACGTTTCAACGAATGTACAGATTTAGGCTCATTCCTGCAAAAGTACGCTGTACCTAGTATTACCCAAGCCTTCACTCCTTACTAACCGGTTCTGTTAGTTGGTCGGTGAACGGATTCGGAGTGAATACATTTTTCGCCGCGAGTAATGATAAAAGGTATCCATGGGGATGAGCGAACGCGCAGCTGCGACGCTGATCAGCGAAGCTCTGTCCCTGATCCGGCGGCCTGCGGGACGCAGCCCAACTGCTGCACGACTCCTTGGAGGCAATTGGCACTGGCCCCGGCTGCGGCAGACTTGCTTAGGCTTAGATTGAAATCAGGTCGGTAATCAAAAGAGCTTTCCCCGGACTTCAAGAGTCCGGAGAAAGCTCTTTTGGTGCTGTACGAAATTCAGCCGCCCTCCATAGGAAAGAGCGTCACGTAAAGATCCTAGTAGCTCGTCTTCAGCCAGTTGTCCTTCGACCAGATCAGCTTGCCGGCGCCTGCGCCGTTCGATGCCGTCAGTCTGGCCTTCAGGGTCGCCGGGTCCTCGGCGGTGTAGCTGTACGGCAGCGTGGAGAAGCCGTTCCAGGAGAAAGCAATGACCGGTGCCGGCACAGGAGCGAGCGGGGAGCCCGAGGTGTCGCTGCCGCCGCGGAACGAAGTGCCGTTCAGCGAGTAGAGCGTGTCGAGCACCCGGATTTTGCCTGTGTAGCTGCTGTCGGCCGGATCGGTCTGGTTGTTGCGCACGGGGCTGGCCACGTCAATGATCTCCGACTTCTCGACAAGCACCGCCCCGCCTTCGGTGGAGATGGCGCCGTTGCTCGTTACGCCGAACTTGTATCCCTTGGACTTCAGAGCGGTTTCCATCGCTGTCGTAATCTTCTTCTTCGCGGCGTAGGCAGCCGCGCTGTCCATCACGATGTTATACGCATGGGCGTTGCCTCCGCGAAGCCGCGGCATCCGGTCCTGGATATCCTTGTAATAGTTATGGTGGAGCGTTACCTGGAGGTTCGGATTCAGGGAGTCGAACTCGGTGGCGCCTACGAGATGGCCTTTTTTCTGGGAGGCGGCAACTGCAATAATATCTTCCTTGGTCAGACCGATCGCGCTGCTGCGCAGGTATGCGTACATCGGGTAAGCGGACGGATTCGCTTCCATCGCGTCGATCTGCTTGCGGACCCAGCTGCCTGCGCTGCCGTCGTCGCCCTTGAAGGTGGACCAGGAGATCGTGACGCCGTTCGTGCCCTTTTTGACATCGACGAGGCCGTCGTAGGCTTTATTGAACTTGCAGTGGTCGATCCATACCTTGCTGTTCTCCTCCAGGGTGACATAATCCCAGTCGTTCTTGTCGTAGTCGCCCTTCGTATACTCGTCCCACTCCCACAGCTCGTCGAATTCCAGGTTGCGGATGATCACGTTAGAGCTGCGTTTGAAGACGAATGCGCCGTGTTTGATTTTGGCCCCGTTCGCCGAGAAGATCGTCAGTCCGTTGAAGCCGTCAACCGTAAGCTTGCTCACCCCTGTCGTCTTGAGCACGGGATGAGTCAGAGGCGTGCTGTGCGCTGTAAAAGGGGAGATCTTCGCTTCGGCCGGCAGCTCGTTCCAGCCGAGGTTCAGGTCGTTCATGATCTCGACCACCTTGACACCGGAGCCCCGCTTCAGTGCAGCGGCAAGATCAGCCGCGTTATATACCTTCTTGTAGCGGGCCGTGTCGGTCTCCGGGATGCTGCCGCCTCCGGTATTGCCGGCCGAGAACCCGGTCAGATTGTACGGGACAAGAGCCGGGTCCGCCGCGCTGGCGGACATCAGGGGCATGGCGGAGACGATGAGCGATGCGGCCGTAAGCACTTTCAACAAGGACTTGCTTTTCATTATTGGAGTTCCTCCCGTTTTCCGAATGAATGGAATTTGCGTATTCCGTTCCACAGCTTGGCCCTGATTGCCGTAAGGCTGCCTGTCCACTCCTCTCTATTTGCGTTTCAACCCGGTATGGATCAACCCGTCCGGATGCAACCAAAGCGTAGCATCGGGGCAGCGTTGCAGCAATGCGCTGATTTCAACCTGTTCAATGGAAGTGGAATTGGCGGGGATGTGAATAAAAGATAACAATAGGTACTTATGGTAAAACTAACCAAAATCTAATCGCCGGATTATTGCCGTTACGATCTGGCTCTCCGATAATGGGGCTATCCCCTCGAGGTGATCTGCAGGCTGAGGGGATAGATCGAAAGGCGGTGATCCCTCCCTAACTCATCATGGACGTTCATGAGTCATGGAACAGATGAGCCCGGCTGGCCTGGAAGAGTACAGAACTTCGGGCGACTACCCTAACCCCATTCTCAGAGGAGGAATATGTAACGTGAACAAACGCATGAACAAACCAGCTGCACTTCTGCTGTCTTCCGCATTGGCTCTCTCGATGCTGGCGGCTGCCCCGGCCGCCGCGGCTCCCGAGCCGATCTACGCCGCACCGAACGGATCGGCGAGCAATCCGGGCACGCTCAGCGCGCCGACGACACTGGCCGCCGCCCTCACCAAGGTCGCAGCCGGCGGTACGATCTACCTGCGCGGCGGGACCTACAGCTTCAGCTCCACCGTGACGATCGACCGGACGAACAGCGGCGCATCCGGTGCGCATAAAGCCATCGTCGCCTACGGCACGGAGAAGCCGGTTCTCGACTTTTCGGGCCAGACGTTCAACTCCGCCAACCGCGGCCTGCAGATCAACGGCCATTACTGGCTCGTGAAGGGTCTTGAGGTCAAGGGGGCCGGGGATAACGGCATCTATATCGCCGGCAATTACAACCGCCTCGAGAATGTGGAGACGCATCACAACCGCGATACGGGCATCCAGATCGGGCGCTACGCCTCGACGGCTGCACAGAGCGAGTGGCCGAGCTATAACGAAGTGATCAATTCCTACTCCCACGACAACTTCGACCCGGACAACGGCGAGGATGCGGACGGCTTCGCGGCCAAGCTGACGGTCGGGCCGGGCAACGTGTTCGACGGCTGCATCGCTGCATACAATGTGGATGACGGCTGGGATCTCTACACGAAGACGGATACGGGAGCGATCTCTCCGGTCACGATCCGCAACAGCGTAGCCCACCACAACGGCAAGACGTCGGACGGCACCACCACCACGAGCAGCGACGGCAACGGCTTCAAGCTGGGCGGCGAGAAAAATTCCGGTGAATCATATCGTGCAGAACTCGGTGGCGTACCAGAACAAGAAGCACGGCTTCACGTATAACAGCAACCCGGGTTCCATCCAGTTCAAGAACAACACGTCGTGGAGCAACGGTCAGAGCAATTTTGCCTTCGATGTCGGCACGCACGTGTTCACGAACAACCTCTCGTACAAGGGCGGATCGAGCGACAAGACGAGCGGGACGGATGTGTCGAGCACGAATGTATGGTGGAAGGACAACAAGACGGTGAACGCCAAGGGTCTTGCGGCCAGCGACGCCGATTTCGTCTCTCTGACGCCGGCGATCTCGCGCAATGCGGACGGTTCGCCGAATCTCGGCAGCTTCCTGCAGCTGTCATCTGGCAGCGATCTCAAGGGCACCGGTACGCCGAGCGGCACGGACATCGGGTATATCCGTTAAGCGTGAATGAGATCGGCGTAATCGGCATGAACGGCAAATGAACAAGAACACAGGGCGCCTGGCGGACAGGCGCTCTTTGGCATGCTGCGCAGGACGAAGGATGGGGAGCAAGAGGGGCGGAAGAGTTGGGCGCAGATGACCTACAATCTGGAACAAATTGTTTCGGAACACGTGAACATTGTCTGGTATAATGAGTGAAACGAATCGGAAGTTCTCGTCTTTGCCCTATACACCGCTGCCAGAGATTTTTCGACCATGCTGTCTTAGAAGAGGGGAAAAAGCCATGCTCCGGATCATCTTGTTCTATGTACCGATGGGAACCTCCGCCCTGCTCGCCGCCCTGACCCACGTGATCATCAACGGCGTGCTGGCCCGTTCCGCGAATCCCGACGTGACGATCTCCTCGTACGCCGTGGCGCTCAGCCTTTCCTTCCTGATCGATCTGCCGATGAACATCATCCGCCAGACCTCCAGCAAATATTCGCGCGACCGGATCTCCTTCAAGTCCGTCGCCCGGCTGACCGCCATCGTCTCGGGAGCGCTCGTCGCCATCAGCGCGGCCATCGGCTGGACCCCGGCCGGCGAGCTCCTGTTCCGGTATGTGTTCGGCGTCAAAGAATCTCTTCTCGAGCCAACCATCGGGGTCTATCAGGTGCTGGCGTTCATGTACGTGTTCACGGCTCTGCGCAGCTTATTCCAAGGCGTCATCATCAACCAGCTGCGCACCGGTTGGATGACGGTAGGCATGGCCGTCCGCGTGGCGGTCATGTTCGCGATGTCCTGGTTCTTCATCCGCGAGGGAATGACCCATGACGGGCGGATCGGCGCCTGGATCTTCGTCGTGGGGCTGATCATCGAATGCATCGTCGCCGTATGGGAGGGCATGGCGCTGCGCCGCGGCCTGCCGCCCGCCCGGGAAGAGCAGACCGTGGGGAAGGTGGGGCAGCTGCTGCCGTTCTATCTGCCGCTGCTGTACTCCTCGATGGTGCTCGTGCTGCTGAACCCTTCGATCCAGGCTGCGCTGAACAAGAGCATGGATCCCACGCTGGCCGTGGCCGCTTATGCCGTGGCGATTCAGCTCGCGAATATGGTGGCCTGGTTCTGCGCTTCGGTCCACCAGATCGTGATCCAGTTCTACGAGGATGAACGCCGCAGCGTGCTCCTCGTTGTCACCTGTCTCTCCATTCTGTCGCCGGCTCTGCTGCTGGGGGTATCTTCGCCGCTGGGCGGCCCCCTGCTCGAAGGCCTGCTCGGCCTTCATGGCCCGCTGCTGGCTGAAGTACGGCATCTGCTGCTCTTCCTGTCCGTGCAGGCACTGCTCTTCCCGTGGATCGATTTCGTGGCGGGCAAATGCATGATGCTCGGCCGGACGAAGGCGATCATGGCAAGCAAGATGGTCTCCGTCGGGCTCTCCCTGGGGCTGCTGCTTCTGCTGGTCTATACCGCGCCGGGCCTGAACGGACTGCTGGCCGGACTTGTGACCGCCCTTGCCGCACCTCTGGAGCTGCTGGTCATCTGGCTCTGGCTGAAACGGCTGGAGCGCCGGCCTGCCCCTCCGGTGCTGCAGGAGACGAAGCCTGCCTAAGGGTTGCAGGGCTGGGCGGATCCCGTTATGATTTAAGGTGGGTACCATATAAAGGAAATTCGTATCATGGAGAGCGGCAGTAAGGCTCCTTCCAAGACAGCATAGACCGTGCCTTTGGTGCAGCGGTCTTTTTTTATCGATTCGTTCTTGAAAGGGGTGGGGATGTGAACTCTTCTTATGCACTGCGGCAGGTTATTCGAGAGATGTCCGAGCAGGAAGCCAAGTCGCTGCTGTCCCTCCTGTTCGCTCATGACGGGTATTCGGCAGAGATGCACGAAAGCTTGAAGAAGTCTCTGCTGGAGATGTCCAAGAAGCGGACGGAGGTGGACTATGTAAAGATCCGGCATATTCATATTGCCCTTGGGGATTCGCCGGGCGGTTCGCTGAAGATAGCGCTGAAGGCACCGGAGGGGAGGAAGCCGGAGCACCGAGTTCTGGTGCTGCGGGATGCGCTTCCGTTCTCGGTCGGCCCTTTATGGAAGCTCGAAGAGGAAGAGGGGCGGGAAGAGCGGCGGCGGTGGTGCATGCTCCATATCAACATGGATGACAGGGATGAATATCTGCTCCAGGGCGAGGAGCAGTTTCTGGAGATGAGGAGCCGGTTGGAAGGCATACCCGAGTCGCTGCCGGTTACGATCTGGGCCGGCTCCAATGCGCATGAACAGGCGGGATTACGCTTTGCGGTTTATTTGCTGAGGGATAAGGAAAATCCGGTCTTCTTGATGGACACAACCTCAGCCTATGCTTCACTGCATCAGACGGATCCGAGTTACGGGAGGCGGCGGACCGGAGAGATGAATCCCGAGGAGCTGAGGGGCATCTGGGAAATGAAGGCGTGCTGCCGGAAGCTGTCGCCTGAGCAGAGACAGAGTCTGGAGTCCGAGTGGCTGGAGCTTTCCGGGCGGAAGACGGGCCTTCGGATATGGCGGGACGGGCGGATCGTGGAAGTACGGGAGGATTACTACGACAGCACGCTTACCGCCGTGGTGGAGCAGCTGCACAGGGAGCGGAATAATCAGGAGTGGATCAGGTCGGCTCGGGTGGTCGGAGAGATGATCGGCCATCTGGAGCAGGATATTGGTGATGAATACGTCGAATACCGGCTTAGGCATTTGATTTATCATGGTGTGCTGGAGATCCAGGGGGTACCCCGGGGCATGCGGTATGATGATGTGAGAATGAAGCAGCCGCTCACAGGCCTGGAACAGCGAGGGGGAACCGAAGACCATGAAGAATATGTTGAAAATTTATAATGATCCCAAGGGCGATGCCTACCGCAAGCTGATTGATTATGCGATGAAGCGGGCGGCGGTGTTCGCGCTGGCCGACCGGGAGATCGGGGCGGAAGAAGCACCGGCTCCGGGAGGAGGCCGAGCCGGGGCACTGCTGCGCAGACTGCAGCCGTATCTGATCCGGACCTGCACCATGGGCGAAGTCCGGCAGCGAAATAACATCGGTTACAGCCCGAAGGGCACCGTATATGTCTACCAATGCTGTCCCGAGGCGGCGGAAGTGCTGAAGAAGGCCGCCTCCTCGATGCATGCCTGGCAGTATCCCGATCTGCCGGAGGACCTCAGCTTCTGGGATGCGGAAGAGGAGGATTGGCTGGTCAACGTCGCGCACGAAGAGATGCTCTATATCCGGCTCTCCGAAGAGGAAGGCAGGGCGCTGGCCGAGGAGATCCCCGGGGTCTTCGTGATGGGGGAATTCAACCGGGGGCTGGATGCCTTCCTGGAGGATGCCCTGCGTCACGGGGCGGAGAAGCTGGAGCTGATGGGCTGGGGACTGGAGGAAGTCCCCGAGAAGCTCACAAGGATGACGCGGCTTAGGGAGCTGCAGCTCTTCGAGCAGGACATCCGGCGCCTGCCTCCGGCCTTGTTCGGGCTGCGGAATCTGGAGAGCCTGACAGTCTACACCGCCGACCTCGAAGAAATTCCGGGAGAGATCGGCCGGCTGGAGAATCTGGTACAGCTCTCGGTCTACTGCTGCAGCTACGACCGTCCGCACCAGGCGGAGAAGCTGATCGGCATCGATGAGGTGACGCTCAGCATGCTGCCGCCGGAGATTGGGGAGCTCTCGAAGCTCGAAATCCTGCGGATCAATGCCACCGGCCTGAAACGGGTCCCTCCCGAGCTGGCGAAGCTGAAGAACCTCCGGGTGCTTGATCTCGGCCGCAACAAGCTGGAGGCGGTGCCGCAGGAGCTCCTGGAACAGCTCCCGAACCTGGTGCATACCTCGTTTGAGGGGAATCCGTTCGGGGAGTGAGGCCTTAGGGCAGAAACGGAAGACCAAGGCCAATATCCATATCGAAAGGGGAGGGTCCCATGGTCAAGCTTAAGCTGAGCCGCCCGGCTCTGTTTCTCTTCCTGGCGGCGCTGATTCTGCTATTGGACAGCGCTGCCGCCCGATGGAACCCCGGAGCTTCGGAAGACCGGCTGATCGCTTACGCTGTGCTCTTCGACCTCATGCTGGTGGTTCCTCTGCTGTACTGGTTCCTGGTTGCCCGGCCGGCAGGGAAGCCGTTCTTAAGGATTCTTCCGTTCGCGGCTCTCGGCACATTCGTTTCCTGGCTGGTGCTTCCTGCCGCGCTCAAGGAAACGGCCTGGACGGTCTACTGGCCCCTCGAACTGCTGCTGATCGCCGCGGAAGCCGTGATCCTTTTCTATGAAGGGAGGCTGCTCTATCGTGCGGCAAGGAGATTCAGGGAGCTGGTTGGGGAGGAGCCGGACACGGCGGAGAGGCTTCGCAGAGCCGTAAGGGAGGTGCTGGGTGAAGGCGTGGTGTCTTCCGTTCTTCTGCATGACGCCCTTATGCTGTATTATGTTTTCTACACATGGACCAAGAAAGCTGATGTAACACCATCGGATTCAAAAAAATACAGCTACACCTATCACCGGAACAACAATCAGATCCTGTACGCCGCCATGCTGACCAAGATTCTGCTTCTGGAGACGGCAGCCCTTCACCTGATCGTCCAGACCTGGTCTACAGTCGCCGCATGGCTGCTGACTGCAGCAGACCTCTGGCTGCTCACGCTGATTTGGGCCGACTGCCGGGCCTCGGTCCTTCAACCGGTCCGCCTATCGGCCGGGGGGCTCCGCCTGCGGTATGGGCTGCGGATTCAGGCGGATCTGCCCTGGCACCGCATCGCCTCCGTCGAGGGTGTGGAATGGGATGTACGCAGACCCGAAGAGAGAAGGGCTGCAGTCCTGCCGCTGTTCGGAACGCCGAATGTCCGTATCCGGCTGCGCAGCCCGGCACGTGTGCAGGGGCTGCTGCTGCTTCCCTGCGAAGTGACGGCGATCTATCTGTCCCTCGACGAGCCGGAACGGTTCATCCGGGAATGGGGCCTGATGGCCCAGGACCAAGGAGATCGGCTGTAGCCGCAGCTGTATCGCCAAAAGAGCAGGCCGCGGGGCCTGCTCTTTTGGGGTACTCTGTAACAACGACCTATTGAAAATGACTGAGGTGAAGCAGCCGCTCCTTCCGGTTACCGCACATGCTGTAGCTTCTCCGGGTTGACGACGATATAGATCGCCCGGATCTGTCCCCCGGCCACCTCGAAGGACATGACCGACGACGGCTCCCCATGGATGTAGGTCACGAGGCCGGGGTCGCCGCCGACAAGGGCCGGCCGGTACGAGAAGCCGGGAGGCGACTTCTCGAGCAGCCCGGTGAGGAAGCGGATGATCCGGTCCGCCCCGAGAATCGGGCGGACGGCCGCCGTAACCCGGCCGCCTCCGTCCGAGAACAAGGAGGCATCCTCCGAGAGGGACGACAGTAGCTTCGGCACGTCCCCGGTCGCGAGGGCCGTCAGAAAGCCCTCGATCAGCTGCCTTGCCTCCTGTCCCGCCGCAGGCCGGGGGGCAGCAAGGCAAACATCGCCGCCGCTGTCGAAGGAGGCGGACCCGCCGATGCTGCGCTTCGCGCGGTGAAAGATCTGCCGGCAGTTGGCCTGGCTTTTGCCGACGATGGAAGCGATCTCCTCATAGTCATAGAGCAGCACCTCGCGGAGCAGGAACACGGCCCGTTCCGTAGAGGAGAGCTGCTGGAGCAGCAGCAGGTAAGCCGTCGACACGGATTCCTGCAGCATATACTGCTCGGGCGGATTGCCGGAGGGATCTCCGTCGGTGAGCAGAGGCTCGGGCAGCCAGGGGCCCACGTACACCTCGCGCTGCTTCTGGGCCGAGCGGAGCCGGTCGATGCAGCGGTTGGTCACGACCCGGCACAGGTAGGCTTTGAGGTTGCGGATCGGTTCGGGTCCCGCCGCATCCAGCGACAGGAAAGCATCCTGGACGATGTCCTCCGCATCCATCACACTCCCGAGCATACGGTAAGCCAGGGAGAACAACAGCGGTTTATATGTCGTATACGCCTGTTCGGCCACAGTGCCGTTTTCCATGAGAATCCCCTTCCTGTATCGAGCCGGACTTCTGCTGTCATGCCCGGTATTCCGGCAGTGATCGATAAATTGGGCTGATCTTAGACGAGAGCCTCAAGCCGAACGCCATGCCTGCTGTCCTGAAGCAGCTTCCGGACAGCCCGGCCTGCGCTGGCCGCCGCTGCATCGGCGAGCATCTCCCCATGGCTGGCCCAGTCGCCGGCGGCATAAAGCCCGGCGAGCCCTGGGACCTCAGGGCCCGGATAAGGGCCGCTGTGCCCGAGATGCACGGCATCGTGAACGACCGTGATATTCGGCAGGAACTGCCGGGCCGCGGTCTCATTCTGCCAGCCGGGATGAAGAAGGCTCATCGTTTGCTCGAGCAGCTTTTCGTCCGCCTGGGGATCGCTGTCCCCTCCGCCGTATTTAATCATGTGTACGACCAGTGTACCATTCCTGCTCAATTTTGCCACCCTCGAATGATGCGAGAAGAAGACAGGTTGATCGAGACCGAGGGCAAAATGGCGTCCCGGCGAAGGCAGCCGCTTCAAGGCCAGGTCGAGGCAGGCGGCCTTCACCGGCCGGGCTTCGTCCTTCCAGCGCCGGAGGACCGTCTCCTCCGCTCCGCGCACGAGATGGAACAGGGAGGCTGGGGATACGGCTGCAAGTACAGCGGATACCCGAAGGGTCCCGCCGCCCTTCAGCCGGATGCCGCTCACCTGTCCGTCATCATGGAGGATCTCCTCCACAGCCTGCCCTTCGGCGAAAGTAACGCCGGCCTTGACGGCCAGCTCCCGCAGCTGGTCCACGATCGTCTGCCAGCCCCCGTCGAGATACAGCACCCCGCCTTTCATGGAGCGCTGCAGCTGCAGCAGCACGGGGCCGGCCGGCTGGTGATCGATATCCCGGGAATAGGTGGATGTGCGGCACAGCGCATAGAAGATATGGCGAACCATCGGATCGCGCACTTCCCGTTCCGCCCATTCCCTCAGGGAGATGCGGGGCAGGGAAGTGGTATCGATTTTGGAGAGCCCCAGCATCAGGCGCCCGAATTCCATTTTGCCGGACCAGGACAGCAGCCGCGAAGAGAGAAGCTTCAGGGGATCACCGGGGAGCGGCACGACCCGTCCCTGCCAGATGGCGAAGCCGCTGGCCGGTGGAGAGCCGCCGGGCAGCCGAAGGCCAAGCTCCTGCAGCATGGCATAAGCCTCTCCATCCCGGTACAGCGCGTGACCGCCAAGGTTGAACAGGGCACCGCCGCGCTCCACCGTCATCGCGCGTCCCCCGAGCCTGGGCGACTGCTCGAGGAGTACCACCTTTTGCCCCGCCTTGCCCAGCATCACTGCAGCCAGCAGACCTGCCAAACCGCCCCCGATCACAGCCGTCTCATACGTGTTCTTCTCCATTGGGTTCATTGCTCTCATCCCTTCGTGTGTGAATAATCCGTTCTGCCACCTATGACGGGGAGGGGGATCATTCTGTGACACACACAGGGAATATTTTATCTTAGCTCATGGATATGCGGGAAAAGCCCGGGATATGGACGGGTAGGCAAGATTTTATATTACGGATCTGTGCTTCGGGCGGAAGGAACGGGGTAGGGACGTCAGGGGGATCGGGTGTAAGGGAGGGGGCAAGACTTTCCTGCGGCGCATCGGCGGGATAACAGGTGCATTGGGTTGCAGGGGATGCCAAGGTATGGAATAGTGGTTCTGTTACCTTCATTCCATAACACGTGACCAGGGAGGGGATTCGATGATTCGGGAAGCGGCGGGAGGGGACGCGGACAGACTCGCGGGGTTTTACCGGGAGCTCGCGCCTTCGAGCAGGAATGTGAACGTGCTGCCGGAGAGGGTCGAGCAGATCCGGCGTGATCCGAACAATTTTTTGTTCATCTACGAAGAAGAAGGGATTCCGCTCGGGACGGTGTTCCTCACCTTGTGCATGGATCCGGCCTACGAATTTCGGCCCTACGGGGTGATCGAGTATATGTTTGTGGCGGAGAGTGCCAGAGGCCGGGGAATCGGAAGCGCGCTGCTTGAGCATGCCGAGCGGCTCTGTGCCGCCAAGCACTGCACCCGGGTCAGCCTGATGAGCGGCAGCGAACGGACGGAAGCCCACCGGTTCTACGAGAGCCGGGGATACAAGGGCTCAGCCAGCAAAGCGTTCAAAAAATATATTCGGGTGACCCCGGTGAACTGGCCGGAGCAGCCGCCAAGCTGAAGGAGGGGGTCAGGGATAGAGAGGCAGCACCCCGATGTTCAGCGGACTCCTGCTTGCAGCAAAGAGGCATTCACCCGGAATTCGGGTGGATGCCTCTCGCTCTTACAGCGCTTTCCCCCGGAGCCATCTTGCATGGCCCGGCGGTTCTATACTATATTCTCGCAAGCAGCCGATACTTGGCTGCGGCTTCTCCTCAGCGAATCCACTGAACGACGCTGTCCAGGCTTTGACGGGTCTTCGGACGGGGCTCGTTCTTGCGGTAGCCGAAGGCGGCCATGACGGTCAGGGCATAGCGGCCGTTCTCCAGAATGCCCTCTTCCTCGAGGATCTTGCTGACGCCTTCGGGATCGAAGCCTTCGATCGGGCAGGAGTCGATGCCGATCTGGGCGGCTGCCGTCAGCATGTTGCCGAGGGCGATATAGGCTTGCTTGCCCGCCCAATCCTGCAGATAGCGGTCATCATCGAGGAGTTTGTAGGTGTTTTCCTGGAAATTTTTATAGAAGCCGCTCAGCATTTCGACAACATTGTCCGGCATGTGATGTATGTTCTCCATCAGGTTCTGCAGGTAAGCGGAGCCCGCGAGCAGATCCTCTTTGGTACGGCTCAGCAGCAGCACAAAGTGGCTGGCCGTAGACAGCTGGCCTTGGGCTCCCCAGGACACCGGCAGCAGCTTGGCACGGAGCTCGGGGCTCTGGACGACAACGAATTTCCAGGGCTCGAAGCCGAAGGAGCTGGGCGACAGGCGGCCGGTTTCGAGAATGAATTCGAAGTCTTCGTCCGGAATCTGGCGGCCGGCATCGAACTCCTTGCAGGCGTGGCGGAACTCGTAAGCTTTCAGAATCTCATGTTTCAGATCAGCTTGGGTTGTCATTGGATCATCCCTTCCCGTAGGCGGAGTAAAGGCATGAAGTATGTAGATGGATAACGGAGTAAAATGCCCTTTTGTAACTATAATAGTTACAGTTTTGTTTCCTGTCAAGTGTTCTTTTGGGAAAGATTGGGGGTCGGGCGGGCTGACTGTTCCGGAGCATTCCAACACCTGCATACGGCTGTGGTATAATAGGCCCGGACCCATATGGAAAAACTATGCAGGACGATAACCGGACTAAGGGGGATTACTGTATGCAGTATCATCAGATTACCGAAATCAACGACAAGCATTTTCGTGCGATGCACGAGCTGATGGGCCGGGTATTTCCGCCCGAGGAGGTGCTGGAGTACGACCTGTGGGCCGAGCCGCTTCAGGACCCGGGCATCCGGGTGTTTGTCGCCGTGCTGGATGGCGAAGTCGTAGGCGCTACGGAATACCGTTACTACGAGGATCTCGGCGTGGCGATGACCGATTTTACGATCATCGGCCGGGATGCTATCGGAGTAGGCCCGTTCCTGGCCGGACAGCGGATGGAAGATCTGCGTAAGGTTGTGGCGGCAAGCGGCGGAACGCTTCAGGGCATGTTCGCGGAGATCTACAATCCCTATCTGTCGGAGAAGCTGGAGTTCGGCGGGGTGAAGGCGATGAACCCGTTCGTCCGCCGCGAAGTGCTCGCCCACCTGGGCTACCGCAAGCTGGACTTCGACTATGTCCATCCATCCTGGCATAATGACGGCGAAGCGGTGCACGGTCTGGACCTGTGCTTCATGCCGATCGCAGACGCGAAGCAGGCGGATGTCCCTGCGGAGCTTGTAAGCACTTTCCTTGAGCGGTATTATGCCGTGCTGCCCCAGAAGCCGCAGGCCTGGTACACGATGGTGGAAGGTTTGAAGGGCCGGGAGCGCGTGGGATTGAAAGCAATCTGAACCCGGCATCGTAAAAAAGCCTCAGGGCTGCCAAGGCGTGATGGCCTGGGGGCCTGAGGCTTTTTGGGGTTGAGGCGCTGCGGTCCGGCGGAGGAGGCCCAAAATGCATGCGGCGCCTGCCTTCCGGGGCAGAACGGGAGGCGGGTTACTCTTCCTCCGTGCCGCTCCGGCGCCGGGCTTCAGCCGCTTCCAGCTCGTCAAGCGCCCGCTCGAGCCCGTAGTTGAGCAGCAGTGTCTTGAAGCCTTTGCCGCGGTTCTCGGCCAGCGCTTCCAGCCGCTCGCGAAGATCCTTGCGGAGATAAACGCGGTCCTTCTCGTGCGTCTCCTTGCGTTCCTTCTTCTTCAGCCGCGTCTCGAGTGCCTGCAGGACCGTCTCGGGCACGGCGTCCACTCCGCCGGCCGAAGCGATGAGCGCGGCCGTCTCGGCCGGCGCATCCGACGCCGCTACGGCGAAGGCGGCGCGCTGCGCCTCCGGCGCTTCCGGCACGGCCGGCGGATCGTCCTGCGCGGCCGTCTCAGCGGTCTCCGCAACGGTTCCGCTGTCGGCAGCCGCCTCGGCTTCGGCAGCCGTGATGCCTGCGGCGGCCGCCAGCAGAGCGGTCTCCGCAGGCTCCTCCGAAGCGGCCACCGCGCGGGCGGCGGCTTCTGCTTTCAGTGCGGAAGCGCTGCGGCGGTGACGGGCAGCGGCAGACTTCTTCGGCGCGGCGCTTTCGGCAGCGGTTGCCGCATCCCCGCCGGCAGCACCGGAAGGGCCGGCAGCGGCGGGCGGATCGAAGCTAACGAGCAGTTCTTTTTTTCGGGACGGCATGGGCAAGAACCTCCTTGGTTAACTCAAAATAGGGAGCGACCGCCGGATGGGACCGGTCCGACCATACGGCCGGCCGGCCTTCATAGGCTGCCGCATTCGCATAGCGGATGGACCGGGGAATCACGGTCTCGAGCATCGGGAAGCCCTGAGCCGCGCAGTAAGCGCGTGCGGAAGCGAGCAGTTCCCCGTGCAGGGTGGAACGCGAATCCACCATCGTGGCGGCGACGCCCACAATCCGCGGGGAGGGCGAGCCCTCGTCCCGCAGTCCCTCGATGGCTTGGACGACGCGCTGCAGCCCCTTGACGGAGAAGGCCTCCGGCACGAAGGGCACGAGCACGCCGTCAGCGGCCTTCACAGCATTGGCCGTCAGCAGTCCCAGCGAGGGCGGGCAGTCGATCAGGATCCAGTCATACTCCTTCTTTACCCGGCCGACGGCTTCTTTCAACAGATGCAGCGGCCTGGCGTACCGGCCGGGCTGGCCGAGCACCTGCACCTCGCTCCCGTTGAGCTCGTCCGAAGCCGGCGCGAGATCGAGATGATCGCTTACCGGCACGGTGATGTCGGCTAGAGGTGTACCGCGAAGCAGCACGTCGGCGGTCGAGCCGCGCTCCAGGCGGTCCGGGTCCCTGCCGAACACCACCGCCGCGTTGCCCTGCGGGTCGATATCGACGACGAGCACTTTGGCGGGATCCGCCCCGGAGGCCAGCACGGCGGCGAGGTGGGTGACGAGCGTGGTTTTACCCACCCCTCCCTTATTCATACATACGGCAATGACATTCCCCATTCGTATCTCCCCGCTTACTCTCTAAAGCTTCTGCAAGATGGGGCCCGCGGGCCCAAGTTTTGCATCCATTGTATCATAGGGCCGGAATCTTAGGGGGAAAATGATGGAAATGGTGCGGAGGCGGGGCCTCTGACATCTTGTCCGCTTCCTGCTATAATAGGGGCAGATGAATTCTATGGAAAACAGGTGAAGACAGATGAAGCAGACGGCGAAGGTCATGGGGGTTACGTTCTCCAAGGATACGCTCGCAGGAACAGTGAAGACGATCATCGGCCATTTGGATAAAAAAGACGCGGATTACATGCACATCATCACGTGCAACCCGGAGATCGTCATGGCTTCGGCGCATGATGAGGAGCTGAGGAACATTCTGGGCGATGCGGGACTGGTGACGGCTGACGGGATCGGCATCGTGCTCGCCTCCCGGTGGCTCGGCGATCCGCTGCCGGAGCGGGTGACGGGCTTCGATATCCTGATGGGGCTGCTCGAGGAAGGCGGCCGCAAGGGCTACTCGTTCTACCTGTTCGGTGCCGATCCCGAGACGAACGCCAAGGCAGCGGAGGTTATCTCCGCGAAGTACCCGGGTCTGCGCATTGCGGGCCGGCAGCACGGCTACTACAAGCCGGAGGAGGAAGGCCGCATTATCGGGGAGATCGCCGCGGCGAAGCCCGATATTCTCGTGGTGGCCTTAGGCGCCCCGCGGGCGGAGCGGTGGCTCTACCGCAACCGCGCGAAGCTGCCCGTCCGAGCGGCCATGGGTGTCGGCGGCAGCCTGGACGTCATTGCAGGCAAGGTGAAGCGGGCCCCGGTCATCTGGCAGAAGATGAACCTGGAGTGGCTCTACCGCCTGCTCTCCGAGCCTTCCCGCTGGCGCCGTCAGCTCGTGCTGCCGAAGTTTGCGGTGCGGGCGCTGTTCAGCCGGGGCCGGTCGTAGCCTGCCCGGCCTGAGAGCCTGCAGGCCTCTGTCCCCCGCCCCCTGACGTTAGCGCGTCGGAGGGGGCGGGCGGGCAGGGGCTTTTTTGTAATTTTAAATAAACGCGCATTGTTCTTCATGGGACCGCATTTGCCGGGGCGAATCCAGTTACTCTTCAGGTCGGCCCCGCCTCCGGCCGGAACAAGCCCATGTAGCCGAGGCCGTAGACGGAACCGACGGTGAGGAGCACGGTCCACAGCACGAGGGAGACCGTCATCCACAGCATGACCCAGCGCCGGGAGGAGCCGAAGGTCAGGGCCACGAGGGCGGCCAGATCCGTGCCCAGCAGGACCGGAGCGACCAGGGCCAAGCCGGGAACGCCGTACTTCTCCCAGATGCGCTTCGCCCGCGCATACTTCTTCGAAGTGCCGAGAACGGCTTCGCCGTTCCCGGCCCCGTCCTGCACCGGCGGGGGCGGTACAGCATGGGGGGCCTCGGAGCCGCCGCCATGAGGTGCTTCCGCCGGCAGAGCTTCGCCGGCACCGGCCGTTTCGGCCTGCGGCAGCCCGGCTTCCGCCTGCGCGGCCCTGCGTCCGGCCTTGCGTGCTTTGCGGCGCGCGCGCCAGGCGCTGAATTCGCGGAAGAACAGCGCGAGCAGCAGCAGCGGAATCCAATTGCCGATGAACGCCGAGACCGCGGTGCCGGCCGGGTTCATTCCCCAGGCGATCCCGAGCGGAATGACAACGAAGACGTCGACCCAGGGAACGGCGGCCAGCAGAAGCATGGCGGCGTAGGACCAGAGGGAGCCTCCTCCGGCAGCAATCATGTCATACATGGGTATCCCTCCTCTGCAGGATGCCCGGCCTGCCGGCGGCGGGCCGGTCCGGGCTGGCTTGCTTAAGCTTTTTCATCCTATCCTCTAAGGGTAAGGGATCCCTGCCGCAATAACAACCACGGGAGTGCAAGAAGTTTGTTGGGATACGGATTTCTTGTGTGAGGATACCCTGGAAAAGACTGTACAGCCGTTTACCCCCGGGGCCCATTTACGGTATAGTGGAGAGGAGCCTGAAGTTTGGCGGGAGGAGATTCAGCAGAGGTATGTCTAACAAAAACGATTGGGATGAATGGATCAACGACATAGACAAGGAACTCAGTGAGAAGAAGCGGGAGCAGGCCGGCGATCCGGGTCCCGGCGAACCCGAATGGCCGTCATGGGAGCCTGATCCGCGGGACGGCGGCTTCTGGGACGATCCCAGGGGAGGCGAAGGCCCCGGAGCGCCATGGACGGAAGGCGATCCCCGTGAAGCCTCCGACGGCGGAGCATGGGACGAGCCGCCTGCGGGCGCTGCGCCCCGCAGGACATCCCGTCCGATGCGGGCGAGCGCTCCGCTGAGGCCGACGGCCACGATGGAGGACGCTCAGGAGCTGCTCCGCAAATATTACGGCTACCCGGATTTCCGGGAAGGCCAGAAGCGGGTCATCGCGAGCGTGATCTCCGGCACCGATACGCTCGGCATCATGCCGACCGGGGGAGGGAAGTCGATCTGCTACCAAGTGCCGGCGATGCTCATGGAGGGGACGACGATCGTCGTCTCCCCTCTGATCTCGCTGATGAAGGACCAGGTCGACGGCCTCGATTCCATCGGTGTGCCGGCGACGTATCTGAACTCGACGCTGTCGTATGCCGAGGTGTCCAAGCGCATTCGGATGGCGGAGCAGGGAGAGTACAAGCTGCTCTATGTGGCGCCGGAGCGCCTCGAGTCGGAGCGCTTCCTGGAGCTGCTCTCGGGGCTGACGGTGCCGATGATCGCCGTGGACGAAGCGCACTGCGTCTCGCAGTGGGGGCGATGACTTCCGCCCGAGCTACATGCGCGTTAACGAGCTGGTGAACCACCTGCCGAGGCGGCCGATTCTGGCGGCGTTCACGGCGACGGCGACCGACCAGGTGCGCGAGGATATCGTGAAGCACCTGAAGCTCGCGGAGCCGCAGGTGTTCGTGACGGGCTTCGCGCGGACGAATCTGTCGTTCTCCGTCGTGAAGGGCGAGAACAAGCGTGACGTGCTCATGGGCTATATCCGCGAGCATGCGGACGAAGCGGGGATCATCTACGCGGCGACGCGCAAAGAGGTCGACCAGCTGTGTGAATACCTGCTGCGGCAGGGTATAGCGGCCGGCAAATACCACGCGGGCCTGACGGACACCGAGCGGGCGGACATGCAGGAGAAGTTCCTGTACGACGAAGTCCGCGTCATGGTGGCGAGCAACGCCTTCGGGATGGGGATCGACAAGTCGAACGTGCGGTATGTCATCCATTACAACATGCCGAAGAACATGGAGGCCTACTACCAGGAGGCGGGACGCGCCGGACGGGACGGGGAGCCGAGCGACTGTACGCTGCTGTTCTCCCCGCAGGATATCCACATCCAGAAGTTTCTTATCGAGCAGTCCGTCTCCGATCCGCAGCGACAGGCGCAGGAGTACCGCAGGCTGCAGCAGATGGCGGACTACTGCCATACGCCCCAGTGCCTGCAGCGCTATATCGTCCGCTATTTCGGCGGCGAGATGGAGCAGGACTGCGGGCAGTGCTCGAACTGCGCGAGCCCGGATCTCGAGATGACGGACATTACGCTCGAGGCGCAGCAGATCTTCTCCTGCGTGCGCCGGATGCGCGAGCGCTTCGGTATGACGCTGGTGGCATCGGTGCTGAAGGGCTCCCGGGCCAAAAAGGTGCTCGACATGCGTTTCGACCAGCTCAGCACCTATGGGCTTATGAAGAACCGCACCGAGAAGGATATCATCGACCGCATCCAGCTGCTTGTGGCTGAGGGCTATCTGCAGCTGACCGAAGGGCAGTATCCCGTGCTGAAGCTGACGCCGAAGGCGGGCGCGGTGCTTGCGGGCGAAGAGCGCGTCGTGCAGCGGGTGCGGGTGAAGCCGGCCGCTCCGGCGGTCAAGGAAGTGGAGAACGAGCTGTTCGACGAGCTGCGGAAGCTGCGCTCGGAGATTGCGAAGCGGGAGGGCATTCCGCCATATATCGTGTTCCCGGACAGCACGCTCCGCGAGATGTGCGGCGTGAAGCCGACGAACCCGGCTGCGATGCTGAAGATCAAGGGCGTCGGAGAAGCGAAGTTTTTCAAGTACGGGGCTTATTTTATCGAGTTTTTCAAAGGGCTGTCGGGCTGATCCTTGGGGACCGGGATTGGCGGCAGGTCCTGCATATAGAGGAGGAACGGCGTGACGAAGTCGAAGTGGTATGTAGTGTGGGAAGGGCGGCAGCCTGGCGTGTACAAGACTTGGGCCGAATGCCAGGCACAGACGAGCGGGTTCCCGCAGGCGAAGTTCAAGGCCTACGAGAGCGAGGCTGAGGCGAAAGCGATGCTGGCCGCCGGATGGAAGAAGGCCTTCTCCGCTGCACAGAAGGCCGGTGTGAGCGGCGGCGCGGGAACGGCAGGCTCCCGCGGGGGCGGTGCGCGTGCCGCTGCAGACGCGGCCAGGGCGTCCGGGACGGAAGCGGATCTCGACAGCCTGTCGGTGGACGTGGGCTGCAGCGGGAATCCGGGCATCGTGGAGTACAAGGGCGTGCATACCCGCACGGGTGAGGTGCTTTTTGAGCATGCGCCGATCTCCAAGGGGACCAATAACATGGGAGAGTTCCTGGCGATCGTTCACGGGCTGGCCTATCTGAAGCAGAAGGGCAGCTCCATGACCATCTACAGCGACTCCATGACGGCGATCGCCTGGGTCCGCAACAAGAAGGTGGCCTCCACGCTGGTGCGCGATGCCTCCACGAAGGAGATCTGGACGCTGGTGGACCGGGCGGAGGAGTGGATCCGACAGAATACATGGCCGAATAAGATTCTCAAGTGGAACACGAAGGCCTGGGGCGAGATCAAAGCGGACTATGGACGAAAGTAGACGTTAGGACCTGCGTCCCGAACGAACAATATGGTTATTCAACGAACTGTAAAATATTTCACACTTTCAGATCGACTTTTTTCGACATTTTCCCCGGTTCCCTTGTGGTATAATTGGTATATACATACGACATGGGAGCTATGACTTTGAATCCGTATCTGGGCACTTGGATTCAACGAGCCAGTAGTGCAACCGACCATCTTCCTTGGGGAAGGTGGTTTTTGTATTTTCTCATCCGGGGGGGAACAGAATTGGAAACGTTGAAGATTGAAGAGATCATCCGGCAGTTGGGCATCGCCGAGGAGCGGTTCGCCAAATGGTGTGAAGAGTTGGAAATG
The DNA here is from genome assembly GCF_000250655.1 of Paenibacillus mucilaginosus 3016. Classification (NCBI taxonomy): domain Bacteria; kingdom Bacillati; phylum Bacillota; class Bacilli; order Caryophanales; family Paenibacillaceae; genus Paenibacillus; species Paenibacillus mucilaginosus. Next base: position 472,643 of record NC_016935.1, read on the forward strand.
GAGCGTCCGGATTCTTCGGAGGACGGACAAGCGGAAACCTAGGACGTATGGGGATGGTCAGCTGCGTTCCTATACGAAAATGAATACATAAAGGGCTGCCTGTCACGGCAGCCCTTCTTTTGTCCATATACGAAAACGGCGGCCGGGTCCGGTGTTATTCAGGCCGTTCCAGCTCGAACAAGGTGCCGAGGCGGCTGTAGAAATTCCCGGCCATCCGGGCGACCGGCTGAAGCTTCTCCGGATCAATGTGCCCGCGATCGTAGAGTTCCTCGTCGAGGTGGAAGCGGACTACGCGCCCGATGAGCAGGTCGCAGGCCGGTACGCCGCCGGTGCCGCCAAGCTCGATGGCCTGCTCGAGTACGCATTCCATCCGGATCCGCGCCTCCTGCAGCCCGGGCACGGGAATCGCGTCGCTGGCCACGGGGGTCAATCCGGCACGTTCCACCTCACTCTCTCCGGGCGGCAGGGCTGCAGCCGTCTTGTTGGCCTTCTCCACGATGGATTCATCCGTAATATGTATGACGAAGGAACCGGTATCGGCGGCATTCCTGGCGGTATCCTTCCGCTCGCCCTGTTTGCGCTGGACTGAGACGGACACCAGGGGAGGCTGGCTGGCCACGATGTTAAAATAAGAGAAGGGGGCTGCATTGAGCACCCCTTCTTGCGACAGCGTGGTCACCAGTGCGATGGGCCGGGGAACGATGCTGCCGATGAGCAGCTTGTAGTTCTCCCGGTCCGACTGCTGCTGCGGATCGATGGAGATCATCGGCTGTCACCCCCGCCAAAGTGCTCTGCGAACCAGCTGGACGCAGCGGCGGCTTCCGAAGGCGTCAGCTGATGGCCGTACGATTCCCAGTGCACGGTGACATCGGCACCGGCGCCGGAGAGCAGGGCCTGCAGGTCTTCGGTCTCCTGCGGCGTGCAGATCGGATCGTTCTTCCCGGCCCCGATGAAGACCGGCAGGCCGGAAGCGTCCGGCAGCTCGATGCCCCGGCGCGGCACCATCGGATGGTGGAGAATCGCGCCGCGGAAAGCGCGGGCATAGTGGAAGAGCAGGGAGCCGATGATGTTGGCTCCGTTGGAGTAGCCTACCGCGACGAGATGGTTCCGGTCGAAGCCGTACTTGGCCGCCGCTTCATCCAGGAAGTCGTACACTTCCTTCGTGCGGAAGATGAGATCCTCTTCATCGAAGACGCCCTCCGCCAGACGGCGGAAGAAGCGCGGCATGCCGTTCTCCAGGACATTGCCTCTTAAGCTCAGTACGGCCGCCCCGGGCGCGATGCGCCCGGCGAGACCCAGCAGGTCGTGCTCCGTACCGCCGGTGCCGTGGAAGAGCACCAGGGTCGGTGCCTCCGGCCGGCTGCCTTGCTGATAAATATGCTTCATGATTGATCTCCCTCCAGTACTCTCACTTCGATCGGAAGCAGGTTCGCTTCGATTTGGGCGCGGTGCGGCTCATACCACTCCGGCAGCATGACCTTCTCGCCCAGGGCCTCAGGGGCTTCATCCTTGGCGAAGCCCGGAGGATCCGTGGCGATCTCGAAGAGAATGCCGCCGGCCTCACGGAAGTAAAGCGCGTTGAAGTATTGGCGGTCGACGACCGGCGTCGGCTGATAGCCGTAAGCCTGTACGGCGGTGCGCCACGCTTCATGATGCTCGAAGTCCTCCGCACGCCAGGCGATGTGATGGACCGTCCCCGCACCGTCGCTTCCGCGCTCCATGGCGGCGTGCGGCACATCGATCACATTGCCGATTCCGGCTTCGGAGCGGAAGCGGGTATAGCCTGCGTCCTCCGCTTCCTTAACGAAGCCGAGCAGCTGTTCCAGCGCATCCTTCGTGCGGGCCGGATTCGTACTGAACAGTACCGCGCCGGCGAACCCTTTGATCGCATGCTGCCCCGGAATGCCGCCGAACGACCAGCGGCTGTTCGCGCCTTCTACTCTTTCGACAATCTCAAGGCGCAGCCCTTCATTGTCGCTGAACTGCAGGGAGGTTTCGGAGAAGCGGGTCACCTTCTCCGTCTGAATCCCGAAGCGGGCCAGACGTTCTTCCCAGAAGGCCAGCGAGCCTGCCGGCACGGCGTAGGAGGTGATGCCCACCTGTCCGCCGCCGATCCGTCCCCGCCGCGAATTCGGCCAAGGGAAGAACGTAATGATCGTGCCGGGGCTGCCGGCTTCGTTGCCGAAGTACAGGTGATACACTTCAGGGGCATCGAAGTTGATCGTCTTTTTCACGAGTCTCAGGCCGAGCACTCCGGCATAGAAATCGACATTTTGCTGCGGATCACGGGCGAAGGCGGTGATATGGTGGATTCCGGCTGTTTTCATGGATAACATCCTCCTAAAAATTCGATTTAAATTTAGAATGTATTTGAATTGGCATTCGCCAAGGGGTATCGTGCTTATTACCCTTTAGAAACTAGTCATCTTACTGTTCCCTGGAGCGCTTATTCCATTAGCTGAGCAGGGCGTCGAGCGAGAGGGCGCCGGCACCGGTCAGGGCGATGCCGATGACGACAACGAGCAGGACCAGCGGATATTCGTATCCGTTAGAGGTCGACCATAACCCGTTGGCACCGTGCACTTTGACGATGGCTCCGAGCATGGTGGCGGCCAGCAGGACGGCGGCCAGCGGAGTAAGCAGGCCAAGGGTGAAGAGAAGGCCTCCGGCCAGTTCCATCAGCCCCGCAAGCACAGCCATCAATACGCCGGGCTTGATGCCGATTGAATCCATCCAACCGCCGGTTCCCTTGGGGCCGTAGCCTCCGAACCAGCCGAACAGCTTTTGGGCCCCATGCCCGATGAAGAGCACGCCGACCACCAAACGAATCAGAAACAAACCAAGAGCTGTGAGAGTTACCATTGCGAATCATCCTCCATTTTTTTAATTCAATATTCTTCAATTCAAGATATATGGCCGAGAGACAGAACCGCAGACAGCACTAACGGTCCTCGGCTCCTTTCCCAAGCTTCTTCAGCAGCTCTACAGCCGTCTCTTTCTCCTCCGGGGTGAGTCCCTGCATCAAACCGTGAATCGTATCCGCATGATCGGGGAAAATACGGTCGAACAGCTCGTTTCCGGCCGGGGTCATCTCCGCATAGATGACTCTTCGGTCCTCCTGGCAGGGTACCCGCTTCAGAAGGCCCTTCTTCTCCAGCTTATCGATGTTGTAGGTAATCGTGCCGGAGGTGATCAGAATCTTCTCGCCGATCTGCTGCAGAGGAATCCTGCCTTTGGTGTACAGCACCTCCAGAATCGTGAATTCCGAAGGGGACAGCTCATACTGCTTCATGTCTTTGACCGCCCGGTCCATGACGGTCTTGTAGGCTTTGGACAGCACCACGAGCAGCTTCAGGGAGGCGGCGTGTGCATCACTTACCGAATGGGGCATGGCGGCGATCCTCCTTGTGTTCCTCACATCATGAAATTAAGTATCTTGAATTAAAGATAAACCATGCGGCGCATATTGTCAAGCACGAATATAAAATCCGTGCCGGCACGCACCCCGGCCTGCTCCCTTGGCCGGGAAGACAAGCGGCGGCATGAATCGGCCAGGCCGGGGGAAACCGGCTTTACCGGCTAGTCTGCCCAGGGGCCCCGGGCGCTTATTCAAAGATCAGCGGCCGTACATGCGTACGATCTCCTGGGCTTTCTGGCGCAGCATATCGGCGACAGAGGAGGGCTCAAGCACCCGGACGTCCGTTCCGTAGCTCATCAGCATGCTGTAAAGCCAAGGCTCGTCGGGCCGCTGGCACCGGACAAGGAGGGAGCCGTCCGGGCGCGTCTCGATCTCGCTTTCCTCGAACCCGTCCTGCACCTTGGCCTTGGCGCGGGGGGAGAACTGAAGCACTAGTCCGAGCAGCGCACGCTTGGCATGGTAGTCGGCATTCCAGCCGAAGCGCAGCTCTTCGAGTTCGCCGGCCCTCCTCTCGAACGTCTCGCCGAGCAGGGTCAGGTCCATAATGCGCGAGAGACGGAAGATCCGAAAATCCGTCCGAAGCCGGCAGAAGCCGTAAAGGTACCAAATATAGCCCTTGAGTACGACGCCCATCGGTTCACAGGTTCTTGCCGAGTCCTCGCCTTGAGAGCTTGTATACCCGAAGGAGATCAGCTGCTGGGCGCGGATCGCCTGTTTGAGCAGGTGCAGCTTGGCCTTCTCGGCCTGCCCGCCCTGCCAGGGATTGAGATCCAGGATCATCTCGAGGCGGAGGTCAGCGGTTCCCCCAGAGGCGGTTCGAGCCACGAGTGAGCCGACCTTATCGAGGAGGGAGCCGATATCGATATCCGGCTCCGCGAGGGTAGTCTGAATGCCGCGCAGGGCGACGATAATCGATTGAAGCTCTTCGAGGGAGAGATACTGGCGTTCGATCCGGTACGTCTCCATGATTTCGTAACCGCCGGATGCACCGGCGTACGACGCGACGGGAATGCCTGCGCCGTTGATCGCTTCCAGATCCCGGTAGATGGTGCGCAGCGATACCTCGAAGCGCTCCGAGAGCTCCTTGGCGCTGACTCTCCTGCGGTTCAAGAGCAGCATCGTAATGGCGAGCAGACGATCCAGCTTCAGCTTGGACCCCTCCTTATGGCGTCTTTTCTTCCAAGATACCAAAAAATGGCCAAACCGCCTAGTCTGCCTGCGAGAAATGCTTCATGCAAGCTGGCCGGCCTGTTCAACCGTGAAAAAAAGGGCCCGGAAACGGCAATGCGCTTCCAGGCCCAGCTTTGAGTGTTATCCGGTGAAAAAACGGAGAGTGGTGGATCAGATCGCCCAGTTACCCTTGCGGAAGAGCGGTACCGTCGTACCGTCAGCCGTGATGCCGTCGATATCCATCTCAGCCGAGCCGATCATGAAGTCGACGTGGGTGATGCTCGTGTTGAGGCCGCGGGCCTTCAGCTCCTCCTGGGAGAGGCCCTTGCCGCCTTCCAGGTTGAAGGCATAGGCGCTGCCGATCGCGAGGTGATTCGACGCATTCTCGTCGAACAGCGTGTTATAGAAGAGCAGGCCCGACTGCGAGATCGGGGACTCGTGCGGCACCAGCGCCACTTCTCCGAGGTAGCGCGCGCCTTCGTCCATATCGATCAGGGTGCGCAGCGTGTCTTCCCCCTGCTCCGCCGAGACATCGACGATCTTGCCGTTCTCGAATGTGAGCTTGAAGTTGTCGATGAGGTTCCCGCCGTAGCTCAGCGGCTTCGTGCTCGATACCGTTCCGTTCACCCCGTCGTAACGCGGAGCGGTGAAGACTTCCTCCGTCGGCATGTTCGCCAGGAACGAGATGCCTTTCTCGTTGATGCTGTCGGCAGCAACCCACAGATGGCCTTCCGGCAGTTCGATCGTGAGATCCGTACCGGGAGCGGTGTAATGCAGCTTTTTGAACTTCTTCTCATTAAGGAAGTCGGATTTGGCATTGAGATGGCGGATATGCTCCTCCCAGGCGGCCACGGGGTCTTCGCGGTCGACACGCACGGTCCTGAGGATCGCTTCCCACAGCTTCGCCACCTGCTCCTCTTCGGACAGGCCCGGGAACACTTTGGCGGCCCAGGCCTTGGAAGGTGCCGCGGCTACGCACCAGCTGAACTTGTCGGACTGCATGTACTGCCGGAATTGGTGCATGGCCTTGCCGTAGGTCTTCTGGTGGTTCATGATCCGGCTCTGCGGCACTCCCTTGAGCAGATCGGGGTCGGAGGAGGTGATGGAGACGACGGCTGCGCCGTTCTCGGCAAGCTCCAGCATCTCGCCGGCATACCACTTGGGTTCTTCGAGGAACGATTCCTCCGGCGCCATATCATACCGCAGGCGGGTGATCGTATCGTCCGTCCAGTTGACCTTGACGAGGTAGGCTCCTTCCTCATAAGCATGCTTCGTGATCAGGCGGACGAGCTCGGCCGCATCAATCGTGCTGTTCACGACGAGCTTCTGGCCCTTCTGGATCTTCACTCCGGTCTTGACGATAAGCTCGGCATAGCGGCTCAACAGCTCTTGAAAGTTGGACATGCTCGATTCCTCCTAAGTATGAGGTGTAATGTAGTGAGTTATGTAGGAACAGGGTGCAGACCCGGTGGTTCTCTTATTGTACAACATTCCAGCCCGGATACGAAAACAGCAGAAGCCCGGGGAGACCTCCCCAGGCTTCTTGGTGTATCGTATTTATTCGCCGATCCCAATCCACTTCAGTGCCCCTGCTGTATAGAGCAGGATCGCAACGACGAGGACAGGAGCGACATACCGCAGAACGATGATCCACAGACGCAGCCACATCGGAGTCATGCCGGCTTCTTGAACGGCCGCCGACCATTTGTACCCGACGAACAGGGTTACGATGAGACCGCCGAGCGGAAGAAGAATATTGGAGGCCAGGAAGTCAGCCGAATCCATGATATTCTTACCGTCGATGATCGTAACATCTCCCAGCACGCCGCCGACCGACAGTGCGGACGGCACGCCGAGGACGAAGGTGGCAAGAGCGACGATCCAGGTTGCCTTGCTGCGGGTCCAGTTCCATTTGTCCATAGCATAGGCGACCGGCACCTCGAGAATGGAGACGGACGAGGTCAATGCGGCAATCGCAAGCAGGATGAAGAACAGCCCGCCGAAGAAGGCGCCGAGCGGCATGGCGGCGAAAGCGGCAGGCAGTGCCATGAAGACAAGTCCTGCGCCCTGCGACGGCTCAATGCCGAACGAGAACGAAGTAGGGAAGATGATCAGGCCTGCAACAAGGGCATAGAGCAGGTCGCCTGCGCCTACGGCCATTGTCGCAGCACCAAGGGACTGGCGCTTGTCAATGTAGCTGCCGTACGTAATCATGATGCCCATCCCGAGGGAGAGCGAGAAGAATGCATGGCCCAGCGCTACAAGTGCGGATTCCGCCGAGAGCTTCGAGAAGTCCGGCTTCAGGAAGAACTCGACCCCCTGCATGGCGCCCGGAAGAGTAAGTGAGCGGGCCATCAGGATGATCAGCAGGATCAGCAGGCCGGGAATCAGGATTTTGTTAAACTTCTCGATACCGCCCGAGATGCCGCGGGCAACGATCCAGATGTTGAGCAGCACAACGACAGTCTGCCAGAATACAGGCCAGAAGCCGCCGGCAAAGTCGAGAAACTGCTTGGTGTAGTCCGTGCTGGAGAACAGTGACCCGCTGAAGGACATGGCCGCATAATGCAGCGTCCATCCGGCTACAACAGAGTAGAACGTCATAATGAGGAATGCGGCGATGACCGAGAGGAAACCGAGCGCACCCCAGCGCTTGGAGCCCGACAGTTTAACGAAGGAGCTGTATGCGTTGCCGCGTCCGCCCCGGCCGATGGAGAGCTCGGCCAGCAGTACCGGAAGACCGACGACCAGAAGGCAGATCGTAAAGAGAAGGAAGAAAGCCGCGCCGCCGTATTTTCCCGTAATGTAAGGGAATTTCCACATGTTACCGAGTCCCACGGCACTGCCGATTGCCGTCAGGATAAAGCCCGACCTGCTGAACTGCTCCGTAAGTGAGCGCTCGTTTGGATCCAATTTCGATTGAGCCATTAGGTTCGAAGTCCCCGCTTTCTGTCAATATCATACAAAGATAATATGTGTATGTTATATGAAAACCCTTGATTTTGTCCATGTATTTAATTGGAAAAGGATGACGAAAACTAGCGAAAATTATTATCCGATGACAAATTAAATGCCGTGCGGCTGACATATCCGGGCAGGGATGCATATAGCCCCCATTGTTCCCCTCCGTCTCCTACTATTTCCTGTCAAAAAAGGGGGGTCAAAAGAAGGAATAGTTGTCCTCAATAGCGAACAATTAGTGCATTGAAACTAACGGTCGAAACTTGTGAATCGCATCGCAAGGGCGGGCTCGGGGGTACAGCATGGGACACGAAACAGGGCGGGAACCTTGGGAAATCGAACGCAGCCAATGGTTGCAGCGTGTACGCGAGCTGGAGCAGCGGGAGCGGGAGCTGCTCCAGCAGCTGAGAACGCAGGAGAACCTGAACAGCAAGATCCTTGATGCACTGCCCATGGACATCTTCATGGAGGATGCGGAGGGGCGGACGATCTATGCCAATCAGGCTACATATAAGCGCAACCGGCTGACGGAAGAGGAACTGCTCGGCCGCACGCTCTATGACTTTTTTCCTTATGAGGTGGCAGAGCGGTTCCGCCGGGAGAATCTGGAGGTGTGGCGGACCGGCAGACTGATCACCAGCGAAGGCACGTCTCTGGTCGGAGGGGACGAGATCTATCTGTATACGGGCAAGACGCTGATCTGCCCGGATGAGCAGACGGGCGAGAAGCTTCTGCTCGGCTTTGCTCTCGATATCACGGACCGGGTGCTGGCGGAGAAATCGCTCAGGGAGAGCGAAGAGCGCTTCCGCAAGCTGGTGGACCAGGCGGCGGACAGCTTCTTCCTTATGGACGGCAGCGGGCAGTTCCTGGATGTCAACCGGCAGGCCTGCCTGTCGCTCGGGTACACGGAAGAGGAGCTGCTGACGATGCAGGCGGGTCAGATTTCCTCGTTCCCGGCGGGCGAGCTGCTGCGTCTGCACGAGCGGGTCGTGGAGGAAGGAATGATCCAGTTGGAGGACGAGTTCCGGCGCAAGGACGGGACCCGGCTGCCGGTGGACATCCGGCTCGGGCTGGTCCAGGTGGGGGACAAGCAGATGGTGCTCGCGCTGTGCCGGGATATGACCGAGCGCAAGAAGGCGGCTGAGAAAATCGAGCACATGGCCTACCATGACGCCCTGACCGGGCTGCCTAACCGCTGGTTCGTCCACAAGCGGGTGATGGAGTGCACGGCCGGAAAGAAGGGGCAGGCGAAGCCGCTCGCGGTCGTCATGTTCGATCTCGATCACTTCAAAGTGATCAACGATTCGCTTGGCCATAAAGCCGGAGACCGGCTTCTGCAGCAGGTGGCGGAGCGCCTCCGGCGGGAGCTGGCCTTTGCCGATACGATTGCCAGGCTCGGGGGGGATGAGTTCCTGCTGCTTGTGCCCGGGGTAGACACGGAAGAGGAGGCGCTTAGGGCGGGACGGTCTGTAACGGGGCTGCTCAAGGAGCCCTTCGAGCTGAGCGGGCAGAAGATCAGCGTCACGGCCAGCGTAGGCATCGCGCTGTACCCCCGGGACGGGGGAACCATGGATTCGCTGGTCCGGAGTGCCGATATCGCCATGTACCGCTCGAAGGAGCTCGGCCGCAATGCCTGCCGGCTGTTCGCGCCGTCGATGAAGGATGAGGCCAAGGAGCGCCTGCGGATGGAGGTGCTGCTGCGGGAGGCGATCGTGGAGAAGCAGCTCGTCCTGCATTATCAGCCGAAGCTCGATCTGCGCAGCGGCCGGGTGTACGGGGTCGAAGCGCTGGTGCGCTGGAACAGCCCCGAGCAGGGGCTGGTCTATCCGGGCGCCTTCATTGGCATTGCGGAGGAGACCGGTCTCATCGTACCGATGGGCGAGTGGATCGTCCGGGAGGCGTGCCGGCAGTGCAGGGAGTGGCTCGATGCGGGGCTCGGGCCCCTCACGGTCAGTGTGAATCTGTCCGCCCGCCAGTTTGCGAAGGCCGACCTCGGCCGCAAGATTGCGGCGATTCTCGGCGAGACGGGACTGCCGCCGAATCTGCTCGAGCTGGAGCTGACGGAGAGCACAGTCATGGGAAACCCGGAGGAGGCGGCCCGGATGCTGCAGAGCCTGAAGGAGCTCGGTGTCTGCATCTCTATTGACGACTTCGGGACGGGCTTCTCCTCCCTGAGCTATCTCACCCGCTTCCCGATCGATACCCTGAAGATCGACAAATCATTCATCTCCCGGCTCGAAGAGGAGCAGGCGAACGGCGCGATCGCCGCCGGCATTGTGTCCCTGGCCCACAGCCTGCATCTCAAGGTGGTGGCCGAAGGGGTGGAGACGCAGCGGCAGCTGGACTTCCTGGCGGCGAAGGGCTGCGACGCGGTCCAAGGCTTCCACATCAGCAGGGGACTGGATCCCTGTGCCCTGGAGGCCTTCCTGCAGCAGCGATAAACCTCTTGCATTTCCATACATTTCCGTTTATGCTGGTGGGGAACAAATTTCATATTGTGATGCACGGGAGCTTGGGAGAACGCCAGGCTGAGAGGAAGGCCGCTGCCTTCGACCGTTAGACCTGAACTGGATAATGCCAGCGGAGGAACGAGAACCCACACCATCAGCGTGCAGCGGGAGCGGCCTGTTGTCGATCGACAACGGACCGGCCGTTCTGTGCTGCGCATACATCCGTGGACCGCTTGCGTAACATCGAGCGGTCCTTTTTGTCGTGCTTCCCCCATTGGTGATCCTTGTTCGGGGCCGGAAGCGGCGCAGGATGCCGCGCGTCCAAGAGCCTAGGAGGATAAGATCAGATGACAAGTGAAAACCGGATTGAAAACGGGAATGCTCCCGCAGCGGAAGCGGTACAGGGAGAAGGCGCAGCGGCGAAGATCGCCGGCGCGTTCCCGGGCAGCCGCAAAGTATACGTAGAGGGCTCCCGCCCCGATCTGAAGGTCGCCATGCGTGAGATTGAGCTGAGCCCGTCCACCGGGCGGTACGGGGAAGAGCCGAACGCACCCGTGCGCGTATACGACACCAGCGGGCCGTATACGGATGCGGGGGCGAAGACCGATATCCGTCAGGGGCTGCAGCCCAGCCGGCTGCCGTGGATCCTGAGCCGGGAGGACGTCGAATCGTACGAAGGCCGCGAAGTCAAGCCGGAGGACAACGGTTATCTGCACGCCGAATCGGTGAAGGAAGAGCTGCTGTTCCCCGGGCTGAAGCGCCGTCCGCTGCGGGCGAAGGCGGGGAGCAACGTAACCCAGCTGCACTATGCACGTAAAGGCATCATCACCCCGGAGATGGAGTATATCGCCATCCGCGAGAATGTCGATCCGGAGTTCGTGCGCAGCGAGGTGGCGCGCGGGCGGGCGATCATCCCGTCGAATATCAACCACCCGGAGAGCGAGCCGATGATCATCGGACGCAACTTCCTCGTGAAAGTCAACGCGAACATCGGCAATTCGGCTGTCGCTTCCTCGATCGACGAGGAGGTCGAGAAGATGACCTGGGCAATCCGCTGGGGCGCTGATAACATTATGGACCTCTCGACGGGCAAGAACATCCACATGACCCGCGAGTGGATTATCCGCAACTCCCCGGTGCCGGTCGGCACGGTGCCGATCTATCAGGCGCTGGAGAAAGTGAACGGCAAGGCGGAGGACCTGACGTGGGAGGTGTACCGCGACACGCTGATCGAGCAGGCGGAGCAGGGTGTCGACTATTTTACGATCCATGCGGGTGTGCTCCTGCGCTATATTCCGATGACGGCCAAGCGGGTGACGGGCATCGTCTCCCGGGGCGGCTCGATCATGGCGGCCTGGTGTCTGGCGCATCATCAGGAGAACTTCCTGTATACGCATTTTGACGAGATCTGTGAGATCATGAAAACGTATGATGTGGCGTTCTCCCTCGGGGACGGCCTGCGGCCGGGCTCCATCGCCGACGCGAACGACGAGGCCCAGTTCGCGGAGCTCGATACACTCGGCGAGCTGACGCACCGTGCCTGGAAGCACGACGTGCAGGTGATGATCGAGGGGCCGGGCCACGTGCCGATGCACCTCATCAAAGAAAACGTCGACCGCCAGCTTGAGGTATGCGACGAAGCGCCGTTCTATACGCTCGGACCGCTGACCACGGATATCGCGCCGGGCTACGACCACATCACCTCCGCCATCGGGGCGGCGATGATCGGCTGGTTCGGTACGGCCATGCTCTGCTACGTCACGCCGAAAGAGCACCTCGGCCTGCCGAACAAGAACGACGTGCGCGAAGGCGTCATCGCCTACAAGATCGCTGCGCATGCCGCCGACCTGGCCAAGGGCCATCCGGGAGCGCAGGAGCGCGACAATGCGCTGTCCAAGGCCCGCTTCGAATTCCGCTGGCGCGACCAGTTCCACCTGGCCCTCGATCCCGAACGCGCGATGGAGTACCACGACGAGACGCTGCCGGCCGAAGGTGCGAAGACGGCGCACTTCTGCTCGATGTGCGGGCCGAAGTTCTGTTCGATGCGCATCACGCAGGATATCCGTGAATATGCGCGGGAGCACGGCTTGGGGGAAGCAGAGGCGCTGCGGGCCGGCATGGAAGAGAAGTCGAAGGAATACGCCGAGACGGGCAGCGGGGTCTACAGGTAGGGTCACAGGGCAGAGCCTTTATAGACAAATTGAATTTAATGTATGTTGACGGGTTTCCGAATCCCGGCCTGGAACGTCTCCTGCGAGGCGCCTCCTGGACGGGGGAGGGCCCGTTTTTTGGTTTTTATACTTTTTTTAGAAATGGTTTAGAGGGGCTTTAGAAGCGGGGGGTATTCTGGATTCAGGGAGAAGCCGAAGGGCAGCGAGCGAAAGAGAGAATCGGGCAGCGGAGAAGGATGCGGCCGGGCGGCTCCAAATCCAAGAGTGGAGGAAATCACAATGAACATGGGTCTCAAAAAGAACGGTAAGGTATGGAAGACGGCGGTTCCCCTGGCACTGGGCGGCGTACTGCTTGTGAGCAGCGGCATGTCGGCCATGGCCGGCACTTCAGGATATGAGGCGTATAAGGCAGCGCTGAAGCAGCAGCATACGGTCCAGAGTGTAACGGCGGATGTGAAGATGGTCCTGAAGGACAACAGCCAGCCGCTGTGGCAGGCCGCACAGCACGTGAAGCTCGACAAGGCGGGACATCGGGCGAGCGGGGAAGTGGAGCTGCAGGAGGGGGCGGAGACCGAGCGGGTGGCGTTCTTTGCCGGAGCCGAGGAGGACCTGGTGTTCAAGAACAGTACGGAGGAGACGTATTATGTGGTCTCGGAGGATGAGCGTGCCGGCCGGAAGCATCACCGGGAGTCCGGGAAAGAGGGCGGACCGACAGCCGAGGAGCTGGAAGGGATCGTGGACGCGCTGGCCGGCGGTCTTAAGCAGCAGATGACGCTCGAGACGAAGCCGGACGGAGGCAGCCAGGTGGAACTGCAGCTGTCCGCGGCACAGATCCCGCCTGCCGTTCAGGCCTTGGGGGCGCTGGCTCTGAAGTATGCGGGGGATGGGGAACACCGGCATGCCCCCGGGAAGGAAGGCCTGCCGGCGTGGTTCGGCGGTACGGAGCCGGATCTGCCTGCCTTGACGCAGGATATCCGCATCGAATCCTTCCGACTGACAGCGGACATTGCTCCGGACGGCATGCTGCAGGGGCAGGTCGTGGAGCTGAAGGTCGATGGCAAGGATGCCGCGGGCGCAGAGCATGAGCTGGCCCTGACCGCTCAGGTGGCGCTGTCCGGACATAACGCGACGGCTGCGGATACGGTGGAGCTTGACGGAAAGCAGGTTCGCACGCTCGATCTGCATGGTGACGGGAGGAAGTAAGGGGCAGTGGGCTTGTCGCGGATGGCCGGCTGAGAACTGCAGGCCATCCCGCGGCGGCTTTCGGAACCCATGTGTATGGAAGTGGATGAGATAAGGAGGCCAAGATGATGAACGATCCCGTACTTGAGGTCAGCGGGCTGACCAAACTTTTTCGCAGCGGCAGGGGCATTCAGGAGATGAATCTTACGGTCGGCGAAGGGGAGATCTACGGACTCTTCGGACCGAACGGGGCCGGGAAGACGACGCTGCTCAAGCTCGTGACCGGCTTGATCCCTGCCGCCGGCGGGCAGGTCCGGTGGTTCGGGCACAGCCTGGAGGACGAGTACGAAGAGGCGATGAAGCGGGTCGGCTGTGTGCTGGAAGCCGGCAGCACGTACGGCTATCTTACCGCGAGGGAGCAGCTGGAGCAGGTGCGCCGCCATTACCCGGGCTTGGCGGCAGCCCGGATGGACGAAGTGCTGGAGCTGACAGGGCTTCGCCCTTACGCCGGGGAGAAAACCCGGGGCTTCTCGCTCGGTATGAAGCAGCGCCTGGCCCTGGCCGCCGCCCTGCTGCCCCGGCCGGCGTTCGTGCTGCTCGATGAGCCGACCAACGGGCTGGACATCGAGGGCATTCTGGAGATCCGCCGGGTGATCCGGCAGCTGGCTGCGGAAGAAGGGGTCACCTTCCTGATCTCTTCGCACCTGATCGGGGAGATGGAGCAGGTCTGCAGCCGCGCGGGTGTTCTATTGGGGGGGCGCCTGGTGCTTGAGGGTACGGTCCCCGATCTTCTGCGGGAGTATGGCTCGCTGGAGGCCATGTACCTGGCGGCGGCGGGACGGCCGCTGAGGGAGGGGGCGTAAATCATGCATGCTTTCTACGCAAGTCTGCGCAATGAGCTCGCCCGGCTCGCGGCCCAGCCCAAGACCCGCTGGTTCCTGGCGGCGTCGCTGCTGCTGCCGCTCGGTCTTTCGCTCTTGTCGTCCCGGCTGCAGGGAGGCGGCGGTCTGTCTGCCCTGCTCAGCGGGGATCCTTACCTCGCACTGCTTGGCGGCTATACGGCCTTCGTGCTGCCCCTGTTCCTGTTCATGACCGCCGCCGACCAGTTTCCGGGCGAGCGGGAGGAGGGCACGATGGTGCTGACGCTGCTTCGCCCTGTCTCCCGGGCCAAGATCTATGGGGCCAAGGTGGCTGCCGCCGCAGTCTATACCGGTCTGCAGCTGCTGCTTCTTGCTGTGGTCAGTTTGCTCTGCAGCCTGCTGCTGCCGGGCAGTGCTCCTGCGGTGCTGGATCCCCTCTCCTTTTTCCGGGCGGCCGTAGCCGCTTGGGCGGCCATGCTGGCTGTCGGAGCCGTCGGTGCGGCGCTCGTACAGCTTACTGGGCGTGCTACGACCGGCCTGGCGCTCTGCCTGGTGTTGTACGGGGCGTTGAAGCTCCTTCCGCTTCTGCTTCCCGGATTGTCGGTGTGGTCCCTCTTTTCTTACACGGGCTGGCATGCCCTCTGGCTCGGAGACGGGGTCCCGGCCGTCCGGTTGTGGAATCTGTCCCTGCTGCTCCTGGCGTATAGTATAATAGCCTATACAGGCGGTTTGGCTATTTTTAACAAAAAATCATTCTAACAGCAGCGGGGAGCGGGAAAGCCTTGTCCATCCGAATGAAGCTGATCCTTTCGAATATTGCCATGGTCGTCGTCCCGGTCCTCTTGTTTGCCCTGACAACGGTCCTGGTGGCCGCTCTTGTCATGAACAACGCCTTCGGGCTCAAGTCCCTTGTTCTGCCGGGTATCGGCTTGGAAGAGAATGCGGTGGAGGAGCATTTCGACAGCAAAAGCGAGTGGTATACGGTTCTGCAGTACTTTGCCCGGGAGGAGCCCGAACGCTTCCGGGACCCGGATTTCCTACAGCAGACCGGAGAGAAGCTCGCCAGCCTGGAATCCGGCATTGTGGTGCTGCAGGAAGGGAAGGTCACCTTCGCTTCACAGGCGATCGGACGGGTGGATGACCCGTCTGCGCTGCTCGCGCTTCCGGATGTATCGGGGCGGGAGCGTCATGAGCATGAGATCGTTCTGGGCGGTGTGGCTTACTATGTCTTCTCGCACGAGCTTAGGTTCGGAGATGGGGGCACCGGCGTGCTGGTCATGCTGGAGGATCAGCGGCCGCTCGGCATGGTGACCCGCAGGGTCTTTCCCATCGTGCTGGGTATTCTCCTGCTCGTGCTTGCGGTGACGAACGGCGGGCTGACCTATCTTGTCTCCCGCAGCATTATCCGACCGCTCCGCGAATTGAAGGCGGCGGCCGAGCGGATCAAGGACGGGCGGCTGGAGGAGGCGCTGGAGCTTCGGCGCAGGGATGAGATCGGCGAAGTGGGCGCGGCGTTCGAGGAGATGAGGCAGCGGCTGCTCGATTCCATCCGGACTCAGCTGCAGTATGAGGACAACCGCAAGGAACTGCTCACGAACATTTCGCACGATCTCAAGACCCCAATAACCGCCATCCAAAGCTGTGCGGAGGGGCTTCGGGACGGTATTGCCGATACGCCGGAGAAGCAGGCCAAGTACGTAGGCATGATCCACAGCAAAGCGCTGCACCTCAACCGGCTGATCGATGAGCTCTTCCTGTTCTCCAAGCTGGACCTGAAACGGCTTCCCTTTCACTTCGAGCCTCTTGAGCTGCGGGCGTATCTCATGGATTATGCCGAAGAGCTCAAGGTGGATCCGCGGATGCGGGAGATGCAGGTCCGCTTCGAGGCTGTTGAAACGGGACCCCGGGTGTGGGTCCAGGCGGACCGTGAGAAGCTCGGACGGGTGCTTATGAACATCGTGGATAATGCGGTGAAGCATGCAAGGGAGCCGCAGGCTCAGCTGCAGATTGCCTTAAGGACTGAAGATGGGGAGGCGGAGCTGACGCTCGAAGACAACGGGCCCGGCATTGAACCGCAGGCGCTGCCCTGGGTGTTCGACCGGTTCTACCGGGCGGATCTCTCCCGGCGTACCGATACGGGCGGCAGCGGATTGGGCCTTGCCATCGTCAAGGGCATCGTGGAAGAGCACGGCGGGCGTGTCCGGGCGGAGAGCGGACCGGACCGGGGGACGGCGATTGTCATCACGCTTCCGCTGCTCGCGGAGGTGCCGGAGCCGTGAATGGTAAGGGCGTCAGTCAGGTGGCCCGCATAGGGGAGAGGAGCGCAAGGGATGAAGCGGATTCTGATCATTGAAGACGAAAGCGTGATAGCGGAGGTGCAGAAGGATTATCTGGAGGTCTCGGGCTATGCGGTCGAGATTGCGGCTACCGGGGAGGCGGGGCTGCAGAAGGCGCTGCTTGAGCCGTACGATCTTATTCTTCTCGATCTGATGCTGCCCGGGGTTGACGGCTACGAGATCTGCCGGCAGGTCCGGGCGGCGAAGAATATCCCGATTCTGATGGTTTCGGCCCGCCGGGAAGAGATAGACAAGATCCGGGGCCTCGGCCTCGGTGCCGACGACTACATCATGAAGCCGTTCAGCGTCGGGGAGCTCGTCGCCCGGGTGAAGGCCCATCTGGCCCGGTTCGAGCGATTGACCGGCGGCGGGGGGAGCGGGGAGTCCAGAGGAAGGGACAGCCTGCAGGTCGGCGGCCTGATCATCGATACCCTCTCCCGCAAGGTGCATGTGAACGGCAGGGAGGTTGCTTTTACCTCCAAAGAGTATGACCTGCTTGTCTTCCTCGTGCAGCACCCGAACCGGGTGTTCGGCAAGGAGCAGATTTTCGAGCGGATCTGGGGGCTGGATGCCATGGGCGACAATGCGACGGTCACCGTACATATCTCGAAGCTGCGGGAGAAAATCGAGAGCGATCCGTCCAAGCCGCAGTACATCGAGACGATCTGGGGCGTGGGGTACAGGTTTAATGTATAGAAGCTCGTGATTTCGTTTTTGCGCTCCGTTATGCTTCGCATAAAGGTCGCTGTCAAAAACGAAACACATCGCCGGGCAAGGGGGAAGAAAGCGCTCCGTTATGCTCCGCATAAAGGTCCGGGCGCAAAGAGAGGCTGACCGCTTGAAGTACGCCGCTTGGGGTGACCCGCATGAAATAGATTGGAACGGGAAGCTTTTCGGAAGGAATCCGGAGGGCTTTTTTGCCGTGGGGCTGCTGCTGCCGTTCCAGGTCCCCTCTCCTGCCTGCCGCCCTTAATACGTTAAGATCCGGTAAACTCTGCGGGCAGGTGGGCGGCAGGCGGGTAATGGAATAGACAGGGGCTAACGAAGCGGGGCTTCCCGCTCCTTGAGGTAATGCGAAGGAGGCAGGCCGGTAAGACGCTTGAAGGTGCGGTGAAAAACGAAGGATCGCAGTAGCCGAGCTGCTCCGCGATGTCCGCTACGGTCAGGTCGGAGTGGCGCAGCAGGTAGACGGCGGTCTTCATCCGCAGCCCGTGCGTATATTCGGAGATCGTCTGGCCGGTCGCTTCGCGGAACAGCACGGCGGCATGCCCGGGGCTGCGGCCGATGACGGCAGCGAGATCCTCCTTGGTCACCTTCTCGCGGTAATGGTTGCGCAGGTAGGCCGTCATGAGCTCGCCCTGCCGGTGAAGCAGGGCGGTGTGCGGCCCTTTGTCATATTCCCGGTTCAGCCGGGTGAGCGACTCAAGAAGCAGCGCGCTGCAGAGGACGCCGGCGTAGGGAGCCCCTTCCGCCCATTCCTGCGCCATCGTCTGGGCCCGGGCGAGCAGCAGCTCCCAGGCGGCACAGCGCCAGCGAAGCGGCTGGTCCGAAGCCAGCAGGGGGAGCGGTGAGGCGCCGCCTGCTCCGGACGAGAAGGTAGTCACATATTTTTCGTGGGTGAGGGACGGAATGCTTTTGCCATAGTAGGTAACGCCGGGGGGGAGAAGCAGCACATCGCCCTTCTCGAGGAGCATTTTCTCCCCCTGCACCCAGTAGACGCATTTGCCGTAGCCCATCAGGATGAAGGACCAGGAGTCGGCCTCCCGTTCCACTTCCTCGAACCAGGGCATCGTTCCGGCGTCCCGGCGTATATTTTCGATCTGAAGCATGGGGGTGGTCTCCTTTTGAACGAGGGAAGCTCCAAGCGAATCCTCTGAATCTAACTATAATACATCTATCATACTATATTTCATGGAATATTGGGGAAAAGGGGATTACAATAACGGGAGACCATTCGACAAGAATCGAGCTAAGGGAGAGACATACACATGCGCAAAACCAAGATTATCTGTACACTCGGACCCGCTTGCGACAACCTGGAAGTGCTGAAAGAGATGATCCGGGCGGGCATGAACGTAGCCCGGCTGAACATGGCGCACGGCGATCTGGATGAGCAGCGGACCCGTATCCGCCGGGTGCGGCAGGCGGCGAGTGAACTGGGGGCTGCGGTGGCGGTACTGCTCGACATCAAGGGACCGGAAGTGCGCATCGGCAAGCTGAAGGACAGCTCGTACGAGCTGAAGACGGACGGGAAGCTGACGCTGACGACGGAGATCATCGAAGGAACGGCCGAGCGGATCTCGGTGTCTTACGCGCAGCTGCCACAGGATCTCCATCCGGGCAGCCGCATCCTGATCGATGACGGCCTGATCGAGCTGCGAGTCGAAGAAGTGGAAGGAACGGAGATTCACTGCCGCATCGTGAACGGCGGCGTGATCAAGCCCCGCAAAGGTGTCAACCTGCCGGGCGTAAAGACGTCGCTGCCCGGGGTAACGGAGCGGGACGTGCAGCACATTCATTTTGCAGCGGAAGAGGATCTCGATATTATCGCGGTTTCGTTCGTGCGCAGGGCGGCGGATATTCTGGAAGTGCGCGAGCTGCTGGAGCAGCTTGGTGCCGGTCACATCCAGATTATCTCGAAGATCGAGAACGAGGAAGGCGTGGACGAGCTGGATGCGATCCTGGAGGTGTCCGACGGCCTGATGGTCGCGCGCGGCGATCTCGGGGTCGAGATTCCGGTGGAGGATGTGCCGATCCTGCAGAAGCTCATGATCCGCAAGTGCAACCAGGCCGGCAAGCCGGTCATTACGGCGACGCATATGCTCGACTCCATGCAGGTGAATCCGCGTCCGACACGGGCGGAAGCAAGCGACGTGGCCAACGCGGTGCTCGACGGAACGGATGTGCTCATGCTGTCGGGCGAGAGTGCGGCAGGCAAGTATCCGGTGGAGTCCGTCCAGACGATGGCGGCTATTGCTGAGCGTACCGAAGCGACGCTTCCGTACTGGGACAACTACGTGAAGCGGGCGGCGGAGCAGACGCCGAACGTCACGGAAGTCATCTCACAGGCGGTCGTAGGCTCTTCCCTGGAGCTGAATGCCAAGGCGATCCTGACCCCGACGGAGACCGGCTTCACCGCGCGGATGGTATCCAAGTACCGGCCGAAGGCGCCGATCGTGGCGATCGCTCCCGACGAGCGGATCCGCCGTAGGATGAGCCTCATCTGGGGCGTAACCCCGGTGCTTGGCGAGCCGGTAACGTCCACCGACGCGATGTTCCTCTCCGCCGTGGACGGCGGCAAGAAGAGCGGGCTGGTCGAAGCGGGAGATCTCGTCATCGTCTCCGCAGGGGTGCCGATCGGCGGCGCAGGCTCGACGAACCTGATCAAGATCATGAACGCCGAATAGCATAGCAGACAGTTGCAGGCCAAAGAGCGCCCGGGAGAACCGCAGAAGCGGGAAACCCGGGCGCTCTTTGGGGATAGCTGCAAACAATTAAGATTTACCGGCCTTGCCCAGAGGATCGGCCCCGAAATCATTATCGTAATGCGACCGCTTCTTCGTGTTGGCCGTCGTATCCTTATAGAATTCTTCTTCCTGGCTCTCGAGCGGCAGGGAAGTCAGCTCCCATTCAGTATTGCCGAGCACCGGGTCGGCCGGAAATTCGTCGCCGCGCTTCAGCTTCTCTTCGCGGCCCCATTCGTTGGTATAAATGCCGTCGGTTTCGACTTCTTCGCCCGACATCGGATTCATGCTTTTATCATTTGCCATTGCTGCCAAAACCCTCCTTGTGGTCGAATCGAACGTTAGTATGCCCGCCTTCATTGAAAAAATGCCGCCCCCGGGGTATGATGTTGCCGTTGTACAGAAAGGAATGCGGTGGACATGACAGAAGCTTTATGGGGAACAGGGGTAAACGCCGCCGCGATAGTGGCCGGAGGACTGGCCGGACTGCTGCTGCAGCGGATGAGTGACGGCATGCGCCGTACGGTCATGCAGGGGATCGGTCTCGCGCTGATTGCGCTCGGAGTATCAATGGCGCTGAAGTCGGATCAATTTCTGCTCATGGCAGCCTGTTTGACCCTGGGGGGCATTACGGGTGAGCTGGCCGGAGTGGAACAGGGGCTGGAGCGGCTCGGCAAGCTGCTGGAACAGGCAGTGAATGCGCTCACCAGACGGCTCCGGCGGGGGAAGGATACGGGATCGCAGGAAGGCCGGCTGGCCGCCGGCTTCGTCAATGCGACGCTGGTCTTCTGCATCGGGGCGATGGCTGTCCTCGGTCCGCTGGACAGCGGCCTGCGCGGGGATCACGTCGTATTGTATACGAAAGCACTGCTCGACGGATTTTTGTCGATTATCTTTGCTTCGACGATGGGGGTGGGGGTGGCCTTCTCCGCCCTGGCGGTCTTCTTGTATCAAGGTGTGATCGCCTTGGCGGCATCCTGGATCGCCTCTGGGCTGGACGAGGTGCTGCTCGGCGAGATCATTCGTCAGGTGACGGCGGTGGGTGGCGTACTGATCGTCGGCGTGGGCATCAATCTGCTGGAACTGCGCCGGATTCATGTGGCCAATCTGCTGCCGGCTCTCGTCTTTGCAGCGCTTGCTGTTCCGGTGACCGGATGGCTGACGGCCTGGTGGGCGGGACTGGGCTAGGCTGGGCGGCAAGCGGACAGGACGTCCAATCCTATAGAAGCTTCTATAGAAAATAAGGCAGCCGTCGGCCGCGCGGTACAAAAAAAGAAGCCAGTTCTCCCTCAGAGAACTGGCTTCTTGGCGTACCCGGGCAGGCCGGCGGCGTAAGCTGCGTCTCCCATAGAATGGGAGCAGAATGGGCAGCGCTTAGTCCCGGGGAGGGACGAGCCGGTCCAGGCCGCCCATATAAGGCCGCAGCGCTTCCGGGATACGGACCGTGCCGTCTTCCTGCTGGTGGTTCTCCAGCAGGGGAATGAGAATTCGCGGCGAAGCCACGGCCGTATTATTGAGCGTATAACAGTACCGCAGCCGGCCGTCCCCGTCCTTGTACCGGATGCCCGCCCGGCGGGCCTGGAAGTCGAGCAGGTGCGACGACGAGTGAGTCTCCCCGTAAGCTGCCCGGCTTGGCATCCAGGTCTCGATGTCGTACTGCTTGAACGTCTTCTGCGACATGTCTCCGGTGCAGACGGCGACCGTGCGGTGCGGGAGCTCAAGCAGCCGGAGCAGGCGCCGCGCATGTCCCGTAATCTCCTGCAGCAGGGATTCCGCGGCTCCGGGGTCGGCCTCGCAGAGCACGACCTGCTCCACCTTGGCGAACTGGTGCACCCGGTACAGACCGTGCGTATCCCGGCCGGCCGAGCCCGCTTCGCTGCGGAAGCAGCTCGATACCGCCGCCAGCCGGATCGGCCGGGTGACGTCCACGGTCTCTCCACTGTAATAGTGCAGCAGCGGGATCTCCGAGGTGCCGGCAAGATAGCGGTCCTCTCCCTCAAGGCGGTACACCTGGTCTTCTCCCAGCGGGAAGAAGCCGGCATGGCGGAACGCCTCCGGCCGGAGCGCAAGGGGCACCTCGAGCAGCGTGAAGCCCTCGGCGAGCAGCAGGTCTACCGCCAGCTGCTGCACCGCCCGGTGGAGCAGGGCTCCCGCTCCGCGCAGGTAGTACCCGCGGCTGCCGGCCGGCTTGACGCCCCGGGGGAGGTCGATGATGCGGTGCAGCTCCCCGAGGGCGGTGTGGCTCAGCGGCTCGAAGCCGAACTGCGGCGGCTCGCCCCAGCGGCCGGTCTCTACGTTGTCCGCATCCGAGCGCCCCGGCGGGGTGTCCGCCGAAGGCACGTTCGGTACCCGCAGCAGCAGGTCGGCGCGCTGCCGCTCTGCTCCGTCCAGCTCCGCTTCGAGCCGAGCCAGCTCGCCGTTCACCCGGCGGACCTCCCGCTTGGCGTCCTCCGCTTCTGCCCTTCGGCCTTCCCGCAGCCAGCCGGGGATCGCCTGCGAATGCCGGTTGCGGATGCGGCGGAGCTCCTCCACCTGCTGCAGCAGCCCCCGCCAGCGGTCATCGCAGGCGAGGAGCTCTTCCACGCTCAAGGGAATGCCCTTAAGCCTGGCTGCCTCCTGCACCTTCGTTTGGTTTTCCCGAATCCAATGAATGTCCAGCATCTTAACCGCTCCTTTGTGTGGGTGTTGGTCCAAAAAACACAAAAAGCGCCCTCATCCGTATGGGACGAGGAGCGCTTGGACTCGCGGTGCCACCCAACTTGACCGGACGCTGAGAGTCCGATCCACTTTGGTTCCGCGGTAACGGGCGGGTCCGGTTGACTTAGGGGACGGGAGTCCCTTGACGACAACGCCTCCGAGTTGGATGCTCTTCATTGGCATAATGGCTGGATGCTTTTGTAGTAGTATACGCGATTCGGTTTGAATCATCAAGGGGAGGCTGCCCATAGGTTCGAGGAGGACAACTGACAGGCAGTGCGGTGCAGCAAGGGCGGGCTTCGGGTTGATACCGAAACGGAGGAAAGGTTGGTTAGCAATGAACTTTTCTGGTGGCAGCCTTATCCAAATATGGTATGGTAGTGATATGGTAAAAAGACGGTTCGGGGTTCCTGTAGGCTGTCTCCACGTTAACTCCCAGAGAGGTGAAAAAAGTCGTGACGTTTGTAAACCGCTTGGCCTGGTTTTTCCGCGAACGCTGGGTCTGGTATCTCGGTGCCGTCCTGCTTATGGCGCTTGTGAATGTGCTGGGAATCGTGCCGCCCCGGATGATCGGCAGCGTGATCGATGAGATCCGTACGGGGGCGCTGACCGGCGATCAGCTGCAGAGGCATGTGCTACTGCTCGCAGGGCTTGCCGTATTCATGTATATCATCACCTACATCTGGATTACTACGCTGTTCGGCAATTCGCTGCTTCTGGAGCGGATGCTGCGGAGCCGCCTTGTATCCCACTTCATGCGGATGTCGCCATCCTTCTTCCACCGGAACAGCACCGGGGAGCTCATGGCGCTGGCCACCAACGATATTCCTTCGATCGGGCAGACGGCGGGCTATGGCGTGATGACGCTTGTCAATACGATCGTCGGCACGTCGGTGGTGCTCATCACGATGATCTCGCTCATCTCCTGGAAGCTGATGCTGGCCGCGCTGATCCCGCTGCCGCTGCTGACCCTGCTGATCAGCGTACTGGGCAAGCAGACGCGGTCGCGGTTCATCGCGGCGCAGGCCGCCTTCGGGCGGATGAATGACCAGGCGCTGGAGTCCATCTCCGGGATGCGGGTGATTCGCTCTTATGTGCAGGAAGAGCACGACCTGGCCTCTTTTGACCGGGTGACCAGGGACGTCATGAATCTCAATATCCGGGTGGCCGCCATTCAGGCGCTGTTCCATCCCGCCATCTCGCTCATCGTAGGGATGAGCTTCATTATCGGGATCGGCTACGGAGCGAACCTCGTCTTTCATCATGAAATCACGCTGGGCCAGCTCGTATCCTTCAATATTTATCTCGGCATGCTGATCTGGCCGATGATCGCCTTCGGCGAGTTCATCAACGTGCTGCAGCGCGGCACCGCCTCCGTGGACCGGGTGACCGCCAGCTTCGCGCAGACGCCAGAAGTGCAGGATCCGGAGG
Source organism: Paenibacillus mucilaginosus 3016 (assembly GCF_000250655.1). Taxonomy (NCBI): domain Bacteria; kingdom Bacillati; phylum Bacillota; class Bacilli; order Caryophanales; family Paenibacillaceae; genus Paenibacillus; species Paenibacillus mucilaginosus. The sequence goes on from NC_016935.1 coordinate 496,783, forward strand.
AGCCGGTGAAGGTCGACCGTCCGGAATCGATCGAACTGCGGGATCTGACCTTCCGCTACCCGGGGGCCTCCCAGGATAGTCTGCGCGGCGTGTCCGTGCGGCTGGAGAGCGGCCAGACGCTCGGACTGGTCGGGCGCACCGGCAGCGGCAAGAGCACCCTGCTCAAGCAGCTCCTCCGCTACTATCCGGTCGAGCCGGGGACTGTGCTGTTCTCCGGCGTCGGGATCGAGAACCTCTCGGTGAGCGAGATCCGGAGCTGGATCGGCTATGTGCCGCAGGAGCATCTGCTTCTCTCGAAGTCGGTGCGGGACAATATCGCTCTCGCCCGGCCTGACGCTTCGGGGGAGGAGATCGCGCGGGCCATTGCGATGGCTTCATTCACCGCCGATATCGAGATGCTGCCCCAGGGGCTCGAGACGATTGTCGGCGAGAACGGTGTCATGCTCTCCGGCGGACAGAAGCAGCGCATCAGTATTGCGCGCGCCCTGCTCGCCGACCCGGAGATTCTGATTCTCGACGATTCCCTGTCGGCCGTGGATGCGCGGACGGAGAGCGCTATTCTGGAGGCGCTGCGGGCCGAGCGAGCAGGGCGGACGACGCTGATCGCCACCCACCGGTTGTCGGCCGTGATGCACGCCGACCGGATTCTGGTGCTTGAGGACGGCAGAATCAGCGAGGATGGCACCCACGAGGAGCTGATGCGGCGCGGCGGCTGGTACAAGGAGCAGTTCGAACGGCAGCAGCTGGAGGCGAACCTGCTCGAAACCTAGAGGCAAGAGGAAGGATGTGCGAGGATCATCATGGAACCGCAATCGAATGCAGGGGAAGCGAGAGTCCCGGTCTTCCGGAGGCTACTGGCTTATGCGCTCCTGTTCAAATACCGGATCGCCGCAGCGCTGCTTGTGCTCTGCTGTGCCGTGGGCGCGGAGCTGGCCGGGCCCTTCATCGCGAAGACGATCATCGACCGGCATATCGGGGGGATCGCCCAGCCTTGGTACGAATGGAACGTTAAGGATGTCTCCCTTCCTGCGGATACAAGGAATGTAGAACTGGACGGCGTATTGTATGTTCGCAAAGATTGGTTGGATGCGGGCGCTGCACCGGGATCCGGTCCTGCAGAACGTCCCGCCCTCTGGCGGGAAGCCCGGATTCTGCAGCTGGACAGCGGCATGTACCTGGTCCGGGGAGCGGGAGAGATGACCGGCGGTTCCTGGTCCGCTGCCGGGGAAGGAGCGGACGCGCCGGTACTGACCTGGAAGGCGGAGAGCGGGGAGACCCGGCAGGTGCCGGCGCGCAAGCTGACCACCGCAGAGACGGTGGCGTTCTACAAGTATGATATCCCCGAGGTCATCCGGTGGCTGGCTGTCTTCTTCGGCCTGCTTGTGCTCGGCAGCGCGCTGCATTATATCCAGGGCTTTACGCTGCAGACCACGGCACTGCGGATTATTCAGCGGATGCGGATGGATCTCATGAATCACATCCAGCGCATGCCGATCCGTTATTTTGACAGTACGCCGATCGGCCAGGTCGTCTCGCGGATCGCGAACGACACGGAAGCGGTACGGGACCTGTTCATGAGCTTCATGGCGACCTTCGTGGTCAGCTCGATTAATATTGTCGGCATCTATATCGCCCTGTTCCTGCTCGATTACCGGCTGGCGCTGGTGACGCTGGTGTTCATGCCGCTGTTCACTGTCGTGATGTACGTGCATCTCAAGTATTCCAAAAAGTACATCTCTGTGATGCGCGCACGGCTCAGTGATATGAACGCGATGCTCAACGAATCGATCAACGTCATGCCGATCCTGCAGGCGTTCCGGCAGGAGAAGAACCGCATGCGGGAGTTCAATGCCCTGAACGAGGACCGCTACCGTGCGAACATCAAGCAGATCCGGCTCTTCTCGCTCTCTTCGCGGAACTTTACCGGCTTGGTGGGCTCCCTTTTTACGGCGGGGGCCATCTGGTATTTCGGCGGCCAGTCGCTTCAGTCGGCGATCTCGTTCGGAGTATTCTACGCGTTCATCGATTATACGGGGCGGTTCTTTCAGCCGATCATCGGCATCTTCGATCAGCTCATGAACGCGCAGCGGGCGGTGGTATCCGCAGAGAAGGTGTTCGGCCTGATGGATATTGAGGGCACCGAGGTGGCGAGAGCCGACGAAGTCCCAAGGCCGCAGGGGCATGTGAAATTCGATAACGTCACGTTCGCTTACAAAGAAGGCGAGCCGGTACTGCGCGGCATCACCTTCGAGGCGAAGAAGGGGGAGACGGTAGCGCTGGTGGGGCACACCGGATCGGGCAAAAGCTCGATCATGAACCTCCTGCTCGGTTTCTACGAACCCTCGGACGGGCGTATTCTGATCGACGGGCAGGAGATCCGCAGCATCTCCAAGCAGGCGCTCCGCAAGCATATGGGGATCGTGCTCCAGGATCCGTTCCTGTTTACGGGCGATATCAAGTTCAATGTGTCGCTGTATAACGAGCGCATCGGGCCGCAGCAGGTACGCAAGGCACTGGCGGATGTCGGTGCCGCGGGCTTCGTCGAGGCGCTGCCGGGCGGCTATGACGAGCGGGTCGTCGAGCGCGGGAGCACGCTGTCCGCCGGACAACGGCAGCTCATCTCCTTCGCCAGGGCGCTGGCCTTCGACCCGGCGATCCTCATTCTCGATGAGGCGACCGCTTCGATCGACAGCGAGACCGAAGGGCTCATTCAGGAGGCACTGCGGGTGGTCAGCGCAGGGCGCACGACCTTCGTGATCGCCCACCGGCTCTCGACCATCCGCGAGGCGGATCAGATTCTGGTGCTGCACCGCGGTGAGATCGTCGAACGCGGCAATCACGAGACCTTGATGGAGCTGAAGGGCCGGTATTACCGGATGTACCAGCTCCAGTCGGGCGGTACCGTTCAGACCACAACCGCATAGCCGGCTGGGGATGTGTACGGATGAACAGCAACAAGGACCGCGGCCCGGGATTCGGGTGCGGTCCTTTTGATTCGAAGGGGCGGTGAACCATAGTGGATGGATTCAGCCGTGCTCCGCTGCTTGCGTCCCCAAGTCTCACAGCAGGGAAGGGGCTTCCGGTTCAGGATCCCGGCTGCGGATGACGAGCAGCAGGCCTTCCCGAACCTGCACCGTACCCGCTTCATCGACGAGGACATTGGAGATACCCAGCGACTGTCCTATGGTCAGCGAAGCCTCATGAAGCGGATATTGGAACCCCTCCAGGGTGATGCCGTGCACATCCAAGGTCAGCGGGAGCAGGGAGACGTGCGTATGGGGGCTCTTCTGCAGCTTCAGCGGCGTACCTGCACCGATCAGCTGCAGTTCGTTATACTCGTCGGCGATCCGGCACGGCACACCGGCCAGGAGGCCGCGGCGGAGCAGATGCACATTCGCCAGCGAGTGGTCCCATCGGCTGCCGAGCACTCCCGCCATTACAATCTCGCGGGCTCCCTGTTCGTGCGCCCAATTGAAGGCCATCTCGGTATCGGTCAAATCCTTCATGACCGGGTCACAGGTCAGGAACCGGGCGCTGCTGTCCCGTACCCGCTCCAGCTCCATGGCCGTCACGGAATCAAAATCGCCAAGTGCGATATCGGGACGCAGGCCGTGCTCCGCGAGGAAGAGAGCGCCCCGGTCGGCTCCGATCAGCTTGTCCCCCGGCTGGAGCAGGCGGAGGGCCCAGGAACCGAGGGTGCCTCCGGAGAAAATTACATAACGCGCCGCAGCGCTCATCATCACAACCGATCCTTTCCTGGTACCATGCTTTTCCTCATTGTAGCATAAGCGTCGGGGAAGGATATAGATGAGGTCTCCGGCCCGTAATCACCTGCCGCATCTGTACGTTCCAGAGCCCAACCTGCTCTATGGGGCGCATACATGAAGTGCGGCCGGGGTAATAACAAGAACAAAGGGTCTGGAGTGGTTCCGGCCAAAGGAGGGGATGTCATGAAGATCAACGGGCGATACGAGAACATGGATGGAATTCGGCTGCGCAAGAAGCTCCCTTTTATCCAGAAGTGGCGCAAGGAACGCAAGAAAATCAAGCTCAAGGACTGGAGCTATACTGTGCCCCAATGCGGGGAGAAGCAGATTGAGTTTCTGAAAAGCAATCATACCGAACCGACGATGACCTGGATCGGCCATTCCTCGTTCCTGCTGCAGATGGAAGGCAAGAACCTGCTGACCGATCCGGTGTGGGCCCAGCGGATGGGGCTGGAGAAACGGCTCGCGCCTCCCGGTCTGATGCCGTCGGATCTGCCGCGGATCGATGCGGTCCTGCTGTCGCACAGCCACTATGACCACATGGATATGCCTTCGCTGCGCACCGTACACCAGCGCAATCCGGGGGTTCAGATGCTGGTACCTGTGGGTCTGGGCAAAAAGCTGAAAAGCAGCGGGTTTCAGAAAGTTACGGAAGTGAATTGGTGGGATACGGTGAGGCTCGACGGCTTGGAGCTGCACTTCGTGCCGGCTCAGCACTGGACCCGCCGTACGCTCTTTGATACGAACGCTTCCCATTGGGGAGGATGGGTGCTGCGTCCGGTAACGCATCACGGAGAACGTCTTGCCGTCTATTTCGTAGGAGACAGTGCGTATTTCGGGGGATTCAAAACAATCGGTGAACGATTCCGGATTGGGTGGGCACTGATGCCGATCGGGGCTTATGACCCGGAGTGGTATACCGGCAAGCAGCATGTGAATCCGGAGGAAGCGGTACAGGCCTTCATCGACTGCGGGGCAGATGTCTGTGTGCCGATGCACTACGGCACCTTCCGCCTGGCAGACGACACGCCGCGGGAAGCGCTGGACCGGCTTCACGCGGCGTGGGAACGCCATGGTCTTGCTCCCGAGCGTCTTCGCATTCTGACCTTCGGCGAGACAGTAAGGCCGCTTGCGGAAACGGTGGGAGCCAGAGGGTAAAAAGAGGGGGTTAGCTCCGGTCCCGGCGGGACATCTGCTGCCATACGGAGCCGGCGGCTTCCTCGCCGCCCTCGATCCGCTCGAGTGCCATGCGGATCTGCAGACGGACTTCGAATTCGGGTTCATCCTCGGCCGCTTTCAAGGCTGGCAGTGCCGTTTCGTCCCCAAGCTCATAGAGGAAGCGGGCCGCCCGCCAGCGGACGAGCTTGTTCGGGTCGGAGAGCGCGGCGATCATGGCCTCCTGTGCCGCGGGATCCCCGAGATCGGACAGCGTATCCCCGGCGGTCCGGCGGACGGACGGGGAAGGATCCTGAAGCGCCCGGTACAGATGCGGAAGGACGACAGGGTCCTTCAGGTCCCCGAGGTATACGGAAGCGAGGCGGCGTACCGCTGCCTGCTCGTCATCCAGGGCGATGAGCAGCAGCGGAAGCGTTTCGGCGGAAGGCTGAATCCGGCGCAGCGCCGCATACCGCTCCTTCCATTCGGGCGAGCGCAGCAGGGCTTCCGCCTCCGCATAGGACAGCTCCCGCCGGGTTTTCTCGGCGCGCTGCTGCGCATCGCCCGTACCGGCTCCGGCTGCAGCTTGGGCCGCGAGTTCTTCCAGCTGCGCGTCGGAATAGGCGGCGTCAAGCTCCTGCACCACATCTTCCAACACCTCCTGCAGGGAGCCGTAACGGGTATCCCATTCCTCGAGGGTGCGCTCCTTGATCAGGTTGGGAGAAGCGGAGGCCGCCCGGACCGCCGTGTCGCTGAAGCGGGAGGGCAGGGCCGCCCGCTGTTCTTCGTCACCGCTGGAGACGCGAACCTGCAGCGGGATGCCGCGGAAGTGCTGCAGGAATACATGGACTTCGCCGAAGGATGCATCGGCCGTTGTCCCTTCTCCGTTCCCGGCGTCGGGGCCTTCCGCAGCGGGATGGGAGCTGCCCTGCGGATGGGCGGATTCCGTGACACCAAGCACTTCCCGGACCTCGGCGAGGATGCGGCCCCAGTCTCCCTTGGGCATCCGGTCTACGGCGATGAAATCCGCGGCACGGTAGAAGGCTTTGACTCCCTCGATCGACAGCAGGCGCTGCAGCTCGGGCGTCGGCGCTTCCGCAGCCTGCTCCCGGGTATAAGTTTCACGTACACCGCTGGGGAGCGACTCGCTCATATTGATCTTCATGGTGTTGGGGCTGGGGGTCGGTTCAATGGATACGATGGGCATCGGTGTACTAACTCCTTCTATTATATATATCGTTCTTGAATGATACGGAGATGGTGCAGTTCATGGCCGGCGATAATGTAGGCGAGTGCACGGGCGGTAATCGGATAGCCGCTCGCCGAGCCCTCCCGGAGCCAGTCGGCTGGGGACAAGCCGGCGAACAGGCTCAGTGTGGCCTGGCGGACCACGGCCAATTCATCGGCAAGCCGCTGCAGCGGCCATTCGTCGAACGCGGTGCCGCGGATAAACAGATCCTGGTCGAAGCCGGGCAGCGGCGTGGTATCCCCGCGCGCCACCCGCAGCAGGCGGTAGCTCATCACCCGCTCGGTGTCTGCAATGTGGCCGAGCACCTCTTTGATGCTCCACTTGTCTTCGGCGTAGCGGTGCAGGGCTTGTGCTTCGGTCAGCCCAGCCACCAGACCGGCCGTTTTCTGCAGCTGCTCCTTTAAGTGTGCGGTGACATCCCCTTCAGGCACCTGTGCGATGTATCCTGCATAAAACGCATTGTACTCGGTTTGTTCCGGTTTGGCCAATGTCATATGATTTCTCCTCCATTTCAGAAAAAGGACCTTCGGCCTCGGTGGGGAGGCCTTCGGGTCCTTGTGTTCAATGTTGTATGGGGCACCGTCCGGATAGAAGGCAGAGGCGCAGGATCAGTCGAGATCCAGCAGATTCCGGTGCAGATATGTATCGTCCAACGCTTTGGTCAGATCGAATACGGTATGGGCGAGATCCAGGTTCTCAAACACATGCTCACAGGAATCCTTGTAGGCCATTTCTTCCTCGTAATGGGACATGTAGCGTTCGATGAGCTCCGGGGTATCTCCGCGCTCCTGCTCGCGCTTCAGTACGGTTTCCCGGTCCGCATAGATGAAGATCCGGACAACCTTGTCGCCGTATACTTTCTTCAAGGCTTCCGCCCCGAACCGGTTTAACACCAGGTAGACCGCCCCGAATTTCTGGAGCTGTGCCGCGACATCGGCTTCCTTGATGCCGTAGCAGTTTCCGTCGATCTCGATGACCTCGATAAATTCTTGTTTCTCCTCGGCCGCTTTGAACTCTTCTCTGGATACAAAGTGATAGTCCTGCCCGTCAACCTCGGATGAGCGCGGAGGGCGTGTCGTGTACGATATGACCTGTTTTACGCCTAGCGTACTTCCTGACATTTGGGCTACCGTCCGGCGTCCTGCGCCGTTCGGACCGGTGAATACAAAAATTATTTCCTTGTCTTTCAGCTCGTACATGGAAACCCTCCTTCGATTTGAAGTGCAGTTCCTTGCCGGGTGGATCTACCTGTATTTTACATGGTTTCGTAGAAGAGGTAAAGGCATCGCTTACATTGCCCATTTGCCACGCTTCCGAAGTGGTTTATTCAAAATTCTTAGAAATGAAAAGAACCGGCTTCGCCGGCCTTCTCAGTTCCTGCATCGCAGCCTTCCCCCGTGCGCAGGTCGGGCTTTACCGGATCAGGGAGTGCGGCAGCACCGTCTTGGTGTCGTGCGCTGACTCCCTTGAAGTTCTTTAACCCGCGCGGCTTAGGTGACGCTTATCTGCCGCGCCTCCGGCCTCCAGCCGCTCCGCCGCGGCCCGCCGGCTTGGGTCCGCGGCCTGCACCTCCGCGCTCCGGAGCACCACCGCCGCCGGAACGCCCACGCGCTCCCGCGCTGCCGCCTCGCGCTCCGGCTCCGCCGCTGCGAGCGCCTGCCGTCCGCGCTCCGCGCTCGCCGCCCGGCCGCGGGCCGCTGCTCCAGCGCTCGGCGCCGTCACCGCGTCCCGGCGCGCCGCCGCCGCCGCCGCCGCGGGTGCCTGCCGCTGCCGCTCCGCGTCCGCCGCGTGGGGCGGCACTGTCGCGCGTGCCGCCCTGCGTGCCGCTCCACGGCAGCGCGCCTTCACCGCGTGCTCCGGCGCCGCCGCGTCCGCCCGCTGTGCCGCGTCCGGCTCCGCGTGCCGCGCTGTCGCGCCCGCCGCTCGCCGCTGCGCCCCAGCGCTCCGCGCTCTCGCCGCCGCGTGGCGCTGGTGCCGCTGCACGTCCGCGTCCGCCCGGTGCCGCTGCTCCGCGTCCTGCGGCTCCCCGCGCTCCGCGTCCGCCGGCGGTGCGTGCCTCACCGCGGCGCCCGCCTTGACGTCCGCCGCGCTCACTGCGCTCGTCCGTCCGCGCCTCGGCACCACCGCGTCCCGGCCGCTTCACGAGCTGCATCTTGATGCCTTTTTCAATGGCCTCAAGATAGAAGGCGTCGCGCGGCGCAGTGAAGGTGATCGCTTTGCCCGTCATCCCGGCCCGTCCCGTCCGGCCGATCCGGTGGATATAGCTTTCCGCATCATGGGGGATGTCGTAGTTATACACGTGGGTGATGCCTTCGACATCAAGTCCGCGTGCGGCAATATCGGTTGCTACAAGGAACTGGATCTTCGCATCGCGGAACCGTTTCATAACCTGCTCGCGCTTGGCCTGGGTCAAGTCGCCGTGCAGCTCATCTACCGCGTATCCGCGCTCGTCCAGCTCATCCCGCAGCTTCGTGGCCCGAAGCTTCGTCCGACAGAAGATCATGCCGAGGAAAGGAGGGTCTTCTTCCATCGCCTTGCAGAGAGCGTCCAGCTTACCGCGATCCGTCGTCTGTACGACGATCTGTTCGATTTCATCGAGGGTGACGCGCTTCGCTTTCACTTCAATCTCTACAGGAGGCTTCATATATTCTTTAGCCAGCTGGCGGACACGCTCCGGCATGGTGGCCGAGAAGAGCAGCGTCTGTCTGCGGGTTGGCGTAGCGGAGATAATCTCCACAACTTCAGGCAGAAAGCCCATGTGAAGCATCTGGTCGGCTTCGTCCAGTACGAGGGTGGAGAGCTTGAACAGCTGCACGGTTTCGCGGCGCAGGTGATCCAGCAGCCGGCCCGGCGTGGCGACGATGATATGAATGGCCCCTTCGAGCTTCCGGATCTGCCTCTCCACATCCTGACCGCCGTAAGCGGAGAGAACGCGGATGCCCTTCAGGGGAGCCCAGCGGGCTACCTCTTCGGTGATCTGGATGGCAAGCTCCCGCGTCGGCGTTACGATCAAGGCTTGTACATGCGAGCGGTTAGGGTCAATGCTCTCGAGGATGGGGAGCACGAAGGCAAGGGTTTTTCCTGTGCCTGTCTGTGCCTGGGCAATCACGTCATGTCCGCCCAGTACGGAGGGAATCGCTTCGCGCTGAATCGGCGTCGGTTCATTATACCCGTGTTTATGCAGTGCTTCGGCAAGCTCCTGGGAGATGCCCAGTGCCTGGAATTCGTTTTTCTTCATTATATAAGTCTCCCTGCTGTGTGAATTGTCTTCGATTATTTTCAACTTTCTGCCTGCCGCTCATACCTGAGACAGTCATAATTAAGCCCTATATATAGGAAGCTTTTTATCGGACCCGCCCGGAACCTGTTCCAAATGTATCCATAGTATCTTCACATTCTACAGGAAGCCGGTGCAAAAAGAAACTGCACAAGGAGGAGTTTCCCTGTGCAGCTGTGATTTTAGATCCCGTCAGTATTCCCGTCCATTGGCTTCCGCCTGGTTCGGAATGGTTGGGTCCGTTCCAAAGGTCCTCTCCATGGTCCGTGTGAACTCGGGAATATAAGGGCTAAGGGAGCGTCCGTGCCAGCTTTCGATCGCCAGCTTGGTGAATTGGTCAATGATATTCGGATTCGCGGAGATGTATACATCCTGGATGGTCGGCTCGAGCGAGCGGATCTTCTCTGCAATCTTCTGTTTGAACAGATGAGAAATGTGCTCATGGTGGGGCTCGGTTTGAGCACCGCTGACTCCGTCGATGAGCTGCGTGGGATCCACATGCAGGCTTTGGAAGTCACCTGCAGGATTTTCGCCGCGGGCTCGCCCGTCTTTGTTCGAATCGAGGGCCATCTTGTCGCCGCCATGGGTGCCGCTTGCCGTACTGTCCATCGTAATAGCTGTGTAGGCTACATTGTCCCCGACGAGCACAATAGCCGAATTCACGCCGTACATGGCCGCCACCTGGTCGGAGAGGTTCTGGTTCATTTCCAGTTTGGTTACTTTATGGGATACAGGGGCATACTGCTGCTGAGTCTGGTAAGCACGGGAGGTATCCTGTCTCGGCAGATCCCGTTTGCTGCCGTAATTGCTGGCGCTGTTGTAGTCGTACCAGGAATAGCATCCTGCCGCGACGGCAAAGGTGAAGAGCAAGGAAATCAGGCCGACAAGTCGTAGAGCGCGTGCCATGGTGGTTCCTCCTTTGAAACGGATAGTCGGGAAGAGAGCTTCGGCTTTTCGTGAACCGGGTGGATACCGGAGCTGCAGTTACGGGAATTCTCACAAATAGAATGGGTCATCCGTGGGGAAAACATGCGGGAGGGGAAGGAGGTCCAAAACATGCATAAAAGCACCGCTTAATGGAAATAACCAAAGAGAGGCAAAACGCTTAAACCCCTGAAAAATATACACTTCCGAACAATTTGTGAACTCTCTGAGATTCATTGACAAAAAAGAGACACGAATTTATAGTTAATATGGTGATCAGGCGTATTGACAAGATATGACCTTTTTTGTACGAAAAATATTTGCTTTCTAAGGTGGGATTGATAAGATGATTCGATGGCAAAATCTGTGGCGTTTCATCCCTCTTTTCGGGTTGATGATGTTGCTGTTAACGGGGTGTGGAGACGAAACGATTTCCGCCTTGAGACCGAGAGGTCCCGTAGCCAGAGACCAGCTCTTCCTGATGAAGCTCAGCTTCGGGATCATGCTGCTGGTTGTCGTGGTCGTATTCGTTATTTACTTGTACGTTCTCGTTCGCTTCAGAAAGAAAAAAGGCGACAAAGACATCATTCCAAAGCAAGTGGAAGGCAGTCATACGCTCGAGATTATTTGGACGGTCGTTCCGATCATCCTGCTTCTCATTCTTGCCGTCCCTACGGTCAAGTACACGTTCCAGCTGCTTGAAGACCACAGAGACAACAAGGATGCACTGCCTGTTAAAGTAACGGCCCACGCGTTCTGGTGGCAGTTCGAGTATCCGACGCTCGGCATCTCGACGGCACAAGATCTTGTCATCCCTACCGGCAAGAAGATTGCATTTGAATTGACGGCTTCTGACGTGAAGCACTCCTTCTGGGTTCCGTCGCTCGGCGGAAAGATGGACACGAACCCGGGATTGACCAACGTGTATTACCTGCAAGCCGATGAAATAGACACGTTCAAAGGTAAGTGTGCTGAGCTTTGCGGCGCTTCCCACTCCCTGATGGACTTCAAAGTGAAATCGCTTGACGCGGCCGCATTCGACCAATGGGTTGCCGATATGAAGACGCCTTCTACGGTGCCAGCGGATGCCAAAGCCGGCGAAACGCTCTTCAAAGACAACTGTCTCTCCTGTCACGCGGTCAATGCCCAAGGTCTTGGCGCCGGTCCGAACCTGAACGGCTTTGCTTCCCGTGAGCTTGTAGCCGGGATCCTGCCGCACAACGAACAGAGCCTGCGCGACTGGATTAAAGACCCGCAGTCGATCAAGCCGGGTGCCAAGATGCCTGCGTTCGGTGAGAACCCGCTCGAGCCTATTCCGGGCAGCAAGCCTCTCCAGGAGCAGCAGATCAATGACATTATCAAATATTTGAATACGCTGACTGTGAAGTAAAGAGCATCAGGGAATAAAGGAGGTTTCAAACGGTGGCTCACGCACACACGGTAAAACGTCACACCGGGCTGATGGATTGGCTTACCACGGTGGACCATAAAAAGATCGGCATTCTGTATCTGCTCGCCGGGGGGATTTTCTTCCTGATGGGCGGTTTGGAAGCGATCTTAATCCGGATTCAGCTCTTGTATCCGGATCAGAAAATCTTCATCGGCGATACCTTCAATGCACTCACTACAATGCACGGTACGACGATGATCTTCTTGGCGGCGATGCCTGTTATCTTCGCCTTCATGAATGCGATCGTGCCTCTGCAGATCGGTGCACGGGACGTAGCGTTCCCTTTTGTGAACGCGCTCGGCTTCTGGCTGTTCTTCTTTGGCGGCCTGCTTCTTAATACCTCCTGGATCATCGGCAGTGTTCCGGCGGCAGGTTGGACGGCTTATCCGCCTCTCTCCAATCTTACGCACGGTGAAGCCGGTACGTTCCAAGGCGGAATGGACTTCTACGTTCTGGGTCTGCAGATTGCGGGTCTCGGAACGCTGATCGGCGGTATCAACTTCCTGGTTACGATCATCAACATGCGTGCGCCAGGGATGACGTACATGAGAATGCCGATGTTTACATGGACGGCATTCATTACTTCCCTGCTGATCCTCTTCGCATTCCCGGCGATTACGGTCGGTCTGGTAGAACTGATGTTTGACCGGATTTTCGGTACCGGATTCTTCGATGTCAGCAAAGGCGGTAACCCGGTCCTGTGGGAGCATATCTTCTGGATCTTCGGTCACCCTGAGGTATACATTCTGATTCTCCCGGCCTTCGGTATCATATCCGATATCGTCTCGACCTTCTCGAGAAAGCGCCTGTTCGGTTACAGCTCGATGGTATTTGCTACAGCGCTGATCGGCTTCCTGGGCTTCATGGTTTGGGCTCACCATATGTTCACAACAGGGATCGGTCCTGTCGGGGATGCGATCTTCGGGGTCGCCACGATGGCGATCGCGGTTCCTACCGGCGTTAAGATCTTTAACTGGCTCTTTACCCTGTGGGGAGGCCAGATTCGCTTCACTACGGCGAACGTGTTCGCAACAGCTTTCATTCCTACCTTCGTTATGGGTGGGGTTACCGGGGTTATGCTCGCGGTTCCTGCGGCAGACTTCCAGTACCACGATACTTATTTCGTAGTAGCTCACTTCCACTATGTTATCGTCGGCGGTCTCGTGCTTGGTTTGTTCGCCGCTTCGTACTACTGGTGGCCTAAGATGTTCGGCCGTCTGCTGAACGAAACGCTGGGTAAGATTCATTTCTGGACGTTCTTCATCGGCTTCCACATGACCTTCTTCCCGCAGCACTTCCTCGGACTGATGGGTATGCCTCGCCGGGTATTTACATACCAGCCGGGTGTCGGTCTTGAGACAGGTAACTATATCTCTACGCTCGGTGCATTCCTGATGGGTATCGGTACGATCGTATTCTTCATCAACATTATTGCAACGGCAAGTAAACCGGCCAACGCACCGGCTGATCCATGGGATGGCCGTACGCTGGAGTGGGCGATTCCATCCCCGCCTCCGGAATATAACTTCAAGCAGACTCCGCTTGTGCGCGGCTTCGACGCTTTCTGGAAAGAGAAGATGGCGGGCAACAAAGAAATGACGCCTGCAGAGCCTGTAGGTTCGATTCACATGCCTTCGCCTTCGATTCTGCCCTTCGTGATGTCCGTCGGTCTGTTCATCTCGGGTTACGGCTTCATGTACCACAACTATCTGCTGAGCATTGGCGGTTTGATCATCACGTTCATCTGTATGTTCCTTCGCTCCGTGTACGACGATGCGGGCTTCCATATCGAACCGGAGGAGCTCAATGATAAGGGGGTTAAGGCATGAGTGCAGCACATCATGAAGTAGGCGGCGCCCTGCCACCTCACGCCGAAACGGCAACACTCGAAGGCAAGAATAAAGTACTCGGCTTCTGGCTGTTCCTTGGCGGCGAGTGCGTACTGTTCGGTACGCTCTTCGCTTCCTTCATCGCTCTTCGCAATCAGGTGCCGGACGGTCCTACCGGACAGCATTTGTTCGCCCTGGATCTGGTCGCTCTCTCGACGTTCATTCTCTTGACGAGCTCCTTGACAAGCGTATTCGGAACCATGGCTCTGCACCGCGGAGACCTGAAGAAGCTTCAGCTGTGGATGGCCATTACTGTACTGCTCGGTCTGTCCTTCCTCGGTCTTGAGATCTATGAGTTCGTTCATTATGTACATGAAGGTCATACCTTCACGAAGAGTGCGTTCTCCTCTTCCTTCTATACGCTGGTCGGCTTCCACGGCGCCCACGTAGCGTTCGGTGTTCTATGGATTGCCCTGCTGATCATCCAGTCCTTCAAAAAGGGCTTGACGGTCGTCACGGCTCCGAAGTTTTATGTAGCCGGTCTGTACTGGCACTTTATCGACGTTGTCTGGGTATTTATCTTCACGGTTGTATACCTGATGGGGAAGGTGGGTCCTTAAATGAGCAGCCAACACCACACGTCAGCACCAACGGAGCGTCACCGCCTGGAAGGGCCAAGAAATCACTACTTGTCGTATCTGATTTCGATCATCCTTACGATGATCGCCTTCGCGGTCGTTCTGTATGGAGGCCTGGATCGTTCGTTTATCATCTTTTTCATCGTCGGTATCGGTGTAGTTCAAGTCATTTTCCAACTCGCGTACTGGATGCATATGAAGGACCGGGGCCATATGTTCCCGATTGTAGGATTGGCTTTCGGAACCTTCGTCGCATTATCGGCAGTAGCCGCTGCAGTATACTGGGTTTGGTGGTAAGAGTAGGAGAGGTCGCTTGGGTTTGGAGGCGCCTCTCCTTTTGTTCATTTTGATTTTGTCGAAAAATTTCACGATTCTGACAAACCTCACCATGGGTAAAGGAAGGAGCTGCCAAGCATGCCGGCTAATGTTTCCCATGCAGGGCACGGTGCCGAGTCAACGTTCGCCGCTTTGTGGAGTCCCGGACTCCTGCTGCTGTTAACGGTCGTCGGGATTCTTTATACGCTGGCGGTGGGCCGTTGGCGCAAAGAGATTCCGGACAGCGAGCCGGTCCCTCTCAAGCAGCGGATCTGGTTCTGGACCGCACTGGTACTCTGGTACGCGGCTGAGGGGAGCCCGCTTTCCTATTACGGGCACCATTACTACTTCAGCGTTCATATGTTCCAGCAGTCGATTCTATATCTGATCATGCCGCCGATTCTTTTGCTCGGACTCCCGGCATGGCTGCTGCGAGCCGCCATTCGAACGGAGAGGGTCAAACGGATCGTATGGTGGTTGACGTCGCCTGTATTCGCTCTGTTTTTCTTTAACTTCATCTTCTCGATGTACCATATTCCGATGGTCATGGATTGGCTGATGGCCAGACCTGCAGCTTTGTCTGCGTATAAGGCGATCTTCCTTTTCTCCGCTTTCCAGTTATGGTTCCCTGTATTCTGTCCGCTTCCCGAATACAGCCGGATGTCCGAGCTGAAGAAGATGGGGTACATCTTCCTTAATGGTGTTCTTCTAACACCGGCTTGCGCCTTGATTATCTTTGCAGGCAAGCCGATGTACGAGATGTATGCTGCCGTACCGCCTGAACTGCTCTATCTGCCTATGGTCGATGACCAGCAGCTTGGAGGGGTTATCATGAAGATTGTACAGGAGATCGTGTACGGCTGGGCCCTGTGGTATACGTTCATCCGCTGGTACCGGAGGGAACGCAAACAGGACGAAGAGGAAGAGTTTCGGGAATCGTCCTATCTGACTTCAAGCACGATGAACCGTGCATAACTCAGCGGCAGGCCGCACAGCGGTCTGTCTTACATAGAAACGGGTGGAACTATCGTGAATGTACCTATACTGCCGACGATCTCTACGTTATTCATCGTGATCAGTGCCATCTTTGTCGGCTTCGGATGGTATCAAATTATGCGGGGGAACCGCCAAACCCACGAGAAGCTGATGCTGTGGGGAGCTTTCTTTGCTCTTGCCTTCTTCCTCGTTTACGCAAGCCGTACGATCTTCTCCGGCAATACCTCCTTTGGAGGGCCGGAAGAGCTGAAGCTGGCCTATCACTTGTTTTTGTTTTTTCATATCCTGCTGGCTACGGCGGCAGCTGTGTTCGGGATTATTACGCTGCTGCATGCCTTCAACAAGCGGTTTGCCAAGCACAAGAAGCTCGGCCGCTGGACGGCTGTAATCTGGCTGCTGACCGCCCCAACAGGGGTGGTCGTGTATGTGCTGCTCTATGTACTGTATCCGGGCGGCGCAACCAAACCGATGATTGATGCCATACTGGGGACCTAGTCTAGGTCGCCGAACGATGCGAAGAACCCTGCCGTATCCAACCGGATGCAGCAGGGTTCTTTTCATAGGGTCGAAATGGCTTCAGGCAGGATGCACTTTTCCGGATTCCTTTGACTTCCTTTTCCACCATACACCAGCGCACTCCGGCACGATCGGCAGTCCCTTCTGTCGTACCTCATCCGCCAGGGCATCGCCGAAGAAAAAGCGCGTCAATTCTTCCGCTTCCTGAGGGGAACGGAACGTATAATCGGTACGAATCCAGCGGTGACCGAACTCGTACTGCCGCTCCAATTGATTGTAATACTCAAGAAGGAACGGCGGCGGCTGCGGTGCTGTATACCCGGTTCCCATCGTTTCGAAGAGGATGACGGTACCGCCCGGCCTCAGAAGTCGGTCAATCTCGCTCATCATCTGCTTCAGATTCGCCTCCCACTCCGGCTCATCGCTGCCGGCCAAATAGCAGAGGCTCCATCCGGAGACAATGAGGTCGAAGGAGTGATCCGGGAGAGGCAGATTCCGGTGGTCTGCCGCGATGGTCATGAGACGGGAATGGCAGGACAAGGGAACGTTCCGTACCAACTCCTCCAGCATAGCCGGGGAAAGATCCGAAGCTGACAGCGAACGGGCCCGGGGGAGGAGGGACAACGTCAGACGTCCGCTGCCGGCGCCCAGATCCAGAATATCGAGGTCACCGCCTGGGTAGAGTTCCTCCATGATGTTCGAGAGATCCGGCTGAGCGGCAATCAGACGATGATATAGATGGGCTTTCATTCGGTAAATGTGTTCATGATCCGGCATAGGTGAAGCCTCCTGGCAGTGGAATGTCCACAGCATACACCCTGCCGCTGCGGCAAGGTCAAGGAGCTTCGATACCGGCCAGACAAGAGGTCTGCTTATAGAGTGAGAGCAGTTCCTCCCGGCTGAGTGAGCCGGCCTGATGCTCGAAGGTCACGTGGAATCGGCTGTTATGGGCTGCCAGATGCTGGAGATAGGCTTGCGCGTCTCCATAATCGGAATGCCCGTCCTGCCAGGGTTGTACGGGCTGGTGGTTGAAGAAACGGTCACCTGCATACCTCACATTGCTGTAATGGACGAGATACACGGAAGGTGCCACTTCATCCAGCCACTGATAGGGATCAAAGGAGTCCGCAACTCTTGCCGCCACATCGAGCCGGGCGGTGTCGACAACGAGGTCGATTTCCCGGTAGTCCCGGAACATGCGCACAACGATGTTCTGATAACTGCCAAAGAAATCATGCTCCAGCAAAATCTTTTGACCATAGCGGCGCTGCAGCTCCGACAGCCGCTCAAACAGACGGTGCGAGACTTCAAGGAATCGGCTTTGGGGCAGATCGCTTGGTTCGTATCGTTGGCCCTGCCTCGGAAGATTGATGTACTTCACTTGATCCCCTTCTCCGAAGATGGGCAGGAACGGGTAATGGAAGAGAATATAGTCGGCGCCCGACTCCGCAGCAAGCTCCACATCCTTCTCCGCCGTTCGCAGCCCTCGTGCCGTTCGTCCGGATCGGGAGAGGTCAACCTGGGCAGGGTGTAGCCCTTGCTGCCCAGAAGAGGGGTATGGATGCCAAAGATGAGCCCTTCCTTCCGGCAGAAGGAACGGAATTGAAGCAGTGCTTCACGGTCCGCGAATTGCGAAATCTCCATCCCGCTGATCTGTTCCGAGCCGAAGCGCGCCCAATCCTCCGGACGGAAGCCTCCCCACATGCCGATCTGCAGGCGTCTAGGTTTCATGATCTCCCCTCCGGTTTCTTTAGATGATCATTCCTCGGTCAGTAAACGCATGCTCATGAACATTTTACCATCTTGGGATGGGATGGAATACCGGTTATTACAGAGCATAGAGAATGCCGCTCCTGACACATAGTATGGATGGACCGCCTCGACGATTCATTCAAGTCGGTAGAGCCGGCGAACAAAAAAGCTCCAGCTGCCAAGAGGCAGCCGGAGCGGTGAAGGGCAAAGGATTAGCGCAGTGCGCTGCCGCCGAAGATAAAGCGGTGTTCCCAGTGGCGGCCGGCGATGGAGTCGATCCGAACGCCGCCGGAATCTTTGGAGTACGTGTGAAGAATTTTGCCATCGCCAAGGTAAATTCCCACGTGGGTAATCGTCTGGCCGGCTTTATTGCTCGGATAGTTCGAAGCGCTGCCTCCCTTGTAGCTCATGAAGAACATGAGATCACCAGGCTTCAGGTCATGCCAGTTCGTAGAAGTTTTGCCGATGGACTTCACGTAGTCTCCCTGGGTACGGGAGCTGCTTGGCAGGGTGACCCCGAGAGCATCCTTGAATGCTTGACGTACAAAATCAGAGCAGTCGAAGGTGTACGTGGTGGAACGGTCCGAACCATATTCATACGGTGTGCCGAGGTAGGCTTTACCTGCCGCAATGACTTTGCTTACCGCTGTGCTGGAGTATGTTACAGTGCCTGAAGAAGAAGCTGTTGTGCTCGTGCTCACAGGAACCGTACTGGTTGTGCTTACGTACCGGCTGCTTGTAGAGATATAGCCTACTTTCCCGGAAGACGTGCGGACTTTGTACCAGTAGCTGTTCACTTTGCTGAGAATCTCTACCGTCTCACCGGTGCTGACATATCCGTAGCTTGCCGCGCTGGTGTTCGGCTCACTGCGAAGGTTCACACTGCTAACGATAACGGCGCTGGCAGCTTGCGCTTCCTCCGGAATAAACGTGGTCGAGCCGAGCGTGATCGTAGTAGCAAGCAGCATCATGGTCCATTGCTTTTTCATAGTCAGTATTCCCTCCTGCGTTATCTGGTAGTTGTTGATCACGATCTGCGATCAGGCGGTACATACGAAGGTTGACATCTTGGCCGCCATCCCCCCACAATGGAAGTATGGAGTAAGAATGGGGATGGAGAATAATCATGGAAACTTGGGTCTTGGGACCTTTGGTCATATCACAATACTTGCTGGTCCTGTTCTTATCCGCTGCCGCAGGATACGGAGTGCTCCGGCTCAGGCTGCGGGGGAGCGGCATAGGCCGCCCAATGGGAGAATCAGTCCAAACCGCACTGCTGTTGTGGGTGCTGGTCTGGAAGCTGAGCATCCTTCTGTGGGAGCCGCAGAGCATTCTGGACGATCCCGTCTCCCTCCTGTATTTCAACGGCGGAGAGAAGGGGGTGTGGCTGGCCTCGATCGTGTCGGGCTTGTACATCCTCTATGCAGCCGAACGAAGACAGCTTGACCGCATCCTGTATAGCGATTCGCTGCTCCTGGCTCTTTTGGGTGGGTATGCGGCGTATGCGGCGCTGATCCTGCTTCTGGATCCACGGGAGTTTGGCAGCCGCCTGCCGTCCGTCATCGTGGTCCTGGCCGCCGCAGCACTGTGGCTTCGGTACCGGCCGGGGGGCACGCTTCAGTCACCGCTCCGGCGTGCCGCGCTTCTTGTAACAGCCTTCGCGCTCGTCTCTACCGTCACCGGCCATTTAGCTGACCGCACGACAGGGACGGACGCTGTACTGGCCGAGGTTGGAGTCGGTTTAAAGACCGGGCAGCTTGCCCCGGATTTTGAACTCGGCACCCTGGGCGGCGAGAGCGTTAAGCTCTCAAGCTACCGCGGCCGTACGGTGATCGTGAACTTCTGGGCGACCTGGTGTCCGCCCTGCCGCACGGAGATGCCGCATATGCAGGCTTATCATGCGGCGCAGCCCGAAGGCGGTCCGCTGATTCTGGCGGTCAATGCGACCTCGACGGAGGTCAGCGAACCTGTGGTGTCGAGCTGGAGTGAGACATGGAAGCTCACATTCCCGGTCCCCCTCGATAAGGAGGGTAAAGTGACGGAATTATTCGGTATTCATTCTTATCCGACTACCTACGTTATCGACAAGGACGGAATCATCCGCTACAAACAGGCCGGGCCGATGACTTTCGAGATGCTCGAGGATGCGGCGGCCAAGGCAGAGTGAAGCGCCTCTCAAACTATAAAGGCTGCGAAGGCGATCTTCAATGGAAAATGAGTCCTTCGAGGGTGGACCTGTGACCGGCCGCGCCTGGAATCCGGGAATCTTCTATAAAATTAGCTATAGGGGGTTCTGTTCTTTTTAATTGGATAAGCGTGGACGATCATGGTACCATGTGGATATATGACAGGTCATATTGAGCTGATTGGTATATCATTTTAGGTCAAAGGGTGGGATTGTGCGTGGCACAGACGAGTATTATCTTGCGTATTGAGTTGGATCATAACCACATCACGTTCGGGGACGTCGCTGCAACGATCGGCAAAGCGGGAGGGGACATTACGTCCATTGACGTCATTCGCCCAGGCAAAGATTCATCCGTCCGTGACATTACGGTGGATATTGCGGAGTCGGCGGAAGCGGCCGTAGTCGAGGCGCTGAAGTCGCACGTGGGGATCAAGCTCATCAACGTGTCGGACCGTACATTCCTCGCTCACTTGGGCGGTAAAATCAATATACAGCCGACTCTTCCGATCAAAAATCGGGACGACCTCTCCCGGGTTTATACACCGGGGGTAGCGCGTGTCTGCACATCCATTCATGAAGATCCGAAGAAAGCCTATTCGCTGACGATCAAGCGGAATACGGTAGCCGTGGTAACCGACGGTACGGCGGTACTTGGCCTTGGCGATATCGGACCGCATGCGGCAGCACCGGTGATGGAGGGGAAGGCCATGCTGTTCAAGCAGCTGGCCGGGGTCGATGCCTTCCCGATCTGCCTGGATACGAAGGACACGGAAGAGATTATCCGCACGGTGAAGTCCATTTCCCCGATCTTCGGGGGGATTAACCTGGAGGACATTTCCTCGCCGCGCTGCTTCGAGATTGAGACCCGTCTGGCCGAGGAGCTCGACATTCCGGTCTTCCACGATGACCAGCACGGTACGGCAGTGGTTGTGGTGGCAGGGCTGCTCAACGCGCTGAAGGTCGTCGGCAAGAAGATTGATAGCGTACGCATTGTGGTCAACGGGATCGGAGCGGCTGGCGTCTCCATCTGCAAAATGCTGCTGGCAGCCGGGGTAACGCGCCTTGTACCGGTCGACCGGGAAGGGGCGATCGTACGCGGCGGCAGCTACGAGCATCCGATGTGGCAGTGGCTGGCAGAGCAGCCGCAGGTGGAAGCGGAGAAAGGGACGCTGAAAGAAGTGCTCCGCGATGCCGACGTCTTTATCGGTGTATCCCGCGGCGGCCTGCTGAATGCAGACGATATCCAGACGATGGCGCCGGATCGTATCGTCTTCGCCATGGCGAATCCGGTGCCGGAGATCGATCCGGAAGAAGCCCTGCCGCATGTTCGGGTTCTCGGAACCGGACGCAGCGATTATCCGAACCAGATTAACAACGTTCTGGTCTTCCCGGGGATCTTCCGCGGGGCGCTGGATTGCCGGGCCCGCCGGATCAACGAGCCGATGAAACTGGCTGCCGCTCGCGCCATCGCATCGGTAGTGACGGAATCGGAGCTCAATGAGCATTACATTATTCCAAGCATATTTAACGAGCAGGTGGTGTCCAAGGTGCGCCGCGCGGTCATCGAAGCGGCGATCCTGACGGGAACCGCCCGCCGGACGCCGAAGGATTTTCGCTAACCCTCCTGGAGTGTACCGAGAAGAATAACCAAATAACGCCTGTCCTCTGCACACCAGTGCTGAAGGACAGGCGTTATTTTTTTAGCATACAAGAATGTATATCTCACCAGGGCTCGATGCCGGGGGCACCGGACCGAAGGCCCTAAGCTTTACTCGGGATCTACCCAGGCCTGAGACCACTGCTCCATTCCCTTCAGCACCGGCTCCAGCGCCCGTCCTTTGTCCGTTAACGAATACTCGATGCGTACCGGGGTCTCAGGGAAGACATCCCGCTTCACGATCCCCTCGGCTTCCAGATCCTTGAGCCGCTCGGAGAGCAGCCTGCCGCTGATCGGCAGGGCGGATTCCATCGTGCAGAACCGCTGCGGACCGGAGAGCAGCTGGTACATGATCAGGGCGGCCCAGCGCTTGCTCAGCAGCTTCATGCCCCTCTCCACCCTTGGGCATAAGGAGAATTGTTCCATCGTGCGACCACCTCCTCTCTATTATACCCGGGAGCGGAGGGCGTAACAATTTTACAGATCCCTCCGCAAAAAGAGCTTGACGGGTCCTCACGGCAGAAACCCTTCCTGGCTTATACGGATGCTTTCCTCGGGGAAACGGGTCTTCAGGGTCTCGATGACCCGGAGATAGGCGTCGGGGCGGTTCCATTCCTCCAGCTGAAGGGCTTCATAGAGCTTGTGGAGGCCCAGGCGCTGCGTCCGCTTTCCCTGGCTTCCGTCGCCCATGAAGACATCATCGACGCATAAGCGGGTGACGCCGGTGGAGGCCAGCACGTCCGCCAGGCGGGGCGAGCTCGGCAGCACGGGAGAGACCGCGGCTTGAGCGGGAATACCGGCGGCCACCAGCTCCTTCAGCGCCTTCAGGCGGGCGGCCAGGGGAGGAGCAGAGGGTGTGAAGGCCCGGCGTACGGGCTCCAGATCCGTCTCGATCGTCAGGGATACACGGACACGGGAGCCGAGACTGCGCAGCAGATCCAGGTCTCTGGTGACCAGGGGGCTGCGGGTCTGTACGAGCAGAAACGCGGGGTTATCCGAGGCGGCCATGACTTCCAGCAGGGAGCGGGTCAGGCCCGTCCGGTATTCCACAGGCTGGTACGGATCAGTACTCGAAGACATGAAGATCTGCAGGGGGCCTTTGCGGCCGGCGAGTCTAAGCTCCCGTTCAAGCCGTTCGGCGGCCTCCAGCTTGATATGGACCCAGGAACCCCAGGCTTCGCCCCGGAACTTGCCTACCGGCATCTCCCGCACGTAACAGTAGGAACAGGCGAAGGTACAGCCTCCGTACGGATTGAGCGTGTGCGTGTAGCCCTTGAGATAGCCTGAAGCCGGATTCAGGAGCCGGGAGGGAACTGAGGAAGTGATCGTGATGGAAGGCTTCATGTGCGGTAGAGCCTCCTTGTAGTGCAGGATAAGCTGCTTTACTTCGGAAGAACGGGTGCTGCGGAAGAGGATCCCTTCCGTGACGGCGTGGCTTCGTCCTTACGGAAGAAAGATCCGGACGGTGTCCCCCTCGCGGATTCGCCCCTCTCGTTCCACCGAGCAGACAATCCCCCGGCGGTGCTTGGCTGCTTTGACGAACCGGCCGGCGAGGTCGGGGAGCTGCAGGGCCTCTGCGATCTCCTTGCCTGGGCCTTTACACGGCGGATTCTCGCCTTCACCGATCAGCCCGCAGGCCTCTGGGAACAGCAGACGTGAGCCCACGGGCAGCGAGGTGAGCTGCGGATAGCCTTCGAGCAGCAGATTGGCTCCGAGCCATTCCGGCCTTACCTCCGGGATGCCCATCGCTCCGGCGATCAGGTCACACTCTTCCGCGGAAACGATGGAGATCTGACGCCGGTTGGCGATAAGCGTCCCCCGGGGATAGAAGGACTGCCGGCTGTCGGCTTTGCGGAAGAGCCCATAGTGACGGTCACCGGGGATCCCGCCGAGCTCTATCGCGAGCTCCGGCTCCCGTGAGGTAACGAAGCTCTTCGGCTGCCTGGCAGCCAGGACGGCGGCTACCCGGGCTTCATAGCAGGTTCGGGCCATTGGGGCAGGCCTCCTTATCAATTGGTTTGGTATTAGCGGAGGGACCGACAAGAAAACCCGGATGCCTGGGTCCGGGAATCGGGCCGAGGTACCGGGTTTATCGTGTTGATCCGCAGTGCAGGGGGGTCCCCGGCAGTCTGCAGAATAGAATTAGTCAGCTGCGCCGGCAGGCATCACTTCAGGCGAGGTCAGCTTGTCGTAGAACTCGGTGTACTTGTCCTTGTCTTCGCCGGCACGGGCCGCCATGGCTGCGCGCGGGTGGTCGTTCAGTACGCCTGCGATCATGTACGGGATGATGTAGCCCCACTCCCACTTCTCGCGCATCGAGACCATGTGCTTCTCGATAATGCCGAGAACCGGACGCAGATCGTACTTCGGATTCTTGAGGTGGCTGACGAGCAGCTCGGTCGGGCAGTTCCCTGCCGCACGGCCCATGCCGTATACGGACGTATCGAGGAACTCTACGCCTTTTGCAGCGCCCATAATCGTGTTGGAGAAGGCGAGCTGCTGGTTGTTGTGCATATGCAGGCCGAGCTTCTTGTTAGGGAGCAGGCGCTGGAATTTCGATACGAGGTAATCGACATCCTTGTAGTCCATGCTGCCGTAAGAGTCGACGATGTAAACGACATCGACCGGACTCTTCGCGATCTCTTCGAACGCTTCGTTAAGATCGTTCTCCATGACGTGGGAGAGGGCCATGATGTTGATCGTCGTCTCGTAGCCGAAATCGTGGAACTTCTGGACGAGATCGAGGGCCTTGTCCACATCTTTAATGTAGCAGGCTACGCGGATCAGATCGAGCAGGCTCTGTTCGCGCGGAAGGATGTCCTTCTCGTCGACGCGTCCGATATCCACGAGGGCGGACAGCTTCGTATCCGTCTTCTGCGGAAGGACTTCCTTCAGGAAGTCCTCGTTCAGGAAGCGCCATGGACCTGCCTCCGCGCCCTTGAGCAGCTTCGCCGAGTTCTTATATCCGATTTCCATATATTCGACGCCGGCTTCGCTCAGTCCGTAGTACATGTCCTTAACGAATTGGACGCTGAAGTCCCAGTTGTTGACGAGTCCGCCGTCGCGGATCGTGCAGTCCAGAATTTTATGATGGTCTCTGGTCATGATCATAGGCTCCTCTCCCGAGTCGGGCTGTTCGCTTTCAAGCTTTTATGCTTTTAAGCGGTAAAGTATTTGTATTAATTTCTATTTTTACACATCCGTTTTCCACTTGTCAATGATAACAAATTCCAGTAGGTGAATCAAACAAGATAAACGGCTTACCTGTCCTTTTAGGACAATGCGCGTTTATAACAAATATAAGATGACAGGATCAAGCTCCGGCGAGATATAAATTTGAATATTTCGAAAAAGGGGGCTTCAAGTCGAATGGGGGAAGGATTTGACGGAAGGGGCGTGGAAGATAGTATGGACCATACAAAGAATTGGAAAAAACAGACTGCGGGAGGGATGCCCTGTGCTCGAATATAATGTTGCTTTCCTTCGCAGGGGAGATCTTCTCCTTATGCTTAACCGGAGCAAGCCGCCTCTTCTCGGCTTATGGAACGGTGTCGGCGGGAAGCTGGAGCCGGGCGAAAGCCCCCTGGAGAGCGTCCTGCGCGAGATCGGGGAAGAAACAGGACTGGCCTTAAAGGAGGATGCCATCCGTTTTGGAGGCATTGTAACCTGGGAGATCGACGGCCGGATGGCCGGCGGCATGTACGCGTACACGGCGGACGCCGGTTCGGGGGATCTCGGCGGCTTGCCCCGTGAGACGGCGGACGGCATTCTGGCTTGGAAACCGGCGGCCTGGGTGCTGAATCCGGAGAACCGCGGCGTGGCCGGGCACGTCCAATACTTTTTGCCGCCCATGCTAGAGAAGTCTCCTGCTGCAGAGTACCGGTGCCTCTTTCGGGAGGGCCAGCTGCTGACCTGTGAGTGCCTGCCGCTGGATCTGTCTCTTTATACCTAGGCCGGCAGGCGAACTCTTGGGAAAATTGGGGAAAAGGGTCGTTGTACGGAGGAACGGCGATGTGGTATAGTTTTCCTTAAAATGATACATAATGTAGCAATATTCGGGAGGAATCATTGTTGATGAGACGAATCGCTTCGCTTACGCTCACATCGCTGCTCATGCTCAGCCTGTCCCCGCTCCTTGCGCACGGTGCCGAGCCCGCCAAACCGAAGGGAAGTGCATCCCCCGCCGTTTCCGTACTGACGGACACGTATGGGGGCGTCCGAATGGAGGTGCAGCCGGGGGAGGTCAAAAAGGAGACTCCGAAGGACGGCCGGCCGGAGAACAAGGTTATCCTTGACCGTACCAAGCTGAAGGAAGCCTTCGGCCGGCTCAAGGATCAGGCGGCGGGGCAGCCGGCGGTGACCGCTGTGATTCCTTCGACGGAGAGTACGGTCAAGATCCATATTGCGGACGCCGTCCTGGATGAAGCACGTCAGACCGTGCCAGGCGCTTATCTCCTACTGCAGCTGCCGGAAGTCAGCTACAAGCTGCCTGTCGGGTTCTCCGCCAAAGCGGCGGAGGAGCTGAAGGTGCCGCCGGCTAACGTGACGGTGATCGTCACGATCAAGTCGATGCCGGACTCGGCTCTCGGGACGGCGAGGGAGCGGCTGAAGGCTGCGGGAGCTTCGGAGATCCTGCCTGCACCTGTCGACTTCAAGATTACCGGCCAGCGGACGAACGGCCAGACGGTGGATCTGACGCGCGTAGGCTCCGCTTATGTGCAGAGGGTGCTCACCCTCCCTGCATCCGTGGATCCTTCCACAGTGACGGCCGTGACTTACGCCAATGGAGAGATTTCGTTCGTTCCCGCCCTGTTCAACTATAACCAGGCGACCGTACTGTCCCCTGGAGGCGGCTGGTTCACCATCGTATCGAGCAGCAAGGAATTCACGGATACAGCCGGACACTGGGCGGAAGCGGACATCCGCCTGCTGGCTTCGAAGCTGCTGGTCAAAGGCACCTCAGCCTCCGAGTTCTCGCCGGACAAACCGGTGACGCGGGCGGAGTTCGCAGCGATGCTCACACGTGCGCTGGGGCTGCCCGATAACCGCGGGGCCTCGGCCAAGTACAGCGATGTCGGCAAATATACCTGGTTTGCCGGCCCGGTGGGCGCCGCTTCGGCCGCCGGCCTGGTGGACGGCTACGATGACGGGACCTTCAAGCCGAATGCCCGGATTTCCCGCGAGCAGATGGCGGTGATGCTGACCAAGGCGCGGGCCTATGGCAGCGGGCTGCAGGGCCTGCCGAAGACGGTGGATCTCTCAGCTGTATCGATTCCTGTTTTTGAGGATGGAGCCAAGATCGCATCGTGGGCCTCGGAGCCGGTCACCGAAGTGCTTGCAGTCGGACTGATGGAGGGCGTGACCCCGGAGAAGTTCGCGCCGAAGGAGAATGCGACCCGTGCCCAGGCGGTCGTGCTGCTGAAACGCCTGCTCGTCAGCTTGAAGCTGGTCAACCCGGTGTAGCGTTTGGAAGCCCGGATTCAGCGGATGTCACTTAAAGAAAGAAGCTCTTTCCTATGGCGGAAAGAGCTTCTTTGGTATGCCGGGCGCATCGGTCAGCGGAGGAGGGTGGCGCCGCCGATCAGGGGCAGAGGCTTCGTCAGGCCGTTGATCGCATTCAGAATGCCGATGAGCATCAGCACCAGCAGTGCCAGATTGGCCACCGGCAGGAGCAGCAGACCGAGGAGCGGGATGAGCCCCAGCACCAGGTTGGCCCCTATGGCCGTAAGCAGCAGCAGAAGCCCCTGATTGGCATGGTACATGGCGTATCGGGAGTCCCTTGCCGCCAGCAGCGGCAGGAAGAAGAGAAGATAGGAAGCGGCGGCAATCCATTTGTTCGCTTGAACATCGTCCGGGTGGGGAGAAGGCATGGGATCGGTGCTCACGGGAATCACCTCTTTCATGAATTTACACAGTATCGGCGCAGGTGGGTGGTCGTAATTTGGTGTATACCATCCTATGTCAGCGGAAGGCCCGGTATGTATGCCGGACAGGAATAAGCTTCCTCCCGCAGGGTAAAGCTATATGGGAAACGATCCCTGATCAAGTGAGCGGAAAGGAAGCGATGGGCATGAACAGCGCACCGATAACCTTCGAATTCGAAAGCCGCAAAGCGGCCCTGCTGGCAATGGATACCATGGAGGAGCTCGGTTACCGGACTGCCCTTCATGACGAGCCGCAGAAACCGCTGCTGCATGTTATTGTGGACAAGGGCGATATCACATCGGCCCTGGAAATTGCCGAGGCCCATGGAGGAAGGCTCATCGAAACGGCGGACTTTCCGAACGAGCCGGCGGTATTTGCCATGGCCTATGATCCCGACGGGGGCATTATCATTCCGGCGCATCTGGTAGGCCCAGACGAAGTCGACATCTCCGCAGCCGCATACGGCGGCGGTCCCGGCAGTGCATATACTAATGAGGATGACGATACCTTCGACCCTTCCCGCGAAGATTACAACGGATTCGATGCGGGCATCCATCTATAAAAGGCAGGGGCCGGGGCAGCTCCGGCCCGATGACGGCGGATTCTCCGGATCCAGGCGGACCGCTGTTTTTGCTGTGAGTTCACGGATAGGGATAGGGGCCTGCAAAACTCTCATCTGGTGAAGGAAGAGTCCATGATTATTGGACAGGGCCTACAAGATTTGAGCGGGTGAACAATGTTGCACGGGACCTATTTTTATTAACGCGGAAAACACTGTTTCTCTAGACCCACACGTTTTGCGTTTGTTATGATGGGTGGGACTTTGAGGCGGACGAACGCCGCAGAACGATGGAGGGACACCGCTGTGGAAACCTATGATTCTTTGAAAGAAGGCGAGAGGGGCGCATGGGTCAGCATTGCCGCTTATATTCTCTTGTCCATTTTCAAAATCAGCATGGGCTATATGACCGGTTCTGAAGCTCTCACGGCGGATGGAATCAACAATACGACGGACATTATTGTATCGGTGGCCGTACTCGCCGGACTGCGGATTTCCCGTAAGCCCCCGGACGAGGACCACCGCTATGGACATATGCGGGCGGAGACGATCGCTTCGCTCGTGGCATCCTTTATTATGGCGCTTGCCGGGCTGCAGGTGATGATCCAGGCGGGCCGCAGCTTCCTTAACGGCCAGCATGAGGCTCCGGATCTGCTGGCGGCCTGGATCGCGCTCGGGTGTGCCGCTATCATGTGGGGCGTGTACACCTATAACCGCAGACTGGCGAAACGCATCAACAACCAGTCGCTGATGGCTGCAGCTTATGATAACCGGTCGGATGCCCTCGTCAGCGTGGGGGCCGCGGCCGGGATTATCGGTGCCCGGTTCGGCTTCCCGGTGCTGGATGCGGTAGCCGCCCTGGCTGTAGGCGTGGTCATCCTGAAGACCGCCTGGGAAGTCTTCTCAGACGCATCGCATGCGCTGACCGACGGATTCGATGACCAGAAGCTGGAGGTCTTCCAGCAGACCGTTGAGTCCACCCCGGGCGTGAAGCGGATCAAAGACATCCGCGCCCGCGTTCACGGCAGCCATGTGCTGCTTGATGTGGTCGTAGAGGTCAGTGCGGAGCTGTCGGTGGGCGAGAGCCACGATATCAGCGACGAGATCGAAAGGCGCATGGCGGACGAGCATCACATCAGCAATGTGCATGTGCATATCGAGCCGTATTCCGACTCAGAGCGGGAACGGCAGCAGATGACCTAGAAGAACTGTCCCTTGAGAAGGGACAGTTTTTTTCTTACTAATAATGGATTTGTTCGACAAAATTCGCATAAATCGGCCTTTTTCTAAAGGAAACTTAAGAATATTTTGTCAAAAAAGCAGGTAACAAATGGTCAATATCATTATATAATCAAGGACGGAACACAAAAATTGGTACTATAGTCGTTCCATCCCGCTGTTGGCGGTAGGAAAACCGGAGTACCGATGTTCTTTGATAACATCATATAATAGAGGAGAAACAGGACAGAATGACTAATTCTACCAAGTCAACTCAAGTTGACATGGCGGCTAGGATGTACCGGAATTTCCGGCAGTCCACTGCAATGGTCAGCAAGACGGTCGTTACGTGTATGCTGGGTACTACGCTGCTGACGGCTGCTCTGGGTGCTGCAGATTCAGCCTATGCCGCACTGCCGGCAGAGGGTGCTGCGCTGCCTTTATCCGGTGCGGTGTATGGAAGCGGTGGACAAGGTGCAGCTTCTCCATTGACCGATCTGGACGGCTCATATGCGAAGAAGGAGATACTGGCGCTTGCCGAGGCCGGCGTGGTTTCCGGTTATGAGGATGGGACATTCGCTCCGACCCAAGGTATGACCCGGGCGGAAATGGCCAAAATCATTGCGAAAGCCATGGGCTTGGCGGAAGATCCATCCTACGCGGAGAAGTTCACCGATATTGCCGCTGACAGCTGGTATAAGGGATATGTGGGCGCCCTCTTGAAGGCAGGCATTACGCAGGGAACGTCCGAGACAGCTTTTAGTCCGGACAGCTCGGTTACCCGGGAAGAGCTTGTCGTCTTTTTTGTCAGGGCTTTCGGGCTTGAGAAGGCTGCAGAGGCCTATGACGGTCCAAGTGTCTTCACCGATCAAGCGTCGATTTCCCCTTGGGCGCTGCCGCATGTTCACTTGGCTTACGGCATGGGCTTTATCGGAGGAGTCGCGAGCAGCGACGGAACTCTTCGGTTTGATCCCCGTGTTCAGGCGGAGCGGCAGGCCTTGGCCCGCCTGGCCTACGAGTACATTGGCAAGAAGCAGGATTATGTAGCCAAGGCAAAGGAATTGGTCGCTGCAGGGCAGCAGCCGGGCAAAGATGCGCCGAAGGCAGAGGATCCTGCTCCCGTCAGCACGGCATCTGCAGGTGGAAGCGCCGCTGCAGGTGGTGGCGGAGGCGGAGGCGGCAGCTCGTCATCGAAGAAAACGGAGAGGGCTCTGGAGCAGGCACTCGCTTCACTGGCCATCGGCTTTGCGTCGGGGGACAGCGAGCAGAACGTCAGAAATCCGATTGCACTTCCCGCGACGGTTGTGTACAAAGAGAACGGCTCCAAGGACAAAACGGTGCCGGTAAGCTGGACCTCCAGCAATCAGGACATCGTCGGAGCGGACGGTATGGTGAATCGTCCGGCAGCGGGTCAGCCGGATGTTCAGGTGGTGCTGACCGCATCGGTGCAGAAGGGAAGCAGCAAGGCCTCCCGGAACTATGAACTGACGGTTAAAGCATTGACTTCGCCGGTACCGGATCCTGATCCGCAGCCGGATCCAGATCCTAAGCCCGATCCCCAGCCGACGGGGTTGATCCGTTCTATCAGCGGAGTCCATACGGAGGAAACAAGGGCTGCCGAAGGGCTGCAGTTGGTGGAGTTCCAGGTGGAGCTTTCCAAGCAGGTGGAAGAGGCCTCGGAAATACCACACACCATTATGCTGGGAGACGACACCTTCCAAGTGCTTGTTTGGCAGGAGGGTGAGCAGCGCCAGCAGATTCCTATTTCCTTCCTCGATGTATATAACAGAGAGGGAACTTCCGTTATCGTGCGGCTTCACGAAGAGAATAATGTCGGACCTGCAGTACAGTACGGGCAAAAGTATACGGTTGAGCTTCGTGCGGGTAACGGAGAAGTTGCGGGTTCAAAGTTCTTCCAGATTGGTCTGCAGCCTACAGAAGTCAAGGTGGAAGATCACGACGAAACCCCTGGTGTGGACGGGAGAGATTTCTCGGTTACCTGGAGTCCCTCGGCTTGGGAGGAGGCTGAACTGCAGCAGGTCTATATCCTTCCGGTGGAAACCGAACTGGACCGCAGCAAGCACAGAGCCGTTGCTGAGTTCAGGGACCGGACTTCGCATTCCTGGACCGGGAGTGTGAATACCGCAGACAGTGCCGGACAAGCTTTAGCTCTGAAGGAGTATGCCATTGTTGTCGTTTCCTCTACTGCGGATGCGGAATCTTCAGAGGCTGTTACTTTTGTGCCTGACGGGATTATCACCGCACAGCCTGCCGTCGAGACAAAGGTTTATAATAACGGTGGTGAACTGTTAGGTCGAGGTGAACCCAATACGTTCGTTTATCTTAAAGATAACCGAGGACGTTTGGTGGGGGACGCCAAGGCTGATGGGTCAGGCAGATTTAAAATCCTACTTCCTACTTTCTTTATGGGAGAGGAAGGAGCGGTGCTAACCGTATCGGCCAAGAGCGCAGGAAAGCTTGAAAGTACGGGGGTATCCGTTCCTGTGGTAGCCGGTACTAAATCGGTGATCTCGGGGCTTCAAGCGCAGATCTATGAAGACGGAGGGGCGATTCACATCCCCCGGGAATTCAGGGGAAGTGTGAGAGTTTCTGCCGGTGACGGTACGGTATTGGCGGAAGAGTTTATTTACGATTATGAATACAGCCCTTTTACTATTATGCTGAACCAACCATGGCAGACAGCTAAGCTGAATGCAGGGGAAAGGATTGCCGTCAGAGTACAGGAATACCGCAAAAGTCCTAGTGATCCTGTGTACTTTGAAGTCAAGCCGCTCGAGGGGGTGACAAACAAGCCGGTTGTCACAGGCACCGTATATAATGCTCTGAGCCGGATTGAGCTGGAGGTGGAAGATTACTCTGCAGCGATCTCCCTTAGACGCAGTAACGGTTCCCTGCTTTGGCATGGATTTAGGGGAGGGTACGATTCCCTGTCAATTAATGGCCTGCTGTTGATCCCTGGAGAACATATCTCTCTTACAGCGGATGAGTTTGGCAAGGCAGAAAGTGAACCGGTTATTCTTGAGGTAATGACGGGTGAACGAACCAAGCTCGATTCGGTTACTGGGATTGTTTATGAAGACGGTGGAACCTTTACCGGATCTTTTTCCTCGGATTCGGAAGTAACCTACAGAGTGAAAAAGTGGGATGGCACCTTTGTAACGGCTGTCACGAACGTCAGCGGTCCGGACACTTCCTCGGCAAACTTTAAGGGGACCTACACAGTAGGGGAACAAGTATTTGTTACCGCACGTTCTAAAGGCCAACAGGCAAGTAAAGAACTGGCGCTTATCGTGCAGAAAGGTTCCGATACGAAAACCGCCGTGCCTGTAGTTGACAATGTTTATGGCACTGCATATGAGGTCAGCGGCATGGCTGAACCGAATGCTTACGTCAAAGTAACCCGACCTGACGGAACGATCTTTGAAGGATTTGCTTCCATACATGGATACTTCTACATTCCTTTGAATGATGCATTGGCCGTGGCCGGCGAGACCTTGAAAGTTACTGCAGATGCTCCAGGGAAGCTGGAGAGCGATATTCAAGAAATTACAGTTCTAAACGCGCTTCAGACTCCGGTGCCGACAGTGACCGTATCTGTATACAATGGCGTGGTGAGCAAGCTGCACGTAGTCAGCAAGCCGAATGCTTTTGTATGGGTTATAGATGAAAATGGCAGCCAGGTTGCAGGAAATATGGCGGATGGCAATGGGATATCGGATATCGTATTGGGTGAATATCCGTCCGGCAATAAGCTGTATGTAAAAGCCTTGTATTACGGCTGGGAGGAAAGCGCTCCATATGTCGTGGATCGTGGAGTTACGACCCCATCTTCCAAGCCAAGTGTAACCGGAGTGGTATATACGGACGGTTATCTCTTGGAGGGAACAGCCGGGCCGAATTCCTGGACTCAGCTTTTCAGCGGAGGAACCTCCATTGGAGAAACCATTTCCGACCAGGAGGGCAGATTCGAGCTTGGACATAACGGCAATGACTGGTTGTACGCTGGTGAAGTGGTTCAGGTTACCTCTCAAGAGCCTTATAGATCCGTTAGTCCACCGGTTGAATTCGTTGTGCAGCCGGAACAAGGAAAAACAGAGGCTCCAACGGTAATTGGAGATGTGTATGAGAACACGAATTGGCTAAGTGTCCAGACGGTACGTGGCGCTCTTGTTATCCTTCGGGACAACGAGGGCAAAGTGATTTCCCAGAATTACGCTGATTTTGAGGGCCGAGCAGACTTAAGATTCTATCCGTGGATTCGCCAAGGAAATACATTCAAGCTTACCTCTGATGCAATTGGCCGTACAGTGAGTGATGCGGTAGTTGTGAACGTGATCCCACCTCCGCCGACAACAAAGCCATATGCGGTAACCTCTGCAGTTTATGTAGACGGAGGCGAGGTTCGCGGTTATACGGAAGCTTACGCAGCAGTAGAGTTGAAACGAACGGATGGCTCGGTGATTGCCCGAGGATCTGCGTCATATGACGGTTCGTTCTTCCTTCGTACCCAACCGCTTCAGTTGGCAAACGGGGAGATCTTGGCCCTCATTGCCAAGGCTTGGGATAAGAGTGTGAGTGAAGCTTACAGTGTTACAGTGCAAGGCATTGTTTATGGTCAAACGGCGCAGCCTTCGGTTAGCGGGGCAGTGTATGAGACGGTTGGTAACCTGCGCATTGAGGCTGGTCCACGACAGTGGGTTCGTGCTTACTCGGAGTCAGAGGGACAGTTATTTTGGGAGTGGACTGGGGATTATCCCTACTGGTACCGTTACATTAACTTAACTAATCAGAAGGTAGGGACGAAGGTGTACGTGTACGCTGACGCTTTTGGCCAGACGGAAAGTGAACCCGTCGTTTACACAGTGCAACCTTCACCGCAAACGGCCAAGCCTTCGGTAATAGGAAGCGTTTATGCAACGAGCAACTCGATTACCGTAAGTTTGTCGGATTACCCTGGAGACAGTACCTACATTCGAATCAAACGGGCAGATGGACAATTGGTTGCATCAAATTGGGCCTACTCATCTACTGCGCAGCTTTCTCCCTGGCACACATTAATTGAGGGTGAAATCCTGTATGTTACAGCACAGGACACTTTTAAGAAGGAAAGCGATCCTTTCCTGGTGACGGTACAAGCGGCGCCCATGACAGTTACACCGTCCGTATATGGTTCTGTGTATGAAGACGGTGGAGTGATTACCGGAACGGCGGCAAAGTACGCCTCTGTACGTGTCTTTACCGGGGATAACTCTTATATTACTACGGGGTATGCCGATTACTGGGGTTCCTACCGCATTGATTTGACTTCCTACACCTTCAATCCAGGTGCTGTCCTTTGGGTAGAAGCACAGGCATCCGGCTATAAGCCAAGCTACAGGGTTTACCTGAATGTCCTTCCGGTTGCGGGACAAACCGCTGCACCGACTGTGAATGGAACCGTGTACCAATCCGATTCGTATGCACTCAGCGGGTATGCAGCTCCTTACTCCAAGATTACGGTTACCCGGGAAGACGGAGCTTCCTTTACCGCCTGGTCTGGGGAGTACGGAAACTTCTGGGCTTACTATCCAAGCTCCTACAACTGGCTCCATGGCGCAAGTGAACTTAAGATTACAGCCGATACGTACGGTAAGCTGGTCAGCGAGCCATTGATTGTTCCGGTTGTATCGAAGAAGACACCTGCTCCAGGAGTAGCGGTAAGTGTTTACGGCTCGACTTACACCCTGTCGGGGTATATGCATCAGTTAACAATTCTGCGGATAAGTGACGGTTATGGCTTGGATTTGACGTCCGTGGAAGTTGGCAGCTTTACATGGGATATTCCAGCCTATATGATCCAAGGAAATCGTTTAATGCTGACAGGTCAATGGAACAACTACTCCGTCAGCGACGTGGTCTATCTGACACTTCCATACAACAGTTCCGCTGTCGGTGGAAATGTGTATGGTGGCGGCAGCTCTGTAAGCGGGTCGGTGTACGGGTTCTCGACAGGAGGAAGCACGGCTTCCTCTACGAGCAGCCCGGCTCCTGCCGATGCAGCTTATCAAGCGTTCGCAGCAGCGGCGGCTGTGCTTCCGCAAAGAAGAGCGGCTTAATCCGCAACGCAGCATCGTAAAGCCTTAAACAATCAACACCCAAAAGGGCCCCGAGCTCAGCAGTTCAAACTGCCGAGCCCGGGGCCCTTTTGATGTTACACCGCCTGCTTCAGCCGCGGTACCATGCCTTTCAGGTACCAGACCAGGGCGCCGAACACCAGCGCGATGCCGGCTGTCGTCAGCGAGACGTTCAAGCCGCCGGCGATGAGCAGCTTGGCGAGGCCGACGCCCCCGATCATGAAGAGGTTCTCGCTGAAGTTCTGGATGGCGATGGTTTTGCCGGAACCGACGAGGTTTTTGCCCTGATCCTGAAGCACCGTATTCATCGGGATGATGAACAAGCCGCCAAGGATACCGATGAGCAGCAGCAGGATGATCGTCAGTACGAGATGCACCGGCAGAAGAGCGAGCAGAATCGCCGCCAGCATCAGGAAACCGAACAGGTAAGCACGGTAAAACTTCTCAATCCGTACAAGCCGCGGAGTCAGCAGAGCGCCGATGACGATGCCAACGCCCGTGGCCCCGATGATCCCCGACTGCAGAAGCTGATTCTGCACGCCGAGATATTGGGCGATCCAGATCAGGAAGGTGATCCGCAGCACCGAGGAGGTCATCCAGAAGGCGCTGGTGCCGACCAGGGAGAAGCGGGACTTCGGCTCCGCGAACAGGATTCGCACTTCGCGGAAGAAGGAAGCGGCGGAAGCGCCGTAGCGCAGCTCCGGATTGCCTTCCCGGCAGGAGATCAGCGGTGTCAGCACCGAAGAGGCAAGGTACAGCAGCACACAGACCGTAATCCCCAGCGCCGGGGCAAGGGAGGCGAGCCAGCCCCCGGCCACGGTGCCGAGCAGGATCGCCAGGATCGTGTAAGACTCGAGGTTGCCGTTGGCGCGGTAGAGCTGGGCTTTGTCCTCCCCGGTAATGTCGGTCAGCACCCCGTACTTGGCGGGAGAGAAGACGACCGCGCCGACTCCGACCAGCGCATAGGCGGCGGCAGGAGGGAAAGAGGTGAAGAGCAGCAGGGTCCCGGCCGTCTTGAGCAGGTTGCCGATGAGGAGCACGCGGGACTTGCGGTTCTTATCCGCGAAGGTGCCGACGAACGGGGCCAGAACCACGTAAGCCAGCAGGAAGCCGAGCTGTACGCCCAGCATGCCTTCTTCCGGATTCGCGGAACCCCGGGCCGAGAGCACGCCCAGAATCACGAAGAACACGGCATTGTCGGCAAAAGCGCTGAGAAACTGGGAAACGTACAGCGAGCGCAGGGAGCGGGAGACGGAAGAAGAAATGCGGTTCATGAAGGTCACGCTTCTTTCGGTGGAATATGGGTTTGCGGTCCGGAAGCACCCGGACGGGCCAGCTCTGCCGCCATGCGCTGAAGCGAGGCGTAGTCGGTCTTGCCGCTGCCGAGCAGCGGCAGGGAGGCGACACAGACGAGCCGTTCGGGGAGCAGCAGTGAGGTGATGCCTTTATCCGCTAGATAGGCGGAGAGTCGAGCACGTTCTGCCCCCGGACGGGTGTGGAACAGCACGATGCGCTCTCCCTTGCGGGGATCGGGCAGGGCGACCGCGGCTGCGGTTTCATCGCCGAAGCAGTCGGCCGCGGCCTGCTCGACGGCGTTCAGCGAGATCATCTCGCCGCCGATCTTCGCGAAGCGCTTCAGCCGGGCGACGATGCTCACGAACCCGTCGCCGTCGAGCTCTACGATATCTCCCGTACCGTACC
Source organism: Paenibacillus mucilaginosus 3016 (assembly GCF_000250655.1). Lineage (NCBI taxonomy): Bacteria > Bacillati > Bacillota > Bacilli > Caryophanales > Paenibacillaceae > Paenibacillus > Paenibacillus mucilaginosus. The sequence goes on from NC_016935.1 coordinate 534,033, forward strand.
ATTCGGGGCAGGGAGTGAAGCCCTTGCCGTGAAGCAGGTATCCCTGCATGACATTCGGTCCTTTGACGTACAGGCTTCCGCCCGGCACGCCGGGTACGGATTCGAGTTTGTATTCGATGCCGGGGAGGAACCGGCCCACGGTGCCTTTGCGGTAATGCAGCGGCGTGTTCAGCGACAGGACGGGAGCGGTCTCGGTGGCACCGTAGCCCTCGAGAATCCGGATGCCGAACTTGTCGTTCCACAGCGTACGGACCTCATCCTTCAGCTTTTCGGCTCCGGCTACGACGTAGCGCAGGGCATGGAAGTCGTATGGATGAGCCGTCCGGCCGTAAGCGGCCAGGAAGGTCGAAGTGCCGAACAGGATCGTGGCGTTGCGGTCATAGACCAGCTCCGGGATGACTTTATAATGAAGCGGGCTCGGGTACAGGTAGACCCGCATCCCCGTCAGGAGCGGAAGCAGCGTGCCGGCCGTCAGGCCGAAGCTGTGGAACAGCGGCAGCGCATTGAACACGGAATCGGAGGAGGTAAAGTCGATCGACGCCCGGGCCTGCTGAACATTGGCATACAGATTGCCATGGCTGAGCACGACACCCTTGGGTTTGCTCTCGCTGCCGGAGGTGAACAGAATCACCGTGGGCAGTCCGGCTCCGCTTGCAGCTTTTCTACCGAGGAAGAGATCGAGCAGAGCCCCAAGCTTCACGACCGCTCCCAAGGAGGCTTTCAGGTCCTCGAGGTAGATGACCCGCACCCGGCTGCTGAGATCCGCTGCCATCGCTTCAAGGCCCGCCTTCTCGATGAACGTCCGCGAAGTCAGCACCGTGCGGACTTCGGCCGTTTCGCAGGCATCCAGAACGGCCTGGCGTCCGGCCGAGAAGTTGAGCAGCGCCGGCGTCCGGCCGAGACGAAACAGGGCGAGCAGCGTAACGGCACCAGCGGATGCGTTCGGCAGCAGTACAGCTGCGGTCTTTTGTCCCTGCAGCAGGGGGGCAAGCCCGCGGCTCAGCGCGTAAGCTCCGGTCAGCAGCTTCCGGTAGGAGAGCACGCCGGACGGATCCTCGCAGGCGGCAGCTCCAAGCCCATGCCGGCGGCCGGCTTCGAGCACTTCGTCGAACAGGTTCGCCTCCGGCTTCAGCCGGCTGCGCAGCAGCTGCTCCTGCAGGGCGCGCCCGATCCGGTCGGCCGCGGCTTCCTTCTGCCGCCGCATGCTTTGGCTGCGGTCCCATTCGATCCGCAGCGGTTCGCCAACATCGATGGAGACGGCCGGGAACCAGACGGTCCGCAGCTTGCGGCCCAGATAGGAAGCCTTGGACCGTTCCAGCCCGTTCAAGGCGATCGGGTACAGGGCGGCTCCGGTCCGCAGGGCGATATAGCCGACCCCGCTGTAGATTTTCATCAGGCCGCCGGTCGTCGTAATCCGGCCTTCCGGGAAGAGCAGCAGCGGCGTGCCGCCGGCGACCACCTTCACCATTCGGCGTACGGAGTAGGGGTTCAGCGGATCGACGGTAATATGGCGGCGGAGCCGGATGAACGGCGCGAACCGCGCGGCGATCCGGGTATTGACGACGAAGGTCACTTCCTTCGGCAGATAGAGGGCGAGCAGCACGGCGTCCAGCAGCGAGAGATGGTTCGGCATCAGGATCGCCGGGCCGGAGAAGTCGAGCTTCTCGAGCCCTTTGACTTTGAGACGGAAGGCTGCGGTAAGACACCATTTGAGAATCCATAAGATGACAGGCATGAGAGCATCCTCCTATTGGGCGGAACGATAGTTGGTTTAACATGAACGCAATAGATTGGAACTGCTGTTTTGTTAGATGATCTTAGTACTTGGTTCTAAATTTAGTATACGGGATCTCCGTCAGAACAGAAGTACTAACTTTCTATAGTACCGTTCAGCAGACCGTCGTCCACGATCATTCTGCCAGGCGTCTGCCTTGAACAGAACGCGGCATACCGCAAAAAGGCCTTACCCCTTAAGGTAAGGCCTTCAAACCGGACTGCGGGTGCAGCCTTCCCATGATCCCATGGAGAAGCCGAACACGCATGTTCCCATTCATCCCGCAGGAAGCGTCAGCTTCCACAGTTCTCCGCTGCACTCTTGCCGGCCGTATAGCCGGTCGTGAAGGCGGCGGTGATGTTATAGCCCCCGGTGTACCCGTGGATGTCGAGCACTTCCCCGCAGAAGAACAAGCCGCCGGTCAGCTTGGACTCCATGGTGCGGGGATCCACTTCTTTGAGATTGACGCCGCCCCCTGTGACGAAGGCTTCTTCGATCGACAGGGTGCCGTTGACTTCGACGGGAAAAGCTTTGAGCAGCTTCGCCATCTCGAGCCAAGGCTGCTTCGGAATGTTGGCGAACGTGGTCTCCTCCTTGAGTCCCGCCTTCGTCAGGATCAAAGGGATCATCCGCTCGGGGAGGGTGCCTTTCAGCACGTTCTTCACTGCCTTCTTCGGCTCCTGCTCGGCGAGCCGCAGGGTTTCGGTATAGAGCTCGTCCGCCGAGCGGTCCGGGAACATGTCGATGGTGACGCGGACCGTGGGCACATTGAACTGCTTTTTGGTCTTCACGACGAACTGGCTGCAGCGCAGCGCGACCGGGCCCGAGAGGCCGAAGTGGGTGAAGAGCAGATCGCCTTCATGCTCGATGAGCTTCTTCCCCTTTGGGTTCCAGACTGACAGCGTGATGTCCCGCAGCGACAGCCCCTGCAGCTCGCGGCTCTTGATGAAGCTCTCGCGCGAGGTCAGCGGCACCTCGGTCGGGTACAGCTCGGTGATGGTGTGGCCGCCTTCCTCCGCCCACGGATACCCGTCGCCCGTCGAGCCGGTCTGCGGCACCGACTTGCCTCCCGTGGCGATAATCACCGCCCGGGACTCAATCCGCTCCCCGCCGCGCAGCTCGACCCCGGCGACGGCACCGTCCCGGTACATCACCCGTTTGACGGGCGTGTTCACCCGAATCGTAACGCCCTGCCGGCGCACCTGGCCGACGAGAGCGTCGACCACGGTCTTCGCCCGGTCGCTGACAGGGAACATGCGGCCCCGGTCTTCCTCCTTCAGGGCAATGCCGAGGTCCTCGAAGAAGGCAATAATGTCGCGGTTGCTGAATGTTGCGAAGGCGCTGTAGAGAAACCGGCCGTTGCCGGGGATATGCTTGATGATCTCCTCGGGGTCCTTGGCATTCGTGACATTGCACCGCCCGCCGCCCGAGATGCCGAGCTTGCGTCCGAGCTTGTCCCCCTTGTCGATGAGCAGTGTCCGGGCACCGTGCCGGGACGCTGCGATGGCCGCCATGAGACCGGAGGGTCCCCCGCCAATGATAATGACATCGTAGCTCATAGTCCGTACTGCTCCTTGTTTCACTTGGGATATGCCCTTTATCTTACCCTTTTTTGGAACGGGAGTCACGGTGCCGGCAGAGGGCCCGACAAAAATAGTGTCCCCCGGACAGCGCGTTGCGACATAATTTGATTTCACTTCCGTATTATAATGCAGGAAAATGACCCTCACTTTAAAGGAGCGATCAGTTGGGACATGACCCTTACTTCCGTGGAATCCCCCGATTGGCAGTACCAGCAGCGTGACTGTATGCTGCTCGATGCGATGGAGCAGCGGATTGTCCGCTTGACCCAGAAGAACACCACCCTGCTGGGTGTGGTTACGCAGAATACCGAAGCCCTCGAGCTGACCAAAGTAGCGGTAACGAGCAACAAGAACCGCTTGAGACAGCTCTGGCGGCAGCTTAGTGAGCTTCGAATCCATAATCACTAACACGAAGGGCTGCCTGCAGCGGCTTCTTCTTCCTTAAGCATAATGAACAGATGAACCGGACCGTTCCTCCTTGGAGAGCATTCCAGGGATGGAAGACGGTCTGTTTTTTTCTTGCGGGGGGCGGGAGGTAATGATTATCACTAAAATGAGCGGGGCGTTCTTCCGAAACATAGGTATATGGATTGCAAACCAAGGAGGAACAGGAACGTGAAGATGACCGTAGGAAAAAAAATATTCGGGGGCTTTGCCCTGCTGCTTGTCCTGCTGCTCGTGGTCGGCTTGTTCGGTGTGAATCAGATGAACCGGCTGTACAAGCAGGCGGAGGAGATGAATGTGTCCTGGATGCCGGGCGTGTCGACCAGTAAGGAGATCGAATCGGTGACGCAAGAGATTGTCTCCAAGATGTTCCTGGTCGTGGTAGAGTCTGATGTGCAGCGAGCGACGGAATTGACGAAGCAGATCGATGAACATTTCAAACAGATTGATACGGAGATGGCCGCTTACGAGGCAACCATCCTGGATGAGCTGTATCCGGAGGACCGGCACAATTTCGAGGAGCTGAAGAAAGAAATCTCCGGTTTGAAATCGGCTATCGAAGAGAGCAAGAAGTTGGCAGCCGACGTGAACCTGGAGGCAGGGGTCGGTTCGCGCATCGGTGAGGTCAACAACATGATTAAGAGCCTTACGGACCGCCTGAGGGCTTCCAACGAGATTCTGGACAAGGTCACCAAGTTTAACGACGACGGAGCTGTCCGCCTGGCCAAGCTGGCGGCCGAGACGAACGAGAGCGCACGCGGGGTGATCTTCACGGTCATCGCAGCTGCAATCCTGATCGGTCTGGTCATGGCCTACCTGATCGCCCGGAACATTTCCCGCCCGATGATTCAAGCCTCTGAGGCGCTCGGACGTGTGGCTGCAGGGGATCTCACCGTGGAACCGCTCAAGGTCAAGAGTCGTGATGAAATCGGGCAGCTGGCAGAGGCCTTCAACCGGATGACAGCCGATATGAATGCGATGGTATCGCAGATCAAGGTGTCCTCCGAGATGGTGGCCGCTTCGGCGGAACAGCTTCTGGCTTCGGCCGAGCAGAGCTCGAAGGCGGCGGAGTCGGTCGCAGACGGCTCGCAGGAGGCATCGGATTATACGGAGAAACAGATGCAGAGTGTCGAAGAGCTCTTCAATGCCCTGTCTGAGGTTTCGGCCGGTATGCAGCAGATTTCGGGCAACGGCGAGATTATGCTGACCATGGTCCGCGAAACCAACGAGCTGTCCGACCGCGGCGGCAGAGCCGTGCAGGCCATCGCCGAGCAGATGAACGAGATCAACCAGACCTCCGAGGAGTCTTCCCGGATGATCCGGATGCTGGGCGAGCAGTCCAAGCAGATCGGCAACATCGTTACGCTGATCACCGGTATAGCGAATCAGACGAACCTGCTTGCGCTCAATGCGGCTATTGAGGCGGCTCGCGCAGGGGAGCATGGCAAAGGGTTCGCCGTCGTTGCAGGTGAGGTGCGCAAGCTGGCCGAGCAGTCGGTCCAGTCGGCCGCCCAGATCACTTCGCTGGTCGAATCGATTCAGCGCGATACGGACAAAGTCATTCTCTCCGTTGAAAGAGGAACAGACAAAGTCTACGAAGGCATTCGCAAGGCGGAGGACGTACGAGATGCGTTCACTGAGATCAAGGAGTCGATCCAGACGGTATCCGTGAAGGTGGAAGAGGTGACGCATTCCGTCGAGGACATGACTGCTTCCAGCGAAGAGATGACGGCGACGATCGAGACGGTGAGCACGGCTTCCGAGCAGATCGCCACCGCTTCGCAGACCAATGCGGCTGCAAGCCAGCAGCAGCTGGCCTCGATGCAGGAGATCAGCGCCTCTTCCCAGTCCCTGGCGCACTTGGCCGAGGAACTGAACGAAGTGCTCGCACGCTTCAAAACGAATAAGTAAGGTGAAAAACGGCTGTTCCCAGAGCTCATAAGGGAACGGCCGTTTTTGCTCTTTACTGGATGAATTTAATTCGGTATATAAAATAAGCCCCTCTGCGGTCCGGGGCGGGTCATCCTGATCGATGCCTGCCGGTAGAGCCGGAGGGGCTTATTATTTTATATGATGCCGGGCGAAGGCTGAGTGCTTCCGAAGGGGACTCTGCTCAGCGCTAAGCCGACTGAGTCTGCTGGGCTTCCAGCCTCTTCACCGTCAGCCGCGCGATCCGCAGATCGTCGGTTTCCTCGATCACGAACTCGTAGGTATCGCCGTAGCGGATGCTCTGGCCCTGCTTCGGAGGAATTTCGACCTGCGAATAGATCCATCCGCCGATCGTATCGTAGTCCTCCGATTCAATCTCCAGCCCGAACTGTTCGTTGACTTCGTCAATCAGCAGCCGGCCGTCGATGGAATAAGAATCATCGTCACGAATCTCGACGCTTGGGCGCGGATCCGGGTCGAACTCATCCTGGATCTCACCGACGATCTCCTCAAGGATGTCCTCGATCGTCACGAGACCCGAAGTTCCGCCATACTCATCGATGAGCAGGGCAATCTGGCCTTTTTTCTTCTGCATGAGCTTGAGCAGCGTGGAGATCGGCATCGATTCCGGCACCTTCGTAATCGGGCGGGCGATCGAACGGATGTCATCCACCTTGCCCTGGGCCTTCAGCAGATCCTTGATATGCACGAAGCCGATGATATTGTCCTTGTCGGGATCGCAGACCGGGTAGCGGGTGCGCATCTCGTTCAGGGCAATATCCAGGTTCTCCTGGAACGAGAGATTGGCATACAGGCAGCCCATCTCCGTCCGCGGGATCATGATCTCTCTCGCGTTCGTTTCCGAGAATTCGAATATATTATCAAACAGTGTCAATTCGGTGTTATCGATAAACCCGCTTTTGTGGCTTTCCTTCACCAGCACACGGATTTCTTCATCCGTATGGGCCGACTCGTGCTCGGTCGCAGGCTCGATGCCCACCCGTTTCAGCATCCAGTTGGAGATGCCGTTGAGGATCCAGATGAACGGGTACATCACCTTGTACATCACGACCAGGGGCATGGCCGCCCACAGGGTCACATTCTCGGACTGCCGGATGGCATACGTCTTCGGGAACTGTTCACCGAGCGTGATATGCAGCGTCGTGATCAGGGAGAAGGCGACCAGGAACGATACCGTATGCACCACCGTATCGCTGAGTCCCAGCCAGCCCTTGAGGACGGGCTCCAGAGCATCCGCAATGACCGGTTCCCCGACCCAGCCGAGGCCGAGAGAGGCCAGGGTGATGCCAAGCTGGCAGGCGGAGAGGTAGGCATTCAGGTTGGCCATAATCTTCTGGGCCAGACGCGCGCTGAGATTGCCCGATTGCGCCAGCACATCGATGCGGCTGTTCCTTACTTTCACCATTGCGAATTCGGCAGCGACAAAGAAACCATTCAGAAGTACAAGCACCACGATCAAAACCACGTTAAGCAATAAAGGTAACGGGTCACTACTCAATCATTCCCTATCCCCTGCGTGAGGCGGATAGGTACACCTCCTTGAACAAAGCAATTTTTTTGGACAAGATCCAGTTTGACCGGCATAAAGAATGTTTATAAATTATTATACCGAATCGGGAAAAGGCGCTCAAACGACGAGAGAGTGCTTGCGGTGCATGCAGAAGATGCTGCAGCCGCGTTTCATCCGGGGAATGACCGTTTTCCCCCTGTACGCTGTTAATTTGACCGAATTTGTTCAAAATCATGATTTTCAGGCTGTTAGTTTAAGGGTATTTACCCTTTTCTCTTCCATACGAAACGTTGGATGGAGCAGCCCGAGTCTCTTCTTCCCTCAAAACGATGGCAAAGGAGTGAGTGGTATGCCGAACCTGTGGCAGGCAATCCGGAAGGGGAATACGTCCTCGGGGATCGCGGCGCTTGGCAATGCCGGGCTGGCGGTCCTCAAGGGGGTGGCGGCGTTCTTCAGCGGCAGCGGCGCCATGTTCGCTTCCGCGATGCATTCTATAGCGGATGCGGTGAATCAGGGCTTCGTGTTCGCGGGCAGTGTGCTGGCGGAGCGCAAGCCCACCAAGCGGTTCCCGGCCGGATTCGGCCGCGTCATCAACATCTTCTGCATGATCGCTGTGATTGTGGTGACCGTGATGGCCTACGAGACGGTCAAGGAGGGCTTCCATCTGCTTCAGCATCCGGCGGAGTCGGAAGGCTTCTGGCTTTCCTTTGTTATCCTGCTGGCCGCCATTGCGGTGGACGGCGGGGTGCTGATCAAGGCCATGCATGAGATTCTCAAAGAAACCCGGGTGGAGGCACACGGAATGGACGTCATCCCGGCGGCCTTCCGGAATGTGGGGCGTGCCGCACCGCCGACACGTCTGGTCTTCTATGAAGATATTGTGGCCACGACCGGTGCGGTGCTCGCGTTAGCCGCCGTAGTTATTGCGGAGTTTACGCCGCTGAAGGTCTTTGACGGGATCGCCACCATTCTGATCGGGCTGTTAATGGTGATTGTGGCCTTTAAGGTCGGGTTCGACAATATGGCCGGTCTGATCGGCGTCGCCGCTCCGGTCGAAGTGGAGACCAAGGTCTCGGAGCTGATTCTCGGGGACCCGGACGTGCGGGATATCAACACGCTGCGGATCATCCAGGAGGGGCGTTTCTACCACGTGGACGGTTACATCGAGCTGCGGCGGGGACTGGCTCTGGCCGAGGCGGATGACATCAAGTTCCGTGTACGGGACAAGCTGCTGGCGGATATCGATATAGCGGACGTGACCCTGGGCATTATTGAAGATAACGGGATCCAGACCTGGAATCTGGAGGAGCTGAGAGGAGAAAGCAGGGGCTGAGGGCCCCTTTTTTTTGTGCCTGCTCTTCACTTTTCATTGACTTATGCCGATATTGGTAGTATGATAGGTGTTATGCTTTGCAAAAGAAGGAACCTCAAATAACCCCTATGAATTTGAATCCCCTCGAATTTTTAACCCACTTTCCATGATTCACCGCACATCGAATGACAATTCTTAAGGATTCCCATGAATGTTCAACTGTGGTTTGTACTGATTCACACTGGCGCGGTCTTCGGAGCCGCAAGGATGGAAGAGAGGCAGGGCTTTCATTGTTTTAGTTTCACAGTATCATGACAGATTCAACAAGCAAGATGAGGGGTTGACGGTTCGACGCTGCAGGAGTTGACTGCCGGCGCACGATATAGGTTCCCACCGCAGAACATGCATTACACCCATAAGCCTTGACCTTGGCTGCTCGCCATCCGGTCGGGGCTTTTGTCGTTTTACGGGCCCAACACGCCCCTTGTCCAATCCGCTTCTTTCCCCGGCCGGGAGCTCGACGCTTCCATTTTCTGCGGGTGCGCTTTCCGCATGGATTGACGGCAGGCTGCCGCATACTAGGCATTAGAAGGGAGATGAGACTATGGCGAAGAACAAGAAGAACCGCTCGAACAATTCCAAAGAGCAGGAGATGCACGAGAACAGCAACGGGCAGGCCAATGCTGCGGGAGTGATGGATAAACGGCTGAGCGGACCTAACCGTCCGGCTGAATAAGGAGGCACGTTCCGTGACGACCCCTAACCGCCCCGGGGGACACGACCCCGAGGGCTACGACCATGTGAACACCGACATAGAGTACAACGCCAAAAATGACCCGGCGCTCGATCCCTTCGAAATCGAGTTCAAGCCGGAATACCAGTCGGGCCGCGGTCCCCGGGAAGCCTTCGTGAACGAGCACGGGGTGCTGATCGGCGACCACGACTACACTTCCGCGAATTCTCCGCTGGAGCAGTGGAGCAAGGATACCGACCCGTCCATCATGTCCGGAGACGAGTGGGTTCACCCGTATAAGGACGTGGGCTTCCAGACGGCGGAGAACCGGGATATCTTCGAGCGGGGCATTCCGCCGAAGGCCGACCGCTTTATGCATCCGGACAAGGATGTCGCCTACGATGCGTTCCAGCCGGGGGAAGCGGACCCGCAGCGCAGCGAGGACGGCCGCTGAGGCACCGGTTCTTGTCTGCTGCAGGCCCTGCGCCTGCAGCCCTTTGCTTTCCCGATGACCCGATGTATAATAGGACATAACACAAATGTCCCCTGCGGAACATGGGATCGAAGGAGTGAGCAGAACAATGTCCATGTCGTTTGAGAGATACATGATGGATATGGTGCAGCCGATGAGAGACGAGCTGACTCGGATCGGCATCCAGGAGCTTCGCACCCCTGAGGAAGTAACGGAAGCGCTCGAGAACATGAAGGGCACGGCCCTGGTTGTCGTCAACTCCGTCTGCGGCTGTGCGGCGGGCCAATGCCGCCCGGGCGTGACCAAGGCACTTCAGCATGAAGTGAAGCCGGACCACCTGTATACGGTCTTTGCGGGCCAGGACAAAGAAGCGACAGCGAAGGCGCGCGAATTCTTCGCACCGTACCCGCCGTCCTCCCCGTCCATCGCTCTGATGAAAGACGGCGAGCTCGTTCACTTCATCCAGCGTCACCAGGTCGAAGACCGGTCCGCCGAGATGATCGCGAACGACTTGATCGGCGCTTTCGAGACCTACTGCAAATAAGTGCGCAGCGCTCCCGCCGGATCCTCTCAGGATCCCCCGGGAGTTTTTTTTGTGCCGCGGGCATATGGGATGAATGGAAACGGTTCCTGTTTCAGAAGGGGCCAAGCCGTTTAACCTATGAAGAGAATCATGGTATACTGTAAGGAAACTTGACAGCGGGAAAATACATAAGCATGGACAGCAGGACTTTTCAGAGGAACCCGCCCCGTCACGGAGATAGAAGAAGGAGAGGTGCTCGCGATGAGTCTGCAGCAGGAGATCATTGCCAAGCTGGGCGTGAAGCCAGAGATCAATGTACAGGAAGAGATCCGCAAGCGCGTGGATTTTCTGAAGGAGTATGTGCTGAAGGCGGGAGTCGACGGGCTGCTGATCGCCATCAGCGGGGGGATCGACAGCGCAGTGGCTACGGGGCTGTGCAAGCGTGCAACTGACGAGCTGACTGAAGAGAAGGGCCGCGAGTACAAGACGCTCGGCGTCTTCCAGCCTTACGGCACGCAGGAGGATATCGCCGACAGCTATGCCACGGCGGAAGCGTTCAACTTGAAGTACAAGGTCGAGACGAACATCGAGGAAGCGGTGAACGAGATGGCCCTGGAGACTGAGCATGCGCTCAAGTCGATCGGCGTCCACCAGCATGTCAGCCGCGGGGGCAAGGGGAACATCAAGGCCCGTACGCGGATGGTTGTGCAGTATGCACTCGCCTTCGATCTGAACCTGCTCGTGGTGGGGACCGACCATGCGTCCGAAGCCATTACCGGCTTCTTCACGAAGTGGGGAGACGGTGCCGTTGACATTACGCCGCTGCGGACGCTGAACAAGCGTCAGGTGCGGGCGCTGGCCCGCGAGCTGGGTGTGCCGAAGAGCGTGCTGGACAAGGCGCCTACGGCGGGCCTGTGGGAAGGCCAGACCGACGAGAAAGAGCTCGGCATCACCTACGAGGATAACAGCGACTATCTCGAAGGCAAGCAGATTGCGGATGAAGTCCGCGAGAAGCTGGAGAAGCACTACCTGCGCACGGAGCATAAGCGCACCGATATTCCGGGCATCTAATAGACATTCCGGGCATCTAATGGCCGGCCAAAAGGACAACCCTCTCCCTTACGGGAGAGGGTTGTTTGATGTTGGCGAAGGGTGTGGTGCGGGGGACAGCGGAGGCGTGTTATTTCATCCCGGCATTGCTCTGCAGACGTTTCGCGATCTGCAGGAAGTCCTCGGCCGAGATGCCCGGGGCGAACTCTTCGGGCACCTCCGGCAGGTCGGGAATCGGTGCCCCCGGAGGTGAGCCGAAGACCGTCTCGAGCGGTGACCCGTCCTCCGGATGCTGTCCCTTCCAGATCAGTGCGATGTCGCGGTAATCGTCCGGCGAGAAGGTGTAGAGCTTCCGGTGTTCGCCGATCGCCTCGAATTTGCGGGCCTCATCGAAGTATTTGTTCTCGAGGCTCGGGATCGGGAGCATCTTGGTCACATCCACGCCGGTCGCCACCTCCAGAGCCTTGGCATAGGCGATGATATGTACGCCCCCGCGGACAAGCAGATAACCGATCATATGCCGGGCCGTAGGGTGGTCGGTCATCTCGTAGACCCGCATCTTGTGGGTTCGGGCTCCGCACTCGAGGAAAAAGTTATGGAGCAGATCGAGCACGAGATTACCGCTGTTGAAGACGTTATCCCCGACCCAGGGGCGTCCTTGGGAGTCGGCGACATAGGCCGTCTGCGCATTCGGGATGAAGTGCAGACTGTAGCGTTTGTCCTTCGCATTGCGCATCGGCCCGATATCCGGGTCGCCGGGATACGTATCGCGCCTCTCGCCGGTCAGCACCATGTTGATGGTATGGGAGACGAGCTCGACATGGCCGAACTCCTCGGCGGTAATGCTGGCGACGAGATCATAGAACGGCTTCAGCTTCTTTTTGCCGCGAAAATTGTGGGATTGAAACATATAGTTGTTCAGCGTCGACATCTCGCCGAATTTGCCCCCGAGCAGCTCCTGTACGGCAGACGCCGCATTGGGGTCGGAGTAAGGCGACTTCGGCAGTTCAATTTGCAGCTTGTTATGACGGGTGATCATGATGTTATCCCTCCCTGGCCTTATGGGCTCCACTTCACGAATATGTCGAGCGGGAGGGAAATATGACGGACAACCCGGGGGGCCGGAGGGGCTTGGGACGCACTTGGACTTAGCGGCTCATCCGCTGCAGCACCTTCTCCGTACGGCCGAGAATGTCGTCGATCTGCGCGGCCGTCGTGCAGAGCGGCAGCCAGAAGTAGATCGTATCGCCCAGGGGACGGAGGAACAGGCCCTGCTGCAGTCCCTCTTCGTAGACCCGGAAGCCGATGCGCTCCTCCCAAGGATAGCGCTCCCCGGAGTCCCGGTCCCGGTAGAGATCGAAGGCGGCCACCATCCCGAGGCCGCGGAGATGCGCGACGCCCGGATCAGCGGCCAGCCGGGCGGCTGCCTGTTGCAGGTGCGAAGCCGCGGCGGCGGCCTGCTCAAGGACGCCCTCTTCCTCGAAGATCCGCAGGGATTCGAGGGCGACGGCGCAGGCCAGCGGGTTGCCGGTGAAGCTGTGGCCGTGCGTGAACGTCTTGAGCTTGGCGTAGTCGTCGTAGAAAGCATCATAGATGCCGGCGGTGGTCATGGTGACGGAGAGCGGAAGCATGCCGGCGGTCAGGCCCTTGGAGAGGCACAGGAAGTCGGGGGAGATCCCCGCATGCTCGCAGGCAAACATGCGGCCGGTCCGGCCGAAGCCGACGGCCACCTCGTCGGCGATGAGATGCACGCCGTACTGCGTGCACAGCTCGCGCAGGCCCCTGACGTAGGAGGCCGGATGCAGGATCATTCCGCCGGCCGCCTGGATCATCGGCTCGACGATGAGCGCCGCGATCTCGCCGGCGGAAGCCTCGAAGAGGTGTCGTACCGCCTCCAGCGCTTGAGCGGCTGCTGCTTCCGCATCGCCGTCCTGCCGTCCACGGGGATCGGGCGACGGCACCTTATGGGCGCCGAAGAGCAGCGGCCGGAAGACGGAGTGGTACTGGTCCACGCCGCCGACACTGACCGCTCCGATCGTATCCCCATGATAGCTGTGCTCGACATAGGCGAAGGTCGTCTTGTCGGGACAGCCGGTCTGCTGCCAGTACTGGAACGACATTTTCAGTGCCACTTCCACCGCCGTGGAGCCGTTGTCCGAGTAGAAGACCTTCGTCAGCCCGTCCGGGGTAAGCGCCGTCAGCCGCTCGGCCAGTTCAATGCCGGGGGCGTGCGTGAGGCCCGCGAACATGACATGATCCATCTTCGCCATCTGCCGGTTCACGGCCTCGCGGATCCGGGGATGCGCGTGGCCGTGAACGTTCACCCACCAGGAAGAGTTCGTGTCATAGTAGGCCTTCCCGTCCGCATCGTACAGGAAGACCCCCTCGGCCCGCTCGATCAGCACCGGGTCCCTCTCGGCATAATCCTTCATCTGGGTGAACGGATGCCACACATAACGGCGGTCCGCTTCCAGCAGACGCACTTTGTCTCTATGCTCCATGCTTTTCCAGTCCTCCTTGAACTCACTCGCAAGATCCGATACGATGAATGCAATCCTCATTGTACCAAAAGAGCGTAAAGAAAGGACCCCATTCCATGATCATCGGCATTGGAACAGATCTTCTGGATATCGCCCGAGTGCAGGCGATATTGAAGCAGCCATCCGGCGAGCGGTTCCTGCAGCGCGTCCTTACGCCGGCGGAGCGGGAGCTGGCCGCGGGACGCGGCGGCAGGCTCGCCGAATTCACCGCCGGGCGTTTCGCCGCGAAGGAAGCGGTCGTGAAGGCGCTGGGCTGCGGCATCGGCCGGGAGGTGGGCTTCGGCGACATCGAAGTGCTCCCGGACGCCAAGGGCAAGCCTCACTGCCGGTTGTCCGAGGCCTCGCTCGGGCGCCTGGCCGCCGGAGGCACCGACGTGCGCGGCCTGATCGTGCACCTCAGCATCACGCACAGCGACACGGCGGCCATGGCCTACGCGATGGCTGAGCTGAGGGCGTAACCGGACAAGCATTGGCAGCCGCCGGGAAGCGGGCCCGGATCCGCAGGGGCTGCGCCTCTCCGGCTGAGCACGGCATGCGGACATCAAAGAACCTCCCCATCCAGAACGGAAAGGGAGGTTCTTTTTGATGCGTGCGTCATGACCGCGTTACTTCTTGCCGGCCAGCCAGGCGGACAGGCCTTCGATTTCCTCGGCGCTCAGCTTGTCCTGGAAGCCGGGCATGCCGCCGCCTCCGCGGGCGATCTGCGCGGCGATCTGCTCCTTGGTGAACCGGCCGCCCACCTGCTGCAGGTTGGTGCTCGGCCCAACCTTGCCCTCGAGCGCGCCTCCATGACAGGAGAGGCACCGCTGCTTATACAGTGCCTGTACGGGCTCGGAAGCGCCCTCCATGGCTTTGGCCGCTGCGGCGGTGTCGGCCGCATTCTTGCCGCCGCCGAACGGCTCGGGGCTGTTCTTGGGCCCGCAGGCCGCAAGCATGGCGGCCGCGGCGCCGATCAGCAGCACAATTTGAATGGTCTTCTTGATTATCATTGGTATCGCATCCCCCTTGTCCATAAACGAAGCAGGCCTGCCACCGCCATCAGGGACAAGCCGCCGAGGCCGGACACCAGAATGGGGGCGAAGCCGAGATACTTCCACGCGGTTACCGCCGTGAGAGCCAGCATCCATACGCCCAGCACCGTCAGCGGCCATCCGAGCCGCCTGCCGAGCACGAGATAGGCGGATGCCAGCACGAAGCCCGGCAGCAGGGCGCTGTCGTAAGGAGTCAGTCCCCACAGACTCATTCGGGAGCCGGCAAGGTACAGGGCGGAGAGCCCCAGGACCACGGCGAGGCTCCGGACCAGCGTGGCCGGCAGCAGCCGCGCGGGAACGCCGGCAGGTGCCCTGCGGCGGAGCTTCTCCCACAGCAGCAGGCTAAGGGAAACAAGCAGCGCCGCCAGGAAGAGGCCTGCCGGCAGCCGGCCCGCCTCCCGCCAAGGCTCCGCAAACCGCAGTCCCGCATTCACGGCCCGTTCGGCGCCCCAGACGAGCAGCCAGGGAGCATACGATGCCGCAGCCAGGCGGTGGCGGTCCCGGAGGGCGGAGCGCAGGGCCGGGCCCGAGGCGCTCCTCGCGATCAGATCTCCTTGTTTCATCGGGCCACCTCATTTCATCACGGCTCATGCTTCTATGTATAGGTAGCGTACACTTTCTTCGAAGGCAAAGTCAAACCTCACAGGGGTTCTCAGGAAGTGGGGAAGAAACGGTGCTTTTTGGCATACTCCCGGGGCGATTCGCCCGTCACTTTCTTGAAGATGCGCGAGAAATAGAACTCGTCCGTATAACCGACGCTGCCCGCAATGGATTTCAGCCGGTAATCGGAGAGAACGAGCAGCTCCTTCGCCCGGTCGACCCGCAGGTGGGTGAGGTAATCGATCGGGCTGTAACCGATGTATTTCTTGAAGAGGCGGGAGTAATGGCTCACGCTGAGGCCGGCCATCTGGGCAAGCGTCTCCAAGGTGAGCGGCTCCCGGTAATGCCCGATCATATAGTCCTGGGTGAGCTCGATCGCGGCGGTCGTATCCCCGGCGATCTTCTGTGCCCGGAAGTCGGCCACGAGGGTCAGGAAGAAGTCCTGGAGCACGATTTTGCGGCGCATGGCGGTCATATGCCCCCGGCGCTTCCACAGAAGGTCGAGCTGCTCCATCTGGTAGATGAGCTGCGGCGTGTTCGTTACCGTATACATCCCCTCGAGCGGGAACTTGGACTCGGCGGCATTCCTGTAAATCCATTGTTCCTTCTCCTCGTAACATTCCGTATAATGAAAGCGGAGAAAGTAGTATTCGAGCGGCTGCTCGGGATCGGTCGTCCGTTCCACCACCATGCCGGGCGTGAAGCAGAACAGCTTGCCGGGCTCGGCCGGATAATGGGTGCCGCCGATGGTGAAGGTGCCTCTGCCTTTGATGATGAGCCAGACGGAATGATATTTGATTGAACGGGATTTCTGATGCCAGTGGCTCTCGCACTTCTGGTGGCCGACGAGCAGGATTGAGACGACCAGCTTGTTGAGGCGCGCGGCCAGTTCTCCGGGAGTCAGCATCGGCTTGTCCTCTTTTCGCTTCGGATTTGCTTCTCTCCATTATAGCCTGACAACGTGTGCAAAGCGAAGGAGAACTCATGTACAGTACAGAACAAAAGCAATATTTCTCGGAAAAGCTGCTGTCGTGGTACCGCCGGCACAAGCGCGATCTGCCTTGGCGGCGCAGCCGTAATCCGTATCATATCTGGATCTCGGAGATCATGCTGCAGCAGACGAGAGTCGAGACCGTCATCCCTTATTTTCATAGATTCGTTGACAAATTCCCTACCGTGGAGGCCTTGGCCGAAGCGCCGGAGGACGAGGTGCTGAAGGCCTGGGAGGGGCTTGGCTACTATTCACGGGCCCGCAATCTGCAGAGCGCTGTCCGGGAAGTGCAGGAGCGCTATGGGGGCGTCGTGCCGGATACCAAGGAGGAAGTGTTTGCCCTCAAAGGAGTGGGGCCGTATACGGCGGGCGCCATTCTCAGCATTGCCTACAACAAGCCGGAGCCTGCGGTGGACGGCAATGTCATGCGGGTGCTCTCGCGCTACTTCCTGATCGAAGAGGACATCATGAAGGGCAGCACCCGGGTCCTGATGGAAAAGCTGGCCAAAGAGCTCATTCCCGAAGGGGCTGCGGGTGATTTCAACCAGGGCCTGATGGAGCTCGGGGCCATGGTCTGTACGCCGAAGTCGCCGCACTGCCTGACCTGTCCGGTCATGCTGCACTGCTCCGGCCGGGCCGCAGGCATGGAGGCGGAGCTGCCGGTGAAGAAGAAGGCGAAGCCGCCCCGGCCGGAGAGCCGGTATGTTGCCCTGCTCGAGGGCACTGGCGGGCAGGCGGGGCGCGTCCTGATCCGCCAGAGGCCGGCGGAGGGGCTGCTCGCGCGGATGTGGGAGCTGCCCCATGCCCTGGCTCCCGGCACCGGCACGGACGGGAGAGATACGGCGCAGGGGCCGGATCCCGCTCCCGCCCACGAAGCGCTGGCGGAGCATCTGGACGCGGACGGGCTGGGTCTCGGGGAGCTGCGGTGGTTCATGCCGGCCGAGCACACATTCAGCCACATTCATTGGGAGCTGGACGTCTTCCTCGGCACGGTGGACAACCCGTCGCTGCTTCCCGAATCCTCGGCGCCGCTGCCGTCCCACTACCGCTGGATCACCCGGGAGGAGATGGAGCAGTATGCCTTTCCGAATGTGTTCCTGCGCATCCTGAAGGCTTACTTCAAGGAACGGGAAGGTGCCTCTTAAGCTCTGCAATAACGGACCAAAAACCCCCTCCGGCAATCCGTGCTTGGAGGGGGTTGGGCGTTAGTGAAAGGAAAAAGGCCGGCGGTCAGTAGATGAGTTTGGCCATCCGCTCGGGATCTTTGACCATAATGTATTTCTTGTCGATCGTGATGATGTCGTCCTCCTGGAGCTCCTGAAGCACCTTGGTGACGGACTCGCGTACCGTGCCGACCATATTGGCGAGCTGCTGATGAGTCAGCTTCATGTTGATGAGGTACCCGCTGGAGCGCTGCAGGCCGTGCTCTTCGGCCAGCTGGGAGATGACCTTGATCGTGCGTGTCCGCACATCCAGGAAGGTCAGGTTATAGATCTGTTCGTTGGCTTTGCGCAGCCGCTCCATGGTGACTTCAAGCAGCCTCATGCACAGCTTGGGGCTGTTCTCCATGAAGCTCGCAAAGTCGGAACGCATCAGGGTGTAGATCGAGCAGGCTTCGAGAGTCTCGGCGGCGGCGGATCGCTGGAGCCCCTTCTGAATCAGCGACATTTCACCGAAGAAATCGCCCTGGCGGAACAGGGACAGAATGATCTCCTTGTAATTGTCGATCCGGTAGATCTTGACGACCCCGCTGCCGATCAGATAGAATTCTTCACCAAGGTCCCCTTCCAGGAACAGGATGGTTCCTTTCTTGTACTTGCGCTCCTGGAAGAGCGGAGCGATCGATTCCAGTTCCGTGACGGACAAGTCCTGGAACAGGGGGACATTCTGCAGAAGAGATATCAGGTTGCTCATAAAGGTGGCTTCACTCTTTTCCGGTCGTACTTCTGTTAAGAAGAGAATACTAAGATTATATCGGTCTTGGGACCGGGGGGCCAGATTTTCTTTTTATACTATAGAAAATTTTATAAAATCCATTCTGCCGGGCCGAGAGGCCCAAGGAGCTGACTCTGCTTGGATCCCGTACTGCTCTTGTCTTTCACGGCGGTTGCCGTCCTGCTAACCTTGGCCCCCGGGCCGGATCTGCTTTTCGTCATAGCCCAGAGCCTCACCAACGGAAGGAAGGCCGGCGTCATCACGGGGCTTGGCCTGAGCACCGGCGTGGTGGCCCACACGTTCGCAGCCGCCGTCGGCCTGTCGGCCCTGCTGTATAATTCGCTCATCCTGTTTCAGCTGGTGAAGTATGCCGGTGCGGCCTACCTGCTCTATCTGGCCTGGATGGCCTGGAAGGAAGGGAGCGGCGCCGCAGGGCTCGCCAGCCCGCCGGCCCAGGCGGCCGGGGCGCTGTACCGCCGGGGCATTCTTATGAATGTGCTCAACCCCAAGGTGTCGCTGTTCTTTCTCGCGCTGCTCCCGCAGTTTGTGTCGGCGCAGGGCGGGGAGCCGGCTGTCCAGATGATCGTCCTCGGTGCGGTCTTCATGGTGCAGGCAATGCTGATCTTTACCCTGGTCTCGCTGTGTGCGGGCTGGCTGGCCGGCAGGCTGACCGGGGGGAAGGGCATGCCTCCCTGGATTCACAAAGCCAAAGCGGTGCTGTATGCGGCCATCGGCCTGCGGCTGGTGTTCTCGGAACGTTAGAAGCGCTTAGCCCGGACGCCGCATCCCCAATATTTCCTTGTCGCACTGCGGCGCCGCAGCAGCGCAAGCGCAAAGAAGACCCGCCGGAATAATCCGGCGGGTCTTCTGCATTCTATTCGTTTCGCGCGAATTACTTCGCTGCCGCTTCGTAACGCTTGCCGACTTCTTCCCAGTTGACAACGTTCCAGAAGGCCGCGATGTAGTCAGGGCGCTTGTTCTGGTATTTCAGGTAGTAAGCGTGCTCCCATACGTCCAGACCGAGGACCGGCGTTTCGCCTTCCATGATCGGGCTGTCCTGGTTAGGCAGGGAAGCTACTTTGAGCTTGCCGTCTTTGGTTACGGACAGGAAGGCCCAGCCGGAGCCGAAACGGGTTGTTGCCGCTTTTGCGAAGTCTTCCTTGAACTTGTCGAAACCGCCGAGCTCAGCGTTGATCGCATCAGCAAGCTTGCCGCTTGGTGCGCCGCCGCCGTTCGGTCCGATCGTTTCCCAGAAGAGGGAGTGGTTTGCATGG
This sequence comes from Paenibacillus mucilaginosus 3016, assembly GCF_000250655.1. Lineage (NCBI taxonomy): Bacteria > Bacillati > Bacillota > Bacilli > Caryophanales > Paenibacillaceae > Paenibacillus > Paenibacillus mucilaginosus. The sequence goes on from NC_016935.1 coordinate 553,755, forward strand.
CCGCCGCCGTTGTTGCGAACGGCAGTACGGATGCCTTCCGGCAGAGCGTCCAGGTTCGAGATCAGCTCTTCCACGCTTTTGGATTGAAGATCGGCGTGAGCTTCCAGCGCTGCGTTCAGGTTCGTTACGTAAGTGTTGTGGTGACGATCGTGGTGAATCATCATCGTCATTTCGTCAATGTGGGGCTCAAGTGCGTTGTTCGCATAAGGCAGTGCAGGTAATTGATGTGCCATCTTCTAATCTACCTCCCGCAAAGTATAAGATTTCCAAGATTCATTATCGCCTATATTCCATATAAAATCAACATATATGTATGTTAAGTGTTCATAGGATAAAGGGAACGGCTGCAGCGGTCCCTAGTATCCGCTGCGCCGCTCGATCTCATGGATAATCTGCCCGAGCATGGCGGTTCCCTGCGCATTCAGCCAGGGAGACAGGTCGGCCATGACCCGCTGGTGATAATGAAGCTCCTCGGAAGTCCATTCTTCCGTTTTGCGGTCGTTAAGTTCGTGGATGCGGCGGATGTCGTCGGTCACTGGAGGCACCTCCTTTCGATGGAGAATGGGGCCCGTACCGGATTATTCTGATTCGGGCCGTCCACTTTTATGCAGCATGTCCTCCAAATGACGGAAAAAAGGTCATCCGGAGGAACCTGAGCTGGAGCTGCCGACTCCGGCGCGGGAGCCGGAAGTGCTGGAGGCGGCTGCCGGGGAGGAGGCGGAGCCGCCCGGGGACGAACCGAGCGAGCGCGAACCTGGAGGGCTGCTCTGGGGCGGTGCGGAGGTGCCGGCCGAGCCTCCTCCGGCTGCGGCTCCCGGCCCGGACGGGCCCGCCGTGCCGCGGGCGCCGGTTCCGCCGGAGGCTTCCGTACCGGCCGTGCTCCCCTTACTCGCTCCCGCTTGTGCAGGGGGCGACGTGCCGCCCCCTGCCGCCGCACCTGCTGCACCTGCCGTCGTGCCGGAAGCCGTTCCCCCTGCGCCATCCCCGCTTTTGGTAAACGTTCCGGCACGTTTGGTCGTTTCGGGAGCGGGTACAGCGGGCGCCAGGGGCTTTGTTCTCCACCGTGCTCCCGGGCGCGGTCTTTGACGGCTGAGAAGCCGCAGGACTGCGGCCCGCAAGGCCTCCGGAGCTGCGGCGGTAGTAAGGGACCGCACCTCCGTAGAAGGCGGCGTTCTCCGCAGCGTCGATGAAGCCGCTGCAATCATCGAAGCTGCGGTCCTGATCCGCATCGGCGCAGAAGTCCTCGGGCGGTACCTGCGCGGAAGAGGCCGTGGCTGCAGGGGGACGGCTGCCGGCCGTTGAGGAATACGCCGGCGGAGGAGCACTGCCGGCAGGGCCGGGGGAACAACCGGCCGCGGCCGTCAATGCGGCGGCGGCGAACAGAGGCATCAGTTTGGAAGGACGGCGTGCGTTCAGGGAGGAGAGAGCAGGTTTCATGACGGAGCGCCCCTTTGATGTGGTTTATACTTCTAGTACGCTGAATGAAACTAGAATGTTCCATTTTTTTACATAATGTAACCTTGACTCCTTTGGATTCTAAAAGTTTACTGAAATCATCCGTGAATCATTGCCAAGCGCTCCCAATTGACTTTATACTATCCTTATGGAAACTTTTAGTAGACTTTCTTTTCGATTGGAAGAGAAAAGGGACTGGATGAAGAGATAGATGAAGGAGGAGCCGCTATGGATTGGCCCAAACAAAGGCTGGCCTGCGCCGGACTGGCGGCAGCTCTCGTGTTGTCGCCCTTTTTGTCGTGCGCAGCCGACGCAGCGGCAGAGATGGGGACGGCGGAACCGGAGCCGGTACAGGAGAGCGAGCCGATCCCGGCAGCATCAGCCCCGGAGGTCGTGCCGGGCAAGGTGCTTGTCAAGTACAAGAAGACGGCTGAGGCTCCATCGGGCGCACGGATGCTGAAGGCGTCCGGCAAGGTCAGCACTACGGTGACCGTGCAGACGCAGGAGCAGGAGAGTGTGCCTGATGCTGTGAAGCGGCTCATGGAGAATCCGGATGTGGAATATGCCGAGCCGGTATACCGGTTTCATTACACCGATCTGGATTACCGTCCGGCCCTGCCGGTGGAGAAGGGTTCGCTGCTCGGGGCAGGCAAAGGAAGCGGCAAAAGCCTGAAGACTGTGGCTTCGAATGACCCCTACCTCGATTACCAATGGGGATTGTCGGTTACCGAATTGACCTACGGCTGGGAGAGGGTGCAGGGGAATACGGACCGCCAGCCGGTCACGATTGCCGTTATTGATTCGGGGGTGCGGGCGGACCATGAGGACCTCGCCGGCGTCCTGCTGCGGGGCTACGATGTGAAGAACCGGGATTGGAACCCGGAGGATGAGAACGGCCACGGGACGATGGTAGCGGGGCTTGCCGCCGCCCTGACCGATAATGGTGTAGGTATCGCGGGGGCCGCCGGACCGGGTCCTGTGCGCATACTTCCCGTCAAAGTGGGCGGCAGCGGACGGACGGATATCGAGAGCTCCGATGTGGCCGAAGGCATCTACTGGGCGGCGGATAACGGGGCGGACGTGATCAACCTGAGCCTTGGGATGTCCGGTGAGGTACAGGCCGTGAAGGATGCCATCGAGTACGCCTTCAGCAAAAAGATCGTGGTCGTCGCCGCTGCGGGCAACGACAGCAATCACTGGACCGGAGATGAGGCGGGGAACGTGCTCCGGGAAGAGGAGGAGACGGAGGGTGAAGAACTGCCCCGCCGGGCTTACCGCACGCTGTTTCCGGCAAGCATGCCGGGGGTGGTGTCGGTAGGCTCCGTCACCCGTGCGGAAGGAGGCGGCCTGACCATCGCCGACTTCTCGAATATCGGCAGGGTAACGGTCGTTGCTCCCGGCACCTCGATGTACTCGACCCTGCATACCGGGCCGGACGCGGTGGGAATCGGCAACGGGACCTCCTTCTCCGCGCCGCTTGCGGCCGGACTGGCGGCCCTGCTCAAGATGCAGGACCCCGACCTGACCTCTGCCGATGTGGAGCGGATCCTGTCCCATACGGCCCGCAGGCTTGAGCCGCCGGCAGCCAAGGGCAGCGGCTCCTACTCCGCTTCGGCTTATTATGGCGGCGGACTGCTGGATGGAACGGCGGCGTTCACCAGACCCCGGCTGAGCTTGACCGCCTTGAGGACGACTGCCGGGTCGGCAGGCCAGTCGCTTCTTCAGGCGAAGCTGAGGGCGGAGGACGACACGGGCCGGGAGGCCGGAGCGGAAGTGAGCCCGGGAACCGCGGTGCGGGTGTCCATTACAAGCCGTACCGGCGAAAGCAAGACGGTTACGCGGGAGGTGTACCTCGGCCGGACGCTTGAAGAGCGGTTGAACGCAGAGGATGTGTACCACCTTGAGGTGCAGGCGAAGCTTCCGGAGGACCTGGAAGGCAGGTACGTGCCTCCCGGTCCGGTCGTCCTTCTGAAGCGGCCGGGAGCGCCGGAGACTTCACCCGCTGCGGGAAGCTACACCGGCAAGCAGACGGTGGAGCTGAAGACGGTTACGGCCGGAGCCAAGCTCGTCTACGGATTTGCCGGGAGCACCACGGTCTATGACTACACGGGACCGATTACCTTGACGGAGAGCCGCACGCTGGTCGTCTATGCGGTCAAGAACGGCATCGCCAGCGAGCCCCGAAGCTACAAGTATACGATCGGCGCGGGATCTTCGAACAGCGGCGGCGGTTCGTCTTCGGGCACCGGTGTCAGTCAGCCTGCTGCCGGGGAAGGAGGATCTCCCGGGGC